>DATCSE010000026.1:0-23486 GCA_036568605.1 Burkholderiaceae bacterium | reverse complement strand
GAGCTCGGCCGCAACGCGATCCTCGAGATCTCGCACCAGATGCTGCAGACCCGCGACCTCGCGAAGGACATCCCCGGCGTCACGCTGAACTGGACCAACGTGATCTCGAACAAGGCGCGCAACCAGATCCCCGAGCTCGCGACCGCATACGGCGACGTGCGCATCACCGTGCCCCGCGCCGAGAACAAGCTGCGCGACGCGCTGCAGGCAAAGGTCGCGAGCAGCCAGCTGATTCCGGACACCACGACGACCGCGAAGCTGGTGGTCGGCCGCCCGTCGTTCATCGCCGGCGCGCCGGGGTTGGCGCTCGCGCAGAAGGGGCAGGCGATCTACAAGGAGATCGACCGCGACCTCGCGCTCGCGCCGATGACCGGCGGCGGCACCGATGCGGCCTATGCACGGCGCTCGGGCAAGGCCACCGTGGTCGAGAGCTTCGGCCTGGCCGGCTTCGGCTACCACGCACGCGACGAGTACATCGAGATCGATTCGATCGTGCCGCGGCTGTACCTGACGACGCGGCTGCTGATGGAGATCGGCAAACAGTAGCCGGTCTTCGGATCCAGGATCTACTTGGCGGATGCCGGTGTCGCGCGCGTCATGGTCTCTGCACGCATCTGGTAGCCGCTGACGCCCATCATCGTGTCGGCGCGGCTGATGCGCAGCGTGCCGGTGATCCAGACCAGGTCCATCGAGCGCCAGCCCTTGCTCGCCGGCGGCGCGTTGACGTGGATGATCTGGTTCGCCGGCGGCGGCGGCGTGTGGATGCAGGCGCCGAAGTAGGGCACGAGCAGGAACTCGGTGATCTCGCCGCCGTTCTCCTCGAGCGGCACGATGAAGCCGGCGATGCGGATCTGGCTGCCGGCCAGCGCCGGGTTGGGCGGCGCGTTGTCGGCCGCCTCGCGCATCTTCATCAGCAGCTCGTTGGCGCGCGGGTCGTCGTCCTGCAGTGTCGAGAGGTCGACGCCGCGCAGCGCCTTCATGCTGTCCCCGTCCTGGGGGACGAGCTCGGACCAGGCGATCTGGCGCGGGCCATCGGCCTGTGCCGCGGGCCACACCAGCGCGGAAAGCAGCACCCCGGCGCAGCGGGACAGCAGGCGGCGGCGCGCGAGACCGGTCATCGTGTACGTCGAGTCGGGTTCAAGGTGAGGAGATGCTACGCCGGCGCCACGAGCGCCAGTCGCGCCAGCTCCGCGACGCGAGCACGGCTGCGACCAGCACGAAGTAGGCCTGCAGCAGATGCACGCGCAGTGCGCCGAGCTCGGCCCGCTGGGCCGGGGCCAACGCGGGCGTGTGCGGGCCGCTGGCGATGCCGATCCCGAGCGCGGCGACGTCGCGCGTCATCGTCCAGAAGCCGCCGGCCGCGAGCAGCGGCAGGGCGATCACCAGCGCGAGCAGCAGCGGCCGCGCGCGCTGGAACCAGGCGCGGTGGCGCAGCGCGACGTTCAGCCCCATGCAACCGTGCAGCCAGCCCGGCGCGAGCAGCGCGAGCTGCCAGCCGGTCGAACCGTCGGCGACCAGGCTGGCCACCACGCGCCGGTATTGCGCGGCCGCGCCGAACCAGTCGTGCGCGACGCGCGTGCTGACCACATGCCCGAACACCAGCAGCGGGATCGTCAGGCCGAACACGATGCGGATCAGCTCCAGCGGCGGCAACCGCAGCGTGTGGCGCTGATGCAGCCCGGTCAGCGCGAGCGCGAGATGCACGCCGAACGCGCCGTACAGCAGCACGGTACCCGGCAGGCTTTGCCATGCCGCCGCGGCGACGCGCAGGCCACCCTCCGCGGCATCCAGCGAGATCAGCCCGAGCGCGTGGTTCAGGAAGTGCAGCGCGATGTAGCACCACAGCACCTGCCCCGACGCGAGACGCAGCCGCCGAATCATCGGCCGAAGCGTGCCCTACTGCGCGGCGCGGCTCAGGCCGCCGTGACCGGAATCTTGCCGATGCCGCCGCTGGCCTTGATGCGCGCTTCCCACTCCTGCGGCCCGGTGTTGTGCACCGAGACGCCGTTCGCATCGACCGCGACCGTCACCGGCATGTCGGTCACGTCGAACTCGTAGATCGCTTCCATGCCGAGGTCGCCGAAGCCCAGCACGCGCGATTGCTTGATCGCCTTCGAGACCAGGTACGCGGCGCCGCCGACGGCCATCAGGTACGCGCTCTTGTGCTTCTTGATGGCGTCGATCGCGACCGGCCCGCGCTCTGCCTTGCCGATCATCGCGATCAGCCCGGTCTGCGCGAGCATCATCTCGGTGAACTTGTCCATGCGCGTCGCGGTGGTCGGGCCCGCAGGGCCGACGACCTCGTCGCGCACCGGATCGACCGGGCCGACGTAGTAGATCACGCGGTTCGTGAAGTCCACCGGCAACGGCTCGCCCTTGGCCAACATGTCCTGGATGCGCTTGTGCGCGGCATCGCGGCCGGTCAGCATCTTGCCGGACAGCAGCAGCGTGTCGCCCGGCTTCCACGAGGCGACCTGTTCCTTGGTCAGCGTGTTCAGGTCGACCTTCTTCGACTTGTTGTAATCGGGCGCCCACTGCACATCGGGCCACAGGTCCAGGCTGGGGGGCTCGAGATAGGCCGGGCCCGAGCCGTCGAGCACGAAGTGCGCATGGCGCGTGGCCGCGCAGTTCGGGATCATCGCGACCGGCTTGCTCGCGGCATGCGTCGGGTAGGTCGCGATCTTCACGTCGAGCACCGTCGTCAGCCCGCCCAGGCCTTGCGCGCCGATGCCAAGCGCGTTGATCTTGTCGCACAGCTCGATGCGCAGCTCCTCGACCTTGTTCTGCGGGCCGCGGCGCTTCAGCTCGTACATGTCGATGTCGTCCATCAGGCTCTGCTTGGCCATCAGCATCGCGCGCTCGGCGGTGCCGCCGATCCCGATGCCCAGCATGCCGGGCGGGCACCAGCCCGCGCCCATCGTCGGCACGGTCTTCAGCACCCAGTCCACGAGCGAGTCGCTCGGGTTCATCATCACGAACTTGCTCTTGTTCTCGCTGCCGCCGCCCTTGGCCGCGACCTGCACGTCGACCGTGCGGCCCGGCACCAGCGACATGTGCACGACCGCGGGCGTGTTGTCCTTGGTGTTCTTGCGCTCGAAATGCGGGTCGGCGACGATGCTCGCGCGCAGCACGTTGTCGGGGTTCAGGTAGCCCTGGCGCACGCCGTCGTTGACCGCGTCCTCGATGCTCTTGTCGCCGAAGCCCTCGAAGCGCACGTCCATGCCGATCTTCAGGAACACGTTGACGATGCCGGTGTCCTGGCAGATCGGGCGCCGGCCCTCGGCGCACATCTTCGAGTTGGTCAGGATCTGCGCGATCGCGTCCTTCGCGGCCGGGCTCTGCTCGAGCTCATAGGCGCGCGCGAGGTGCGCAATGTAGTCGGCCGGGTGGTAGTAAGAGATGTACTGCAGGGCACCGGCAACGCTTTCGACGAGGTCGGCGTAGCGAATCGTGGTCGTCATGGGAGTCGGGAGGAAAGCTGGACAAGCGGTCCGGCATTATCGGCGGCCAGCAAAAAGGGCACCTTGCGGTGCCCTTTCGGTGGGTTCAGGTGGCTCGCTCAGGCCTTGCGGCGCCGGGCGATGAAGCCGATCGCCCCGAGGCCGGCCAGCATCAGCGCGTAGGTCTCGGGCTCCGGAACCGGCGCGACGGCCACGTCGCGCACGAACAGCGTCAGGCTCGAGTAGTTCGGGATGTTGCCGCCGAGGTTGAGCCAGTTGATTTCCCAGGCGCCGGTGCCGCCACTGGCCAGGCTCAGGTCGTCGAACAGGAACGCGCCGCTGCGGTTGCTGCCGTGCATCGCAAACACGAGGTCGAGGGTCACGCCCTGGTCGGACGTCAACGTCCAACTGCCGCTCGTGCCGGGAAGGCCCGTGATCGAGCTGGTGAAGGTGATGCCGTTGTAGACGATGGGGTTGCCGCCGTTGACCACGCCGGTCGAGCTGACCTTGGCGAGCAGATCCCAGTCCGAGCCGAAGGCGCCGCTGAACCCGCTGGTGTTGCCCTCGGCGCCTTGCTGCGGATTCACGGCGGAAATCACGCAGGCCGTCGATTCGACGCCGTTGTAGGTGACGTCGGCCGTGCTGGACGTACCGGCATCGACGCCGGAGCCGAATGTCGTGCAGTCCGCGGCCTGTGCCGAACCGACGAAGGCGCTCAGGGCGATGCCGGCGATCGCCAGGGTCTTGATGGGGGTCATGGGGTCCTCTCCTGTTGTAGCCGGTTGGTCGGCTTTTATGAATCGGGGTGGATTCTGTCGGGCACGCTCCGCCTCCGCGACCCCGCGAATGCAGGGTTTTGTGGCCCACAATGCGCGCTCACCGAAGGACGCCACCGCCGACTCGTGATCAACACCCTGCGCCGTTTCATCGCCTCCGAATCCGCCGGCGGCATCGTGCTCGCGCTGGCGGCGATCGTCGCGTTGATCGTCAGCAACTCGGCGCTCGCGCCGCACTACCGCAGCTTCGTCGAGATGCGCGGCGAGGTGCGCATCGCGAACGACGGGCTGGTGTTGTCCAAGCCGCTGCTGCTGTGGGTCAACGACCTGTGGATGGCGGTGTTCTTCTTCGTCGTCGGACTCGAGATCAAGCGCGAGGTGCTGGCCGGCGAACTCGCATCGGTGAAGCGGGCGTCGCTGCCGATTGCCGCGGCGTTGGGCGGGATGGTCGTGCCGGCGCTGATCTACGTCGCGTTGAACCACGGCGACCCGATCGCGCTGCGCGGCTGGGCGATCCCGACCGCGACCGACATCGCGTTCGCGCTGGGCATCCTGATGCTGCTGGGCTCGCGCGTGCCGGCCTCGCTGAAGGTGTTCCTGACCGCGGTCGCGATCATCGACGACCTGGGTGCGATCCTCGTGATCGCGGTCTTCTACACCGCCGAGCTGTCGCTCGCGATGCTGCTGTTCGCGGCGATCGGTGTCGTGCTGCTCGCGGTGCTGAACCGCGCGAAGGTCGCGAGCGTCGGGCCGTATGTCGTGGTCGGGCTGCTGATCTGGGTCTGCGTGCTGAAGTCGGGCGTGCATGCGACGCTTGCCGGCGTCGTCACCGCGATGGCGATCCCGCTGACGGGCCAGGGCGACCGCGACGGCGAGCACGCCTCGCCGCTCGAAACGACCGAGCATGCGCTGCACCCGTGGGTCGCGTTCGTCGTGCTGCCGATGTTCGCGTTCGCGAACGCCGGCGTGTCGCTGCAAGGCGTGTCGCTCGCGACGCTCGCGCGCGGCATCCCGCTGGGAATTGCCGCCGGGCTCGTGGTCGGCAAGGCCCTCGGGGTGTTCGGCGCCTCGTGGCTGCTGATGCGGCTGACCCGCTCCGCCCTGCCGGCGGGTGCGACGACGCGCCAGTTCTTCGGCGTCTGCGTGCTGTGCGGCATCGGCTTCACGATGAGCCTGTTCATCGGCGGACTCGGCTTTGCCGGGCTGGACCCGGCGTACGAAACCGAGGTCAAGCTCGGCGTGCTCGGCGGCTCGCTGCTGGCCGGGCTGCTCGGCACCGCCCTGCTGCTGGCGCCGGCGCACCGGTCATGAGTTTTCCGGTTTCGGCGCGGCACGGCCGATAATCCGCCGATCCGCAGTTTTCGCGCCGTGCCAGCCGGGTCAAGATGGATCGTCAGTCCTGGTCAGCCTTTCCCGCCGAGGACCGCGCGGCGACGACGGATGCGATGCACGCCCAGCAGGAGGCGACGCACCTGACCAACCTGCCGTTGACCGTCGCGGGTTCGATGGTCGCCGCACTGCTGCTGATTGCCGCGTTGTGGCGTGTCGTGCCGGCCCGGCCGCTGCTGGGCTGGCTCGCGGTGCTGACGGTCGTTCTCGCGGCGCGCCTGGCGAGCGCCGCGGTGCATGGCGCGCAGCTTGCTGCGTCGGGGTCTTCCGAGTCCGATCGCGAATTCGTCGAGAGGTGGCTGCTGCGCCATCGCATCGGCTTCTTCGTTCACGGCTGCACCTGGGGCGCGGCCTGTGCGTTGCCGGTGCCGCCGGGCGACTACCTGCACCAGGCGGTGCTGATCGTGATGCTGATCATCGTCGCGATGGGCAGCTTCACGGTGACGACCTTTGACATGGCGGCCGGCCTGGCGTTCGGCGTGCCGGTGCTCAGCGTGCTGGGCATCCGGCTGCTGACGCAGAACGATCCCAGCCTGATGACGCTGGGCATTGCCGCATTGATCGCGCTGGCCTACATGACGCTGACCGCGCGCCGGGCGCACCGCTATGTGCGCGGGTACGTCGCGCTGCGCGTGGCCGAGGCGGCGCGGGCACAGGCGCTGCGCGAGAGCGAGGAACTGCTCGAGCGCACCGGCGTGACGGCCGGCGTCGGCGGTTGGGAGTACGACGTGCCCACGCAAGCGGTGCGCCTGACCCGGCAGATCTACCTCATCCACGAGGCCGACCCGGCGGTCAGACTCAGCACCAAGGCGCTGTACAGCCACTACGGCCCCAAGGAGCAGGAGGCGATTCGCGCCGCCATCGATGCGGCATTGACCGACGGCACGGCGTTCGACCTGGAGTTGCCGGTGACGACCTCGAAGGGGCATGCGCGCTGGGTGCGCGTGCTCGGCCAGCCGCAGCGCGACGCGAGCGGCCGCATCGTGCGCCTGAGCGGTGCGGTCCAGGACGTCACGCGAGTCCGTGCCGCCGATGCTGCGCTGCAGGCCGCGGGCGAAGCGCTCGCGCAGAAGTCGCAGATGCTGCAGCTGACGCTGGACAGCATCAACCAGGGCATCGTCAGCATGGACTCGGACAACCGCGCGACGGTCTACAACCGGCGCATGCTGGAGCTGCTGGACCTGCCCGAGTCGCTGTTCGGCCCCGACAAGACCTTCGACGACGTCGTGCGCTTCCAGACCGAGCGCGGCGACTTCGGCGAGGGCCATGCCTACATCGATCCGCAGACGCGGCGCTTCATCGCGACCCACGACCACGAGCACGTGCCCGATCACTACGTGCGGCGCACCCGCACCGGCGGACACCTCGAGGTGCGCACGCGCCGGCTGCCGGACGGCAGCTGGGTTCGCACCTATGCCGACGTCAGCGCGTATTTCGAGGCGCAGCGCGCGCTGCGCGAGAGCGAAGCGCAGCTGCGCGCGATGCTCGAGATGTTCCCGGGCTACATCGGGGTCGCGAACGGGCGCCACGAGTACGCCTACGTCAATGATCGGCTCGCGCAGCTGATCGGCCGGCCGCGCGAGCAGATCATCGGGGCGCACGTACGCGACGTGCTGGGCGAGAAACGCTATGGCGAGCTGCTGGCGTTGTGGGCCGGCATACCGTCCGGCGAGCCGCGGGCCGTGGAAGCGTTCTACCCGGCCAACGCGACGCGTCCTGCCACCTGGCTGCATGTGACGCACGCGCTGGAGGGCGAGGGCGAGCGCCGCACCTACTACGCGTTCGGCATCGACATCAGCGCGCGCAAGGCCGCCGAGGCCGCGTTGATCGCCGCGAAGGAGGAGGCCGAACGCGCGAACCGCGCGAAGTCGCAGTTCGTCTCGAGCATGTCGCACGAGTTGCGCACGCCGATGAACGCGATCCTCGGCTTCGGCCAGTTGCTGATGGCCGACACGGCCAGCCCGCTGTCGCCGCGCCAGCACGGCTGGGTCCACGAGATCCTGCGCGGCGGCCAGCACCTGCTGAGCCTGATCAACGAGGTGCTCGATCTGGCGCAGGTCGAGACCGGCAAGCTGCGCGTCTCGCTCGAGCCGGTGCATCTGGCCGACGTGCTGAACGAATGCCTGGGGCTGCTGCAGCCGATCGCGCGCGACAGCGGAATCGCCGTCGAGGTGACCGAGGCTCCCGCGCCGGAGTGGCTGGTGCAGGCCGACCGGACGCGGCTGAAGCAGGTGCTGTTGAACCTGCTGTCGAATGCGATCAAGTACAACCGCCACGAGGGCCGGGTGGACATCGCCTGCAGTGCCGGCGCCGATGGCGTGCGCGTCGCGATCCGGGACACCGGGCCGGGCTTGGATGCCGAGCAGCATGCGCGGCTGTTCCAGGCCTTCGAGCGCCTCGATGCCGGGCGCACGTCGGTCGAAGGGGCCGGGCTGGGGCTGGTGCTGAGCAAGCGGCTGATCGATGCGATGCGCGGCGAGATCGGCCTGGCCAGCGAAGTCGGGGTCGGCAGCACGTTCTGGATCCGGCTGCCACGCGCGGCGGCGTCGCAGCCGGAGTTCGGCGCCGGGTTCGGGCCGACGACGGTGTCGAGCGCGGCGACGCTCACCGACGGCGGCCGGCGCACCGTGCTGTACATCGAAGACAACCCCGTCAACGTGCTGCTGATGGAGGCGATGCTCGCGCGCGTGCCGGGCCTGCGCGTGCTGAGCGCTCCGCTGCCCGGCATCGGCCTGCAGATGGCGCGCGACGAGCAGCCCGACCTGATCCTGCTCGACATCCAGCTGCCCGGCATGGACGGCTACGAGGTGCTGCGCCGGCTGCGCGGGAGCGGCGGTGCCGGCGCGGCGGTGCCGGTCATCGCGGTCAGCGCGAACGCGATGCCGCCGGACGTGGAGCGCGGCATGGCGGCCGGCTTCGTTGACTACCTGACCAAGCCGGTCGACATGCAGAGGCTGATCGCGGCCGTCGAGTCGGCGCTGGTGTCGGCCTGACGGCGGGGGCTCAGTGCTGCGCCGGCTGCAGCGCGGCTGCCGCGTTCAGCAGCTTGTCGGTGTAGGCGATCGCGATCGCCGAGGCCAGGAACGTCAGGTGGATCAGCGTCTGCCACATCATCATCTGCTCCTTCAGGTTGCCGGCATTGATGAAGGTCTTCAGCAGATGGATCGAGCTGATGCCGATGATCGCGGTCGCGAGCTTGACCTTCAGCACCGAGGCGTTGACATGGCTCAGCCACTCTGGCTCGTCGGGATGGCCTTCGAGGTTCATGCGGCTGACGAAGGTCTCGTAGCCGCCGACGATCACCATGATGAGCAGGTTGGAGATCATCACGACGTCGATCAGCGCCAGCACCGCGAGCATGATCACGGTCTCGGTCAGCTTCGGCGTCTCGCCCGGCTGGAACGAGTAGCCCATGCCCTTGATCAGCGCATCGAGGGCCGCATCGCTGCCGAACGCCGCCTGGACCAGATGCAACAGCTCGACCAGGAAGTGAAACACGTACACGCCCTGCGCGACGATCAGCCCCAGGTACAACGGCAGCTGCAGCCAGCGGCTCATGAAGATCAGGTTCGGCAGCGGGCGCAGCGGCGAAGCCCGGCGGGCGGCGTGCGGTTCGGGTGGAAAGGCCATGTCGTGGGCGTGTAGGCGGGATTGCGGGGTTCGGGACGCGGGCGATTGTAGGGAGCACCCATGACACAAGGTACCCGAGCGCGGGGGTAGAGTAAGCCCATCGTAAGAGCCCATGCCTAAGGTTCGGACCGGTCCGAGCCACGACAAGCCAATTGGAGACAGTGATGAGTTCTGCACCTTCATCCGCCACGACCGCAAGCGAGCACACGCACGAGCACGCCGTCTACCCGCCGCCGGCCGATGCGGTGAAGCGGGCCCACGTCTCGGGCATGGCCGCCTACGAGAAGCTGGTCGCGCAGGCCCAGGCCGACTACGCGGGCTTCTGGGCCGACCATGCACGCGAGCTGCTGAGCTGGAAGAAGCCGTTCTCGACGGCGCTGAACGAATCGAACCCGCCGTTCTTCAAATGGTTCGAAGACGGCACGCTGAACGCCTCGTACAACTGCCTGGACCGCCAGGTCGAAGCCGGCCTGGGCCACAAGACCGCCATCGTCTTCGAGGCCGATGACGGCAAGGTCACGCGCATCAGCTACGCGGAGCTGCTCGAGAAGACTTGCCGCATCGCGAATGCACTGCGCGCGCGCGGCGTGAAGAAGGGCGATCGGGTCGTCATCTACATCGGCATGTCGATTGAAGGCGTCGCGGCGATGCAGGCCTGCGCGCGCATAGGCGCGACTCACTCGGTCGTGTTCGGCGGCTTCTCGGCGCAGTCGCTGCGCGACCGCATCGCCGACACCGCGGCCGTGCTCGTGATCACGGCCGACGAGCAGCTGCGCGGCGGCAAGCAGCTGCCGCTGAAGACCATCGTCGACGAGGCGATCGCGATGGGCGGCTGCGAATCGGTGCGCGACGTGATCGTCTACAAGCGCACCGGCGGCAACATCCCGTGGAACGCGAGCCGCGACCGCTGGCTGCACGACGAGATCGCGAACCAGCCGGCGCAGTGCGAGCCCGAGTGGGTCGAGGCCGAGCACCCGCTGTTCCTGCTCTACACGTCGGGCTCGACCGGCAAGCCCAAGGGCGTGCAGCACTCGACCGGCGGCTACCTGCTGCATGCCGCGCTGACGACGAAGTGGACCTTCGACCTGAAGCCCGACGACATCTTCTGGTGCACCGCCGACATCGGCTGGGTCACCGGCCACACCTACATCGCATACGGCCCGCTCGCGCTCGGCGGCACCGAGATCGTGTTCGAGAGCATCCCGACGTACCCCGACGCCGGCCGCTTCTGGAAGATGATCCAGGACCACAAGGTCACGATCTTCTACACCGCGCCGACGGCGATCCGATCGCTGATCAAGGCCGCGGAGACGAACACCGCGGTGCACCCGAAGAACTACGACCTCACGAGCCTGCGCATCCTCGGATCGGTCGGTGAACCGATCAACCCGGCGGCGTGGGAGTGGTACCACCGCGAGGTCGGCGGCGGGCGCTGCCCGATCGTCGACACCTTCTGGCAGACCGAGACCGGCGGCCACATGATCACGCCGCTACCGGGCGCGACGCCGCTGGTGCCGGGCTCGTGCACGCTGCCGTTCCCGGGCATAGACGCGGCGATCGTCGACGAGGCCGGGCACGACGTGCCGAACGGCACCGCCGGCATCCTCGTCGTCAAGAAGCCGTGGCCCAGCATGATCCGCACGATCTGGGGTGACCCCGAGCGCTTCAAGAAGAGCTACTACCCCGACGACTTCAAAGGCAAGTACTACCTCGCCGGCGACGGCGCGGTCCGCGACGCGAAGACCGGCTACTTCACGATCACCGGCCGCATCGACGACGTGCTGAACGTCAGCGGCCATCGCATGGGCACGATGGAGATCGAGTCGGCGCTGGTCGCGAACACCGCGCTGGTGGCCGAGGCCGCGGTGGTCGGCCGGCCGGACGACACGACCGGCGAGGCCATCGTCGCGTTCGTCGTGCTGAAGCGCCCGCGCCCGAGCGGCGACGAGGCGAAGGCGATTGCGAAGGAGCTGCGCGACTGGGTCGGCAAGGAGATCGGTCCGATCGCGAAACCGAAGGACATCCGCTTCGGCGACAACCTGCCGAAGACGCGCAGCGGCAAGATCATGCGGCGCCTGCTGCGTTCGATCGCGAAGGGCGAGGCGATCACGCAGGATGTCTCGACCCTTGAAAACCCGGCAATTCTGGATCAGTTGTCGCAGAACAACTGATCAAGAGGCGCGCGCGGCGGCAGCCGCGCGCGGAACGACAAAAATCTAGACGGCGTGGGCCGCGTGCGAGCGGCCGGCCAGCATCAGGCGCTGGATCCACAGTGCCGATTCGGTGGTCACGGCCTCGACATGCCGCGGCGGCTGATGGCGCAGGCCGATCGCGACCCGGCCGGTCCACCAAACGGTGCGCCCCGTGCCGGGGATCACGAATTCGCCGACGTGCCCGGGCGGAATATCCACCGGCGGCGCCGACGAAACGTGCGCGATGCACGGCGAGTGGTTGGTGGTGCTGCTTTGCGAGACAAGCATGGTGCTGCTCCCGAAGTGGTGCTGCCATCTTCCCGACAAGCATGCGGCGCGACACCACTGCAATGAGGGAGTCCGCAACAGTCATTCGTGGGGGGCGAAAGCGCTGCAACCGTCGATCGCGCGCGAGCGCTGACTTCTTCACGGAAGCCCAGTCCGGCGTCACGAGATCCACTCCAGCCGCCACGGACACCGCCGAAATCGGGTTCAGGTGCGATGTCGATCGCGACACGCCCAGGCCGCCGGATGCGCGCAGTCGCCCGGTGTGGAAATCCTGCTCGTCTGGAGACAAACCCCCATGTCATCGATCTTGCGCCCGACGCGTCTGGCCGCCCTGTCGGCGCTTTCCACTGCTGCCATGCTGGCTGCCTGCGGCGGTGGTTCATCCTCGACCACGGCTGCAGCACCCGCGCCTGCGTCCACCCCGACCACGCTGTCGGGCACGGTGGCCGTCGGCGCGCCCATCACCAACGGCAAGCTGCGCATCCTGGATGCCAGCGGTGTCGTGGTGGCCAGCGACGTCGCGATAGACGGCAATGGCCGCTACGCCGATATCGCGCTCACGGGCAGCGGCCCGTGGCGCATCGAGGCCTGCGGCTATGCGGGTCCGAACTACACCTGCGTCTATTCGGTGGCCGGCTCCCCCGGCACCGCGAACGTGACGCCGCTGACGACGGCGACGATGCTGCTCGCCACCGGGCAGGCGCCCGACGCGCTGATGAGCGGCGACGCGTCGGCGCTGACCGCCGACAGCGTGGCCGCGGCGCAGACCCAACTGCGCAGCGGCCTGAGCGGCGTGCTGGCGAGCGCGGGCGTCGGCGCCGGCCTCGACTTCGTTTCCGGCACGCTCGCCGCGGGTTCGCGCACCGGTTACGACGGCGTGCTCGATGCGGTCGGCATCAGTGTCGGCCAAGACGACCATCCCTTCGTGCAAATCACGCCGCGCCTGGGCGACGGCAACCTCTACCTGCAGCAGGGCAGCACCAGCGGCAGCGTCACGGTTGGCGCCAGTGCCGAATCGCTGCAGTTGTCGGGCCTCGAGACGCTGTTCGCGAACATGAGCGAGGCGCTGGCCGGCCCCACCGCCTGCGCCAGCGCGACGACCGGCATCCAGCGCTCGCTGGCCTCGGACGCTCGCATGTCCGTGGGCGACGGAAGCCTGGTCGGCGCCGCGCAGGTGGCCGAAGGGTTGTGCCAGTTCTTTGCGCAGGGCGACGATGGCAACACGCCGATGTGGGGCTCGCGCCTGTTGAGCCCGACGCTGGGCCGCTGTGATCTCGGCGGCGCAGCGCCGCTGTGCGCGGTGAGCTTCACGCTGAAAAGCCCCGAAGGCGATGTGCAACCGGTCGGTAACGGCATGGCGGTGACGAAGGAGGACGGCGCCTGGAAGTTCTATGGCGACGTGCTGCCGATCTCGATCTACGCCAGCGCGAAGGCGCAGCGCACGCTGCGCATCGACGGCGATGCGCCGGTGGTCGAGTACGACCGTGCGTTTGCATTCGAGGTCGCGGCGGTGTCGGGCCTGGCCTGCGCCAAGGTCTCGCAGCGCAGCGCCGACGGCGCGGCAGTCACGATCGGCTATTACAAGCGCCTGTCCGGCGCGACCGACCAGCGCCGGCTGTCGCTGTGGACGACCGACGGCTGGGGCAACCGCGCCAGCACCGATCCGCTGGTCGGCGCGCTGCGCAGCGCGGACGACACCTGGATCGCGCTGCCGCAAGGCGCCGAAGGCGATGCCGTGATCCGCAACTTCTACCGCGGCGGGCGTAGCGTGAAGGTCGCGCTGTACGCCGACTCGAATTGCAGCGCGCCGTTCGTGATCGCCGGCAAGAGCGAGTTCGACGTCGAGGTGCAGGGTGTTCCGCCGGTCTGGTCGGCGATGAATGCACTGCCGTGGCCCGCGATCGATGTCGCGACCGGCAGCGCGCTGCGGTCACTTGCACTGGCCGCGGGCGCCGATGCGAGCTTCAGCGCGAGCTGGACATTCCCGCATGGCCCGCTGGGCGTCAACGGCAGCACCGTCTGCAGCAGCCGTGCCGACTGCGGCGAGGGCGGCACGGGCCGCCTCGGCGATCGCTCGCTGCGCCCGGGCGCAACCTCGGCGTCGATCGCGCTGCACAACAACGGTGTCGACGTCGCGCCTGGCGACGGCAAGACGCTGGCGCTGTACGGCCGCACCGGCGACGGCGTCGACCTGCAGTCCAACTTCAGCACCTGCCCGATGACGGTCGCCGGCGACGCCTGCCACTGAGGAAGCCGTCGGCGACAGCCTCAGGCACCGGCCACGTTCGGGTTGCGCCAGGCGCGTTCGAACGGCAGCCGCCAGGCGTGCGGCGCGATCAGCTGATGGATGGACTTCGGCCCCCATGAGCCGACCGGATACAGCCGCACCGGCGGCGGCGCGTCGAGCAAGTGGGTGGAGACCTGCCACAGCCGCTCGATGCCCTCGGCCGTCGTGAACAGCGTGCGGTCGCCGCGCATCGCGTCGAGGATCAGCCGCTCGTACGCTTCGAGCACGTCGCCGATCAGTCCGGTGTCGTGCATCGCGAACTGCAGGCTGAGCTTGTCCAGCCGCATGCCCGGCCCGGGCCGCTTGCCGTAGAACGACAGCGACATCTTCGACGCGTCGGCCAGGTCGAAGGTCAGGTGATCGGGGCCCTGCGCGCCGACCCCCGAGCCGGCCGGGAACATGCTCTTCGGCGGCTCACGGAACGCGATCGAGATGATGCGCTGGCCCTCGGCCATCTTCTTCCCGGTGCGCAGGAAGAACGGCACGCCGGCCCAGCGCCAGTTGTCGATGAAGCACTTCAGCGCGATGAAGGTCTCGGTCTCCGATTCGGCATCGACCCCCTCTTCGCTGCGGTAGCCGTTGTACTGCCCGCGCACCACGTCGTGCGGCTGGATCGGCAGCATGCTGCGGAACACCTTGTTCTTCTCCTCGCTGATCGGCTGCGGCTCGAGCGCGGTCGGAGGTTCCATCGCCATGAACGCGAGGATCTGGAACAGGTGCGTGACGACCATGTCGCGGTAGGCGCCGGTCTGCTCGTAGAAGCCGGAGCGCTTGCCCAGGCCCAGCGTCTCGGGCACGTCGATCTGCACGTGGTCGATGAAGTTGCGGTTCCAGATCGGCTCGAACAGACCATTCGCGAAGCGGAACGCGAGGATGTTCTGCGCCGGCTCCTTGCCGAGGAAGTGGTCGATGCGGAAGATCTGCGCCTCCTCGAACACCTCGTGCAGCTTCTGGTTCAGCGAGACCGCGCTGGCGAGGTCGGTGCCGAACGGCTTCTCCATCACGATGCGCGAACGTTCGACGAGGCCCGCTTCGCCGAGCAGCCGCACCGCCGACAGCGCCGCGCTGGGCGGCACGCTGAGGTAGTGCAGGCGGCGGCTTTCTGCACCCAGCGCCTGCTCGGCGCGCTCGACGGCGGCCCGCACGCCGGCAGCGCCCGCGCCCAGCGGCACGTAGTCCAGCCCCGCGGCAAAAGCCTGCCACGCGCCGTCGAGCATTTTGCGGCTCCCGAACTCCTCGAGCGCGCCGCGCGCGAGGGCCCGAAAGCCCTCCGCGTCGATGTCGTCCAGCGAGACGCCGATGATCCGGCAACCCGGGATGAACCCCGCGCTCGCGAGATGGAACAGCCCCGGCAGCAGCTTGCGCCGGGACAGGTCGCCGGTGGCGCCGAACAGCACGACGACCTGCGGGTAGCGCGGCCCTACGCCGGGAGGAATCTTCGCCATTGTTCTCGCCCCTCGTTCTCGGTCGCGCCGCTGACCCGGGCGCGCTGGGGCACTGTACGGCATCCGGCGCCGACGCAGGTCAGTTGCCCAGCAGCTTCTTGATCTTCGCGTCGGACTCCTTCACCGCCTTGTTGAATCGCTGCACGAACTCGCGCTCCTTCGGACCGTCGTGGCACAGCAGGGCATCACGATGGACGATGACCGGCGCGTTCTTGTCGTACACCAGGTTGATGCCGACCTTGTTCAGGTAGTCCTCCATGTCCGGATTGAAATCGACGATCGCGTCGATGCGGTCGCTGCGCAACTTCCACACGTTGATGTAGATCGAGTTCGCGTACTCGACCTTGAACCGCGGGTAGCTCAGCTTCGGCCCGTAGTTCAGGCCGCTGCGCATGCCCACGCGCAGGCCCTTGAGCTTGTCGAGGTCGGTGATCGGTTGCCCCTTTAGCGTGAAGATGTGGATCTTCGCGATGTTGATCGGCACCGACTGCACGGTATTCGACTTGTCGCCGTAGAAGTCCTGGTCCAGCGGGAAGATGCAATCGAACTCGTTGCCCTTGAATTTGTCGAGCGCGACGTCGGGCGAGAACACCTCGTAGTCGAACTTCAGCTCCTGGAAGACCTGATCGTAGACGCCGCCGTGATTCCGTTCGACGACGCCGTCGAGTTTGGTGGCCACGATCCTGGTCTCGGCGAGACAGGCGGCGGGAGAAAACAGGAGGGCCGCGGCAAGCGCGAGCGCGTTTCTGCGTTGCGACATCAAGGGCTCCGATGGGTCGGCGTTGAGAGGAAGGCGCGCATCTTGTCCAGCGTGTGCCCGTGGCTGGCGACCGACTTGTGACGCAACTCTGACGGCGTGGGGCCGAACGGCACGAGCCACGTGGCATCGTGCATTCCTGCCCAGTCGGCGGGGGTCTCTACAATCGCCGGACCGTTTTCCAGCCACCACCGTATGCAAGTCAGCGCATCCAGCTTCAAGGCCTACGACATCCGCGGCATCGTCGGCCGCGACATCACCGAGACGTTCGCCGAGCACCTCGGTCGGGCGTTCGGCACCGAGGCGCTGAAGCTCGGCGAGCGTGCGGTGGCGGTCGGACGCGACGGGCGGCTCTCCGGCCCCAAGCTGGCCGCGGCGCTGATCCGCGGGCTGGCCTCGACGGGGCTGGACGTGGTCGACATCGGCGCCGTGACGACGCCGATGCTGTACTACGTCGCCGCGACCCGCGGCGCACACGGCTGCAACAGCGGCATCCAGATCACCGGCAGCCACAACCCGAAGGACTACAACGGCTTCAAGATGGTGCTGGCCGGGCAGGCGATCTACGGCGACGCGATCCAGGGGCTGCGCCAACGCATCGAAGCCGAGGACTATGCCCGCGGCAAGGGCCGCTCGGCCACGATGGATGTCGGCGCCGAGTACCTGCACCGCATCACGAACGACTGCAAGCTCGCGCGGCCGATGAAGATCGCCGTCGACTCCGGCAACGGCATCCCCGGCGCCTCGGCCCCGAGCATCCTTCGCGCGTTGGGTTGCGACGTGATCGAGCTGTACTCCGAAGTCGACGGCGACTTCCCGAACCACCACCCCGATCCGAGCAAGCCCGAGAACCTCGCGGACCTGATCCGCACCGTGCAGACCACCGACGCCGAACTGGGCCTGGCATTCGACGGCGACGGCGACCGCCTCGGCGTGGTCACGAAGGACGGCCAGATCATCTACCCGGACCGCCAGCTGATGCTGCTCGCGAGCGACATCCTGACGCGCAACCGCGGCGCGCAGGTCATCTTCGACGTCAAGTGCACGCAGCGCCTCGCGCCGCTGATCCGCGCCGGCGGCGGCGTGCCGGTGATGTGGAAGACCGGGCACTCGCTGATGAAGGCCAAGCTGCGCGAGACCGGGGCACCGATCGCCGGCGAGATGAGCGGGCACATCTTCTTCGCCGAACGCTGGTACGGCTTCGACGATGCGACCTACACCGCGGCGCGGCTGCTCGAGATCCTGTCGCGCAGCGACGACCCCAGCGCCGTGCTCAACGCGATGCCGACCAGCTACTCGACGCCCGAGCTGAACGTCGAATGCGTCGAGGGCGAGCCCAAGCGCGTCGTGCAGGAGTTGCTGGCGCGCAGCGAGTTCCCCGACGCGAGCGAGATCGTCACGATCGACGGGCTGCGCGTGGACTACGAAGACGGCTTCGGCCTGATCCGCGCTTCGAACACCACGCCGGTCCTGGTGCTGCGCTTCGAAGGGCATACGCCGCAGGCGCTGCAGCGCATCCAGGACGAGCTGATGGCGGCGCTGCGAGTCGTCAAGCCCGACGCGCACGTCGCGGCCGCGGCGCATTGACGACAACATCCAGCGCATCGCCGCTGCCGCCGCCGCAGTACGGGCCCGACACGACGTGCGTGTCCTGATCGTCAAGCTCTCGTCGCTGGGCGATGTGGTGCATGCGATGCCGGTTGTCCACGACATCCGCACGGCGTTGCCGCAGGCCGCGATCGACTGGGTCGTCGAGCCGGGGTTCGCACCGCTGGTGCGGCGCGTCGCCGGCATCGATCGCACGATCGAGTGCGCGTTGCGGCGCTGGACCCGAAGCTGGTGGCGCGCCGGCGTGCGTGCCGAGTGGCGCGCGTTTCGCGACCGGTTGCGCAACGAACGTTACGACGCGGTGCTCGACCTGCAGGGGCTGACCAAGTCGGCGCTGATCGGGCGCATCGCGCGGCTCGCGCCGGGCGGGGCACGCTATGGCCTCGCCAACCGCACCGAAGGCGCCAGCCACGAGGCGCCGGCGCGCTGGCTGGTCGACCATGCGATCCGCATCACGCCGCGCGTGCATGCGCTGGACCGTTCGCGCGAGCTCGCGGCGCGTGCGCTGGGCTACGCGCTGCAGGGAGCGCCGCAGTTCGGCCTGCAGGCGCATCCGGCGGACGATGGGGCCGCGGCGGCAATCGCGGCGCAGACTGTCGTGTTCGTGCACGGCACCTCGCGCGACGACAAGCTGTGGCCCGAGGCGTCGTGGGTCGAGATCGGGCGCCGCCTGATCGCGCAGGGCGCGCGCATCGCATTGCCGCATGCCGGTGCGGTGGAGCTGGAACGGGCGCAGCGGATTGCCGCGGCGCTGGGGCCCGGCTCGGCCGAGGTCTGGCCGGCGATGAGCCTCGATGCGTTGGTCGACCGGCTCGGCGGCGTGCGCGGCGTGATCGGGGTCGACAGCGGGGTCAGCCACATCGCCGTCGCACTCGATCTGCCGCACGTGCAGATCTACAACTTCCCGACCGCATGGCGCACCGGGCCGCAGCCCGAGCACGGGCATCGCCATCAGGTCTCGGTCGAAGCGCAGCCCACGCCGACGGTCGACGCGGTGTGGGGCGCGTGGCAGCAGGTGCAACGAGCGTTGCAGGCGGCGCCTGTATGACGATCGCCGTCGGGCGCCTGCGGGCACGCGTCGCGCGCGGCGCGTACTCGCTGGCGTTGCGGCTGTTGCAGCCGCTCTATGCCGCGCGCTTGTACTGGCGCGCGCGCGTCGAGCCGCTGTACCGCACGCACGTCGCCGAACGCTTCGGTTTCTACGACGACGCGCCCTCGGCCGGCTGGGTCTGGGTGCACGCCGTCTCGCTCGGCGAGACCCGCGCATCGGCCGCGCTGATCGCCGCGCTGCGCGCACGTGTACCGGGGATGCGGCTGTTGCTGACCCACGGCACCGCGACCGGGCGCGAAGCCGGCACGGAGTTGCTGCGCGACGTGAACGGACCGGGCGATCGCCAGACCTGGCTGCCGTACGACACGCCGGGTGCCGTCGCGCGTTTCCTCGCGCACTTCCGGCCCGCGGTCGGCGTGCTGATGGAAACCGAGATCTGGCCCAACCTGCTGCATGCGGCCCGGCAACGCGGCGTGACCATGGTGCTGGCGAATGCGCGGCTCAGCGAGAAAAGCCGGCGGCGCGGCGAGACGCTCGCGGCGCTGATGCGGCCGGCCGCCGAGAGCGTCGCCCTGGTGCTCGCGCAGACCGAAGCCGATGCGCAGCGCCTGCGCGCCGCCGGAGCCCGCGACGTCGTGGTCTGCGGCAACCTGAAGTTCGACATGACGCCCGATGCGGCGCTGCTGGCGCGCGGTCGCGCGTGGCGGGCGGCGTTGCAGCGCGACGTCGTGCTGGGTGCGATCACCCGCGAAGGCGAGGAGGCGCTGCTGCTGGACCGCTGGCGGGCACGCACGCGCGACGGGGAGGACGATGACGCGGCTCGGCCGCTGCTCGTGATCGTGCCGCGCCATCCGCAGCGCTTCGACGAGGTGGCGGCGCAGATCGAATCGCGCGGCTTCTCGCTCGCGCGGCGCAGCGCCTGGGACGAGGCGCCACCGGAGGCGGCGATGCAGGCCGACGTGTGGCTCGGCGATTCGATGCGCGAGATGCCGCTGTACTACGCGATGGCACAGCTTGCGCTGCTTGGCGGCAGCTTCGCGCCGCTGGGCGGGCAGAACCTGATCGAGGCGGCCGCCTGCGGCTGTCCGGTCGTGATGGGGCCGCACACCTTCAACTTCGCGCAGGCGGCCGAGCTGTCGATCGCCGCCGGGGCGGCGGCCCGCGTCGAGACGATGGCACAGGGCGTGGACCTGGCCTGTGCCTGGTTGCACGATCGCGATGCGCTGGCCGCGCGGGCGCGCCGCGCGACCGAGTTCGCCGCGCAGCACCGCGGCGCCGCGCAGCGCATGGCCGATCGCATCGCCGAACTGGCTCCCTCGCTCTCTGGGAAAGGGCAGGGGTGAGGGTCGGCGAGCGGCGACATCGGTGCTTCTCGCTGGCCCTCACCCCAACCCTCTCCCAGGGGGAGAGGGAGTAGAGATCAGCCGCGTAGCAGCTTGAGCGGCGCGACCGTCTCGCTGCCGGGGAACACCTCGGTGTTCAGCGTGCGCGCCGCGACCTTCAGGTGCTCGCCGAGCACGCCTTTCAGCACCGCACGCAAGTCGGTGGTCGTGCGGAGGTCGCGGCCGTCGTAGCGGTTCTTCTTCGCGAGCCCGGGCCAATCGGCGACCACGCGGCCGCCGTGGACCGCGCCGCCGAGCACGAAGGCCGCGCCGCCGGTGCCGTGGTCGGTGCCCAGCGTGCCGTTGATCGCGACCTCGCGACCGAACTCGGTGGCGACCACGACCGCGGTGCGCGCCCAGGCGCCGCTCGCGGTCAGCCCGTCGCGCAGCGCCGCGAGGCCGGCATCGAGCTGGCGCAGATTGCTCGCGAGCGGGCCGTTCGGGTTCGCCTGGTTCGCATGCGTGTCCCAGCCGCTGACCTCCAGCACCGCGACCTGCGGCCCGTCGACCTGCGCGAGGAACTCGGCCGCACGCTGCGCCAGCACGACGAATGCGCCGGCGCGTGCAGCGGTGCCGCCCATGCCGGTGTTGTGGCTCATCTCGGCGGCCATCGCCGAATCGAGGTGCAGTGCCTTGGCCCGCTCGAGCGCGACGGACAGCGTCGTGTCGTTCGCATACAGGCGCTCGAGGCGCGCGACCAGGTCGGCCGAGGGCTCGGGCAGCGCCGACGGCGCCCAGGTGTCTATCGTGCCGGAGCCGCGCAGCACCAGCGGCACCGCGGTGTTCAGCGCCAGGCCTTTCGCGCCCCGTGCGTCGTTCGTGCCGAGCAGGCGGCCGAGCCAGCCGGAGGTGATTTCGTACGGGCGCACGCCGCCGCTCTCGAGCACCTGCTGCGCATCGAAGTGCGAGCGGTCGCGGTACGGCAATCCGACCGCGTGCACCACCGCGAGCTCGCCGCGGCCGTACATCGCGTGCAACTGCGCGAGGTTCGGGTGCAGCGCGAACATGCCGTCGAGTGCGAGCGGTGGGCCGGCGAACTGCGCGAGTGCGCCGCGGGCCGCCGCGAAGTCGGCGTCGCCGATGGCCGGCACCGACGACAGCCCGTCCAGGCCGCCGCGCAGGATCACGAAGACGAACCGGTTTGCGCCCGCCGCGGAGCCGGTCGCCGCGAGGCTGAGCGTGGCCCACGGCGCGAGCGTTCCGGCGCCCAGCGCGCCGAGCAGATGGCGGCGGCGTGGATCGAGCAGGGTCGGTTCGAACATCGCGAAACTCCTCGTCGTCGTGCCGCGTTCGTTCAGCGGCGCTGGAACTCGGGTGCCATCAGCAGCAGCGCGAGAGCCTGCGGCCCGTCGGCCGCGCGGTCGATCTGCAGGCGCGTGGCCTCGCCCAGCAGCGGGCCCAGGCTCTGTGCGGCGAGCTGGCGCGCGTCGACCCGGCCGCCCAGGCGGTTCGCGATGCGGGTGGCCCATTCGAGGCGTTTCCACACGGCATCGGGGCCCAGCCAGTCCGCGGCCCGGTCGCTCCAGCCGGCCGGCGATGGAGCGGCCTGCAGGCGCTGGCCGAGGGCGGTGATGCCTTGCGCGAAGCCGATGCCGGCGCCGTCGCCGCGCGCGAGCAGGCGGCTGTCCAGCCGCAGCAGCCGGGCCGACGACAGCACGAACTCCTCGGGCGTCTTCAGCTTCGCGGGTAGAGGCTGCCACGCTTCGGGGCTCGCGATCAGATCGCGATAGACCGTCGCGAGGTCACCGTTACTGCGCTGGTAGGCGCCGGCGAGCCGGTCGACCAAAGCCGGCGGCGGGTCGTCGGCCACGAAGTGGCGCGCGAGCTTGGTCGCGATGAAGCGCGCGGTCGCCGGGTGATGCGCGAGGTCGTGGATCACCTGGCGCAGCGCGTCCGGGCCTTCGGGGTAGGTCTTGCCCAGCAGCGTCTTCGGGCCCGGCTCGTGCCAGGCCGGATCGAAAGGCCTGGCGAAGTCGACGCGCTCGTCGCGCAACGGCACGCGCCAGCCGGTCAGCACGCGCGCGAACGCGGTCACGTCGGCCTGCGTGTAGATCGGGCGCGGGCCGCGGGCGCTGTCGGCGCCCAGCGTGTGCAGCTCCAGCACCTCGCGCGCGAGGTTCTCGTTCAGGCCGCTGACGCGCGGCCCTTCGTCCATGCGCGCGGCGCGCCGCGCTTCGCGCGCGACGGCCAACGAATGCGGCCCGGCCGACTGTGTGTTGTCGAGGTAGCGCAGCATCGCCGGGTGCGTGGTCGAGGCCCACAGCAGCGCTTCGAAGCTGCCGGCGATGTGCGGCCGGATCGCATCGCGCTCGAACGCGCCGACCAGTCCGCGCGCGCTGCCCTTGGCCTGCGAGACGGTGAAGTGGTTGGCCCAGAAAAGCTGCAGCCGCTCGGCGAACGGGCGGGTCGTGCTCGTCGCGGTCAGCACGCGCGAGCGCGCATCGGCGACGATGACCTCGCGGTAGAAACCGCCGAGGTCGGGCGCCGAGGCCGCTGTTTCGGGCGGTGCGGCGCGCGCGAGGCGGCGGGCGCGCTGCTCGGTGGCGACGTTCGCGAGCGCGGCCCCGGTGTCGAGCAGGCCGTCTCCCTGGGCAACGTCGGCCGGGCCGATCTGGCCGAGCAGCCAGGCTTGCGGATCGGCAGGGACGGCGGCGGCCAGCGAAGCTTCGCCGAGGCCGAAACGATGCGCTGCGATCGCGGTGGCGACGGAAACCGACGACATGCCGTGCTCCTCGTGTAGGCCGCGGCGGCAGGATCGGATGCCGGGCGGAGATCACTCGACAACGCCGCATCCGGCAGCGGCGAGGACAGCCGCTGCGATTCTTTACTCGGTTTCCTGTGCGGCTTCGGCGACGCGGCCGCTACGGCTTCAGCAGCCGGTTCACGCCGGCCACGTCGTCCGGCGTCAGGCGTCCGGACGCCTGGCGCAGCCGCAGGTTCGCGACGACCAGGTCGTAGCGCGCCTTGGCGAGCTGGGTCTGCGTCTGGTAGAGCTGGGCCTGCGCGTTCAGCACATCGAGGTTGACGCGCACGCCGACCTTGTAGCCCAGCTGCGTCGCCTCGAGCGCAAGCTGGCTCGACGACTCGGCTGCTTCGAGCGCGGCCACCTGCGCGGTGCCCGACTGCAGCACGTAGAACGCGGTGCGCGTCGCCTGCGTGACGCCGCGGCGGGCGGCTTCAAGGTCCTGCGACGACTTCTCCTCCAGCGCCAGGGTTTCGCGCACGCGGTTCTGTATCGAGC
>DATCSE010000025.1:0-19101 GCA_036568605.1 Burkholderiaceae bacterium | reverse complement strand
ATCCACGACCTGCCGCTGCAGGCTCAGAGCGTGAGCCAGATGGTCGACGCGGCGCTTGCGCTGCCGGCCGAGACGCGGCTGATGGTGCTCGCGCCGGTCGTGCGCGACCGCAAGGGCGAGTTCGTCGAGCTGTTCGGCGAGATGCAGGCGCAGGGCTACGTGCGCTTCCGCATCGACGGCACGACCTACGAAGCGGCCGACGTGCCGAAGCTGAAGAAGGCCGAGAAGCACGACATCGACGTCGTGATCGACCGCGTCAAGGTCGCGCCCGGTCTTCAGCAGCGTCTGGCCGAGAGCTTCGAAGCTGCGCTGCGGATCGCCGACGGCCGCGCCGTCGCCCTCGAGATGGACAGCGGCCAGGAGCACCTGTTCTCCAGCAAGTTCGCATGCCCGGTCTGCAGCTACTCGCTGCCCGAGCTGGAGCCGCGGCTTTTCTCGTTCAACTCGCCGGTCGGCGCGTGCCCGACCTGCGACGGGCTGGGCCACACGACCGTGTTCGACCCGGAGCGCGTCGTCGCGTTTCCGTCGCTGAGCCTGGCCAGCGGCGCAGTCAAGGGCTGGGACCGGCGCAATGCCTACACGTTCTCGCTGCTCGAGAGCGTCGCGCGCCACTACAAGTTCGACATCGATCAGCCGTTCGAGGAACTGCCGGAGGCCGCGCAGAAGGTGCTGCTGCACGGCTCGGGCGACGAAAACATCGAGTTCGTCTACGAAGCCGAAGGCGCGCGCGGCAAGACCCGCAGCGTCAAGCGCTCGCACCCGTTCGAAGGCATCCTGCCCAACCTCGAGCGGCGTTTTCGCGAGACCGACTCGGCGGCGGTGCGAGAAGACCTGCTGCGCTACCAAAGCGCGAAGCCCTGCCCGGATTGCGGCGGCTCGCGGCTGCGGCGCGAGGCGCGCTTCGTGTTCCTGGTCGATGCCGACAGCGGCGCGCGCGAGCCTATCTTCCGCGTCGAGCACTTCACGCTGCGCGAGAGCCTCGAGTACTTCGAGCGGCTGCGGCTGCAGGGCGCGAAGGCCGAGATCGCGGACAAGGTGGTGCGCGAGATCCGCTCGCGGCTGAGGTTCCTCAACGACGTCGGCCTGAACTACCTGAGCCTGGATCGCAGCGCCGATTCGCTGTCGGGCGGCGAGGCACAGCGCATCCGGCTCGCCTCGCAGATCGGCAGCGGCCTGACCGGCGTGATGTACGTGCTGGACGAGCCCAGCATCGGCTTGCACCAGCGCGACAACGAGCGCCTGATCGGCACCTTGCGGCACCTGCGCGACCTGGGCAACAGCGTGCTGGTCGTCGAACACGACGAGGACGCGATCCTCGCCGCCGACCACGTGATCGACATGGGGCCCGGCGCCGGCGCGCACGGCGGCCAGGTGATGGCGCAGGGTACGCCGCAGCAGGTGGCGGCGAACCCGGATTCGCTGACCGGGCGTTATCTCGCACGGGCGCTGCGCATCGCAGTGCCGGCGCAGCGCCATGCGCCGGCCCCGATCGACGAAGCAGACGCCTGGCTGCAGGTGCTGGGGGCGCGCGGCAACAACCTGAAGCGCGTCGACGTCGCGATCCCGGTGGGCCTGCTCACCTGCGTGACCGGCGTGTCGGGCTCGGGCAAGAGCACGCTGGTCAACGACACGCTGTATGCGAGCGTCGCGCGCAAGCTCTACAACAGCCACGCCGAGGCCGAGCCGCACGATTCGATCGACGGGCTGGACGCGTTCGACAAGGTCATCAACGTCGACCAGAGCCCGATAGGCCGCACGCCGCGTTCGAACCCGGCCACCTACACGGGGCTGTTCACGCCGATCCGCGAGCTGTTCGCCGAGATGAACACGGCGAAGGAGCGCGGCTACGGCCCGGGCCGCTTCAGCTTCAACGTCGCCGGCGGACGCTGCGAGGCGTGCCAGGGCGACGGCGTGCTGAAGGTCGAGATGCACTTCCTGCCCGACGTGTACGTGCCGTGCGACGTCTGCCACGGCAAGCGCTACAACCGCGAGACGCTGGAGGTGCTCTACAAGGGCAAGAACATCACCGAGGTGCTCGACATGACGGTCGAGGAGGCGCACGCGTACTTCAACGCGGTGCCGGCGATCGCACGCAAGCTGCAGACGCTGCTCGATGTGGGCCTGGGCTACATCCGGCTCGGGCAGAGCGCGACCACGCTGTCGGGCGGCGAAGCCCAGCGCGTCAAGCTCGCGCTCGAGCTCAGCAAGCGCGACACCGGACGCACGCTGTACATCCTCGACGAGCCGACCACCGGGCTGCACTTCGCCGACATCGACCTGCTGCTGCGCGTGCTGCACCAGCTGCGCGACGCCGGCAACACCATCGTCGTGATCGAGCACAACCTGGACGTGATCAAGACCGCCGACTGGATCGTCGACATGGGCCCCGAAGGCGGCGCCGGCGGCGGCACGGTGGTCGCGGCCGGAACGCCGGAGGACGTGGCGGCGAATCCGGCGAGCTACACCGGGCGGTATCTGAAGCCGCTGCTGGCCGACACGGCAGCCGCCGCTGCATCTGCAAGCTGAGCAGCCGCTACTCAGGCGCTCGGCCCATAGCGCAGCGCGTACGCGCTCGCCTGCACCATGCTCTGCACATTGCCGCTGCCCGTGTGCACCTTGCGCAGGTAGGTCGCGTGGTTGCCGTCGCGCGCGGCGCAGCGTTCGATCTCGTCGAGCGCTGCAGTGGCATTCAGCGCGGTGCCGTGCGGCTCCAGCGTGCGCAAGGTCGCGAGGATGTCCTCGCGTATCGTGCGGCGCTCGCGGGTCTGCGGCAGGACCATCTGGCCGTCGAGCCCGAAGCGGCAGGCCTGGAAGCGATTGAAGGTGTAGACCAGGTAGTCGTCCTCTGTCGGCGGCGGCTCGGCGCGCTCGAGCAGGCGGCGGCACAGCGCCTGCAGGTAGCAGGCGAGCGCCGCGGCGCGCTCCACCGTCAGCGGCGTGTCACAGACCCGCAGCTCGATCGTGCCGTACTCGGGCTTGGGCCGGATGTCCCAGTAGAAGTCCTTCATCGACTTGACGACGCCGGTCGCTTCCATCTTCGTGAAGTAGCGGTTCGCGAACTCGTCCCAGCCCAGCACGAACGGCGCCCGCCCCGAGAGCGGAAACGCGAACACCGAGTTCAATCGAGCCGAATCGAACAGCGTGTCCACGCCCTGGGAGAACGGCGACGAGGCCGACAGCGCGATGAAGTGCGGCACGTAGCGGTTCAACGAATGCAGCAGGAACAGCGCGTCGTCGCCCGACGGGCAGCCCACGTGCACGTGCTGGCCGAACACGGTGAACTGCTTCGCAAGGTAGCCGTAGAGCTGCGACAGCTGCTCGAAGCGCGGCTTGCTGAACACGCGCTGCTCGCTCCAGCGCTGGAACGGGTGCGTGCCGCCGCCGGCGATCTCGATGTTGAGCCGGTCGCAGGCCGCGACCAGCGTGTCGCGGATCGCGCGCAGCTCGGTCAGGAGCGGGCCGTGCGCGCTCTGGATGCTGGTCGCGACCTCGATCATGCTCTGCGTCATCTCGGGCGTCACCGAGCCCGGGAACGGCTTGCGCGACAGCAGCTCCAGCAGGTCATTCGCGCCCGGCGCGAGGTCGAAGTCGTAGGTATTGACGAGCTGCAGTTCGAGCTCGACGCCCAGCGTCAACGCGCGCGATTCGCCGAAGGCTTGCAGAGGCATTGCAGTCTTCCATGGTGCCGAAACGGCACCCTCGGTTGCATGATGAACCCGACGCAGCCAAGCGGACGCCGCGGATCCGGCTTGGCCGGTCCGCGGGGGCCCTTCGATACCTCAGGGTGACCGGATTCCCCTTGAGGGGGAGCGCCGAAGGCGCTACGGGGATGGTTCATTTCATTCCGGTTTTGCTTCGTTCGCGATCACGAGCGCGCGTTGCGTGACGATGGGCGCAATCACCTCG
The DNA here is from genome assembly GCA_036568605.1 of Burkholderiaceae bacterium. GTDB lineage: Bacteria > Pseudomonadota > Gammaproteobacteria > Burkholderiales > Burkholderiaceae_C > DATCSE01. The sequence goes on along the minus strand of DATCSE010000025.1, from coordinate 15,195 downwards.
AGCAGCACCAGCAGCCCGACGATCATCGGCAGGCTTTCGCGCGCGAGGTCGAAGCCGTACAGCCGGCTCTCTTCGAGCAGCAGCATCGCGAACGCCGCCATCGGCATCAGCGCGAGACCGGTCAGCGCGCCCTTGCGGAACGTCGTGCCGCTGACGCGCGCACCGGCCACGTTGACCAGCACGTGCGCGGCGCTGCGCGCGAGCAGCGCGCTGACCCCCAGCAGCACGCTGCCGAGCAGCCCGCTCCACGACAACAGGCTGCCGATGTAGACGAACAGGAACACCGTCAGCAGATCACCCAGCGCACCGAAGTTGCGCTGGGCCGAGCTCAGGATGATGCGGCGCTCGCGCGCCACCGCGCCGAACGCCAGCGCGGCCAGCAGCGGCGACAGGTGCAGCGTCTGTGCGATGCCGGTCAGCAGCAGCACCAGGATCGCGAAGGTCACGGTGGCGCCCTGGCTGCTGGTGGTCAGCCGGTTCAGCCACGGCGCGATCGCGCCGAACACCGCGCCGGCGACCAGCGACAGCACGAGCACGTAGACGCTGCCCAGCGCGGCCTGGCCCAGGTCGCCGCTGGTTTCGAGGTGCCAGTAGCCGACGACCAGGCGCAGCAGCAGCACCGCGATCAGGCAGTTCAGCACGCACAAGTGCAGCATGCGCTCGGTCACCTGGCCGGCGCTGTGCAGCTCGTTCGAGACCCGCATCACCGCGGCCGGCGAGGTCGCGACGCACAACGCCGCCAGCACCAGGCGCTGGTCGATCGCGATGCCGAACAGGCCCGCGACCCATATCACGACGCCGAAGGTCAGCAGCGCCTGCACGATGCCGATCGCGAGCACCCACGGGTTGCGCTTGAACCAGCGCGGGTTCACGCGATAGCCGAGCTCGAACAGCGTCAGCCCGAGCGCCGCGTTCGCGACGAACCCGAGCGCCGCCTGCGGCGCGACGTTCTGCGACAGGCCGATCCCGCTCAGCAGCAATCCGACCGCGCCGTATGCACTGACGCGCGGGAAGCCGTGGTGACGGAACAGCCACTCGCCGGCACCCCAGGCGGCCAGCAGCATCAGCGGCCAGCCGACCAGCGGGCCCAGGAGCTCGACATTCATCGTGATGGATTTCTCGTTTTGTTCGTGTCGGGTCCGAGAGCCTAACGGCCCAGCACGACAGCCTGAAACCAAAGGTTATCGGCACGACATATCCGATTACATTTGCCGCAATATACTTTGCGGAAATGAAACCGCATGCCGCCCGCACGCCGCGCCGCGCAACCCGCAGCAGCCTCGACGTGCTCGAGCAGTTGCGCGTCGTCGTGCGCATCGCCGGCGCGCACTCGGCGCACCTGGAGCGCGCAACGGGCATCCCTGGCGCACAGATGTGGGCGCTGCACGAGGTGGGCACCCGTGACGGGATGCGCGTGGGCGAACTGGCACAGCGTTTGCGATTGCATCAAACGACCGTGAGCAACTTGCTGAATCGCCTGGAATCGCGCGGCCTGGTCCGCAAGGGCCGCTCGCCCGACGATCAGCGGGTCGTGCACTTGCACCTCACGTCCGCGGGCCGCAAGGCCCTGAAGAATGCCCCGGGCCCGCCCCGCGGGCTGTTGCCGAATGTGCTCGACGGCTTGAGCCCGTCGCAGCTGCGCAAGGTCCACGACGGCCTGGCGGTGCTGGTCGAGCGCATGGGCGGCCTCGATCCGGCGCTGGCCGGCAAGCCGATGCCGTTCAATGAGTGAGCGAGAGAGTGAAAGAGAAGCCGCACCATTCGCGCGGCACCATGCAGAGGAGCTTAGACAAATGTTGAACAAGACGCTTTTTTCGATCACGCTGATCGCCGCGGCCGCGCTGGCCGGCTGCAGCAGCACGCCGCTCGACGACAAGTCGAAGGCACCGGTCACCACCGCGCAGCCGACCACCGTCGCGCCGTCGGGCGGCGGCGCCACCAGCGCCGTCAAGACCGTGACGATCGATCCGCTCGACGACCCGAAGAGCGGCCTGGCCGCCCGCAGCGTCTACTTCGCGTTCGACGACTTCTCGGTCGACCCGAAGTACCAGCCGCTGATCCAGGCGCACGGCCAGTACCTGAGCACGCACGCGCAGGTGCAGATCCGCGTCGAGGGCAACACCGACGAACGCGGCTCGCGCGAATACAACCTCTCGCTCGGCGACAAGCGCGCGCAGATCGTCGCGAAGCAGCTCGAGCTGATGGGCGCGAAGGCCAACCAGATCGAGGCGGTCAGCTACGGCGAAGAGCGCCCGAAGGCCGAAGGCCATGACGAAACGGCCTGGGCCGAGAACCGGCGCGCCGACATCCGCTATCTGAAGCGCTGAGGCGGGGTCCTTCTTACGAGGCCCACGGCGCACGCGCGACGGACTGACCGATGCGTCTGCCGTCGCCGCCGCCTTTGCGTGCGTTGCGCGCCGACGCGCGCTGGCGGCTGCGCTGGCAGGTGCGCGTCGTGCTGTGGCTGGCAGCCGGCCTTGCCGGGATCGCAGTCGTCGGCTTTGCGAGCCTCGCCGAGCTGGCGCTGAGCCTGTTCTTCCGGCTGCATGCCCACTCGCCCTGGGTGCCGTTCATCGCAGCGCCGGCGATCGGCATGCTGGTCGTCTGGGCGACGCGCCGCTATGTGCCGGGCGCGGCGGGCAGCGGCATCCCGCAGGTCGTGGCGGCGACGCGCCTGAGCACGGGCGGCGAGGCCACCGTGCGGTCGCTGCTGTCGTGGCGAGTCGTGCTCGGCAAGATCGGGCTGGGCTCGCTCGCGTTGACCGGCGGCTTCTCGGCAGGGCGCGAAGGCCCGTCGGTGCAGGTCGCCGCGGCGATCGTCCATGCGGCCGGGCGCTTCCTGCCGCACAGCCGCGCGATCCGCTCGTCGGACCTGATCCTCGCCGGCGGCGCGGCCGGCATCGCGGCGGCGTTCAACACGCCGCTGGCGGGCATCGTCTTCGCGGTCGAAGAGCTGGGCCGGCGGCTCGAGACGCGCACGAGCGGCGTGCTGGTCAGCACGATCATCATCTCGGGCCTGGTCGCGATCGCGCTGAAGGGCAACTACACCTATTTCGGCCAACTCAGCGTTCCCGATCTCGGCCGCGCCGTGCTGCTGCCGACGCTGATCGCGGGTATCGCCTGCGGCGTGCTCGGCGGCGGCTTCAGCTGGCTGCTGCTGTGGCCGCAGCGCCGTCCCGACGCGCGATTGTGGGCCTGGCGCCGCGCGCATCCGGTCTGGTTCGCCGGCGCGTGCGGTGGGGTTGTCGCGACGCTGGGTTGGGCCAGCGGCGGCAGTTCGTTCGGCAGCGGCTACCTGAGCGCGGCACAGACGATAGACGGCACGATCGCGCTGCAATGGCACGCGCCGCTGACGCGCTTCCTCGCCACTGTCGCGACCTACTTCAGCGGCATCCCGGGCGGGGTGTTCGCACCCTCGCTTGCAGTCGGCACCGCGCTGGGCCACGACCTCGCGCAATACAGCGGCCTCGCCGTCAGCGCGCATGCCTGGATCGCGCTGTGCATGGCGGCGTTCCTCGCGGCGGTCACGCAGTCTCCGATCACCGCGGCGATCATCGTGATGGAGATGGTCGACGGCCACCAGATGGTGATCAGCCTGATGGCCGCGGCGTTCCTCTCGAAGACCGTCAGCGCGACCTTCGGCCCGGAGCTGTACCAGCAGCTTGCCATCGGCTGGATGGCGCCGCCACCCTCACCCTCACTTTCATCCGATACCCGCGAGCCGGCGAAGCGCTGAAGCCGTCGCTACGATGGGCGCACGCACATCCCCAGGAGACCGGCGTGAGCATCAGCATCGATTACTACTTCACCCCGCAGTCCCCGTGGACCTACCTCGGCCACGCGCGCTTCGCGGCGATCGCGAAGGCGCACGGTGCGACGGTCAACGTGCTGCCGGTGGACCTGGGCGGCAAGGTCTTCCCGGTCTCCGGCGGCCTGCCGCTGGCCAAGCGTGCGCCGCAGCGCCAGGCGTACCGGCTGGTCGAGCTGAAGCGCTTCAGCGAGTTCCTGGACCTGCCGCTGAACCTGCACCCGAAGTACTTCCCGGTCGCAAGCGACGACGCGGCCAAGCTGATCATCGCGGTCGACCTGCACGACGGCGCCGACGCCGCGATGGCGATCACCGGCGCGCTGCTGCGCGCGGTCTGGGTCGACGAGCGCAACATCGCCGACGAATCGCATCTCGCGGCGCTGCTCGCCGCGGCCCATCTGCCGGCACGCCGGATCGACGATGCGCATTCGCAGGCCGTGCACGAGCGCTACGAGGCCGACTCGGAGCGCGCGATCGCCAGCGGCGTGTTCGGCGCGCCGACCTACATGATCGACGGCGAGATGTTCTGGGGCCAGGACCGGCTCGATTTCGTCGAGCGGCGGCTGCAGCGCGGCTGACGGTGCGTGCGATGCAGCGCCGCGCCGTGCTCGCCGCCGCACTCGCCTTCGCGGCGGCCCCGTCGACCCGCGCTGTGCGCGCCGCGCCGGGGCCGTACGCCGGCCCGCTGTTCGATGCGCACCTGCACTACAACGAGGAAGCGTTCCAGCCGTATCCGATCGCCGACGCGTTCGCGCGCATGCAGCGCAGCGGCGTGCGCGCGATCATCGCGAACAGCCGGCCGAACGACGGCACGAAGCAGCTCGCCGAGGCCGCTGCGCATGCTGCCGCGGCCGGCATCACGGTCGTGCCGTTCGTGCGGCTGTACCGCAACCGCGACGACTACACCGGCTGGTTCCGGGACGAGACCATCCACGCGATGGTGCTGCAGGAACTCGAGCGCGGCACCGCGGCAGGGCCGTACCGCGGCCTCGGCGAGTTCCACCTGTACGACAGCGCGAATGCGAACGGGCCGGTCGCGGTCCAGCTGATGCGGCTGGCGAAGGCGCGCGGGCTGGCCGTGCTCGCGCATGTCGACGACGCGGCGATCGACCTGCTGATGGCGCACGCGCCGGGCACGACGCTGATCTGGGCGCACACCGGAATCGGCGGCGCGAGCATCGCGCGGGTGCGCGAGCTGCTGCAGCGCTATCCGAGCCTGTACGGCGAGCTCTCGTACCGTCCCGGCCTGACCGGCGCCGACGGGCTGCTCGCGCCCGAGTGGGCCGCGCTGTTCGCCGAATGGCCGCAGCGCTTCATGATCGGCTCGGACACCTGGATCAACGCGCGCTGGAGCGACTACGAGGGCTTGATGGCGCAGTACCGCTACTGGCTGGGGGCGTTGCCGGCCGAGACGGCACAGCGCATCGCGTGGGGCAATGCGGCGGCGCTGTTCGGCGTCGCGCGCCCCTAGCGCCCGGAGATGCGGTCCCAGAAAGAGAAAAGCCGGTGCGAGGCACCGGCTTGTTCCGTTCGACCGACCTGGCTGGTGTCAGCTCAGGTGGTTGTTGATCAGCTTGGTCATCTCGAACATCGAGACCTGCGCCTTCTTGAAGATCTCCTTCAGCTTGGCGTCGGCGTTGATCATGGTCTTCTTCGCCGCGTCTTGCAGCTTGTTGGCCTTGATGTATTCCCAGACCTTCTTCGTCACCTCGGTGCGCGGCAGCGGCTTGCTGCCGATGATCGCGGCGAGCGCGGCGCTCGGCGTCATCGCCTTCATGAACGCTGCGTTCGGGGTGCGCTTCTTGGCCGGAGCCTTCTTCGCCGCGGCCTTCTTGGCCGGCGCCGCCTTCTTCGCCGGGGCCTTCTTGGCCGCGGCCTTTTTCGCGGGCGCCGCCTTCTTGGCCGGGGCCTTTTTCGCCGCCGCCTTTTTGGCGGGGGCTTTCTTCGCAGTTGCCATGTTGATTCTCTCCATCAAGTGAGTGGTTGATGTGCCCGGGATGGGCGAGAGCCGCATGGACTCTCATTTCTCCATAGCACCGTGCGGAGCGAATGGTAATGCCTGCCTAGGGCATTGAGAAGCAGTTTTCACTCGTAGAAGCCGCATTCTTCCGAGGAGAGATGCGCTTTTGTCGCTCCCGGGCGTCACCTGGGAGGACCTTGCGCGGCTCCGAGGCGCATGCGAGTCACGCGACGTCGCGGCCGCGCGGTGCCGCTTTCGTGCCGTCGAACATCGCGCGAACCAGGTTCTCGCGCTGCCGAATACTCGTGTACGCGACGCCCGCGATGTGCAGCGCCGCGAGCGCGAGCAGCGTCCACGCGAGCACTTCGTGGACCGTCTCGACGGTCTCGTCGCCCCAGAAACGATCGGTCGTGTAGAGCCAGCCCGTCAGCGCGAGGCCGATCACGCAGGCCATCAGCGCGACGATCATCCACGCGCCCAGCGGGTTGTGGCCGAGGTAGCGCGGCTCGCGATGCGCGAGCAGGTCGCGCGCGTAAGCCCAGGTCGCGCGCGGCGCGCGCACGAACTGCGCGAAGCGCGCGTAGCGGCTCGGCCCGGCGATGCCCCACAGCGCGCGCAGCAGCACCGCAGCGAGCGCGACATAGCCGACCGGCTGGTGCCAGGGGCCGATCGCGGCGAGCGCCGCGATCGTGCTCAGCCAGGCGAGCGCGACGCTGGCGACCAGCGTCCAGTGCGCAAGGCGCACGACGCGGTCCCAGACCGGCACGCTCGCCGGCGAGACCTCACTTGGCCGGTGCGACGACACGCTCGAACGTCTTCGGATGGAAGAACACCTCGACCTTGGCGTTCTTCTCGTCGCGGCCGTAGACCTCGTAGCAGCCGTTGGTGATCTTCACGCGGCTGATCTTCCAGCCCATGTCGGTCAGCTTGCGCTCGAGCTCGGCCTGCGGCTTCCACTCCTCCTTCGGGATGGGCTCGCACTTCTCGGCGTGCTGGGCCTGGGCGGCGGCCGCGGCGAACGCGAGCAGCGCGGCGGCGGCGATGCGGGTGGTGGTCGTCATGGGGTCTCCTTCGTCGGTTGGTCGGGTTGGTCGGGTTGAGAAACGTGAAGCAACGCAGAGCGCGCGCAAGCGAATCAGCTGTCGGCCCACATCCGCAGCAGGTTGTGATAAGTGCCGGTGAGACCGATCACGGCCGGATCGGTTTCGCCGACCTGGGCGCGCAGCCGCATCAGGTGCGCGTCCATCTCGAACAGCAGGCGGCGCTGCTCGTCGCTGCGCACCATGCTCTCGATCCAGAAGAAGCTCGCGAGCCGGAAGCCGCGCGTCACCGGTTCGACCCGGTGCACGCTGGTGCCGGGGTACAGCACCATGTCGCCGGCGGCCAGCTTGACGCGCTGCGCGCCGTACGTGTCCTCGACGACCAGCTCGCCGCCGTCGTATTCGTGCGGCTCGGCCAGGAACAGCGTGCAGCTGACGTCGGTGCGCACCCGCTCGCCCTGCGTGCCGGGGATGAACCGCACCGCGTTGTCGACGTGGTTGCCGAACGTGTTGGCCGCGCCGCCGTAGCGGTTGAACAGCGGCGGGAACACGCGCTTGGGCAGTGCGGCCGAGAAGAAGGTGGCGTGCCGGTTCAGCCCGGTCAGCACGATCTGCTGCAGCGCCCGGGTCTCGAACGCGTCCTGCGGCAACTGCTGGTTGTTCTTCGCCTGGGCCGACTGCACGCCGGCGGTGACGCGGCCGTCGCCCCACGGCGCCGACGCGAGGATCGCGCGCGCCTCGCGCAGCTCGGCAGGGGTCAGGACGTCTCGGATGTGGAGCAGCATGGCGGCGGCTTTGCTGTGGTGTCGAACGCGGAACGGAACGTCAGAAGCGCCCGGTCATCGTCAGGTACACCATCCGCCCGGCGCCGGGAATGTAATGCCCGGTATAGAGCGAATCGGCATACAGCTTGTTGGTCACGTTGTTGACGTTGAGCTTGAACGAGACCGCGTCACTGTACGTGTACTCGGCCAGCAGGTCGCCGGTGACGTAGTGCGGCGCGACGATGCCGGCCGGGTTGCGGTTAGGCGTTTGCGAGCTGCGCGCGTTCAGACCGCCGCCGAAGCGCCATTGCGGCGTGAGCTGGTAGGTCGACCAGATCGTGCCGCTGTGGCGCGGGGTCAGCGACGGGCGGTCACCGACCCGCTCGCCGGTCAGCGTCGTGCCGTCCGTGTTGCCCGCGTCGATCTTCGCGGCCGGGATCCACGCATACGAGCCGTAGACCTCCCACGCCGGCGTGATACGCCCGGCGAGGTCGAGCTCGAGGCCGGCGGCGTGGCGCTTGCCGGACAGCAGGTAGTCGTCGATGGGCGTGCCGGCCGGCGAATCGCGGTTGCGCTCGTTGTACTTGGTCGAGTGGAACGCCGAGACGCGGGTCGACAGGTTGCCGCCGAACCAATCGATCTTGGCGCCGATCTCGATGTTGCGGCTCTTCTCCGGCGGCGTGTTGCTGCCCGGCGCGTCGTAGTTGTAGAGCTCGCCCGAGGTGTTGAACGAGGTGCCGTGCGACGCATAGAACGACATCGAATCGTTCGGCTGATACAGCACGCCGACGCGGTGACTCCACAGCGAGTCGGAGCGCGAGGCCTGCGGGAACGTCGTGCTGCCGGGGCTGACGTAGTCGCCGGAGAAGCGGTCCCAGCGCAGGCCGGCGAGCACCTTCCAGCCCGTCGCGACCTCGACCAGGTCCTGCGCGTAGACGCCGATCGCCTTCGCGGTGAACTCGCGGTTCAGCACCTTGCTGCGCTGCGATTCGTCGACCCAGCCGGTGCCGTCGTCAGGCGTGCCGATCGTGGTGCGTGGCGTGTTCTTGTCCAGCGTGACCCCGCTCGGCAGCGCGAGCGTGTAGTTGTGGAATTCCTCACGCGCCAGGTCGATCCCGGTGAGCATCTCGTGCTTCTTTCCGAACCAGTCGAAGCGGTTGCTGTAGTCGCTCTGAACGTATGTGACCGTCATGTCCTGCACCTTGTTGTTGGTGCCGCGGGTCAACGGTGTCGCATCGCTCAGCAGGACCGCCCCCTCGGTGCCCGGCTGCGTCGCGAAGCCGGCGCAGGTCGGTGCGATGCAGAAGCGGATCGTGCTGGCGCGCTGGTCGCGGTCATAGGTGCCGTGGCGCACCGCGGTCTTCAGGATGCCGCCGTCGCCGAAGCGGTGCACGTGATTGAAGGTACCGTAGGTCGCGCTGCCCTTGTTGTAGTCGCTGGCGGCGCCGTAGTAATTCTTCGGATCCAGGCCCTCGATCAGGCCGGCGGGGTTCGAATCCGACGTCGCGAGTGCGCCGTTGCGGCGCAGGTAGGGCAGCCCGTAGTTGATGCCGTTGTTGTTCTCGAGGGCATAGAAGCCGACCATGAACTCGTCGTTCGTGCCGATGCCCCAGCGCAGCGTCGGCGCGATGCCCTGCTTGTCGATCTTGCTGCCGGCGCCGTTGTTGTCGGCGTCGGTCTTCATCACGTTCATGCGCAGCGCGGTCTTCTCGCCGAGCTTCAGGTTGAAGTCGCCGGTCAGGCGCATGTACGAGTGGCTTCCCAAGGTCCAGTTCACCTCGGTCGCGTCGTTCAGGAACGGCACCTTGCTGACCTGGTTGACGACGCCGCCGGTCGAGCCGCGGCCGAACAGCATCGAGGCCGATCCGCGCAGCAGCTCGACGCGGTCGAACGAGAAGGTATCGCGCTCGTAGAACGCCGGGTCGCGCATGCCGTCGATGTAGATGTCGCCGCTGGCGGTCAACGAGAAGCCGCGCAGCCGGATGTCCTCTTCGCCGCCCTCGGCCGCCATGAAGGTGACGCCGGCGGTGTTGTGCAGCGCTTCCTTCAGCGTGTCGACGCGGCGATCCTCGATCAGCTTCTCGGTGACGACGGTCACCGACTGCGGGATGTCGCGCAGCTCCTGCGTGCCTTTGCCGATCGTCGTGGTGGTCGCGCGCACCGAGGTCGCATCGCTCTCGGCCTTGGCCTTGACCGACACCGGTGTCAGCGTCGCCTCCTTCTTCTCGGCGGCCGTCGCGGCCGGTGCCGAAGCAGCCGAAGCCGGCGCAGCGGGCTTGGGCGCGGTCTGGGCGAGCGCCGGGACCTGCAGCAGCCCGAAGCCCGCGGCCAAGGCGCCCAGCGGCAGCAGGCGCGGCGTCGACGTGACGGCCGATGCGACGGTGTGGGCCTGGGCCGCCGATCGGCGCAGGACGGTGCGATGTGATTTCTTGCGCAGCACGTGCGTTTTCCTTTTTGGGTGGTGCACGGGCTGGCGGCGGCGGGCTGGTGCGGGTCTTGTCGTGATGAAAGATGAAGGGGTTACTTGGTCAGGATGAGCTTCCCGAGCGAGGTCTGTTTGAGGCGGTACAGGACGCCGTGGTGGTCGATCTGAAGCTCGACGGCGCCGTCAACGAAAAGCTGGTCGCTGTTGATTCGCAAGGGCTCGCGGCCCCTCACCGCGACCCGACCCCTCGCTTCGCCCTCCCGAGAGGGAATCGAAGCCCCCTCTCCCTCTGGGAGAGGGTTGGGGTGAGGGCCAACGCGCTGCGTCATCGCCTCAAGCTTCACTGCGCCACGTCCGGATCGCTGACGAACCCGACCTTGGTCAGCCCGGCCTTGGCCGCATCCGCCAGCGTCTGCGCCACCACGCGGTACGCAACCGCCTGGTCAGCGCGCAGATGCACCTCGGGCTGCGGCGACTTCTTGCCCTCGCCGTCGAAGCGCTTGGCGGCCTCGGCGCGAGTCACCGGCTCGCCGTTCCAGTACAACGCCCCGCTCGCGTCGATTGCGAACTCGATCTTCTCGGGCCGCAGGTCGTTGACCTGCGAGTTCGCCTTCGGCAGCTCGAGCTTGACCGCCTGGGTCAGGAGCGGCGCGGTGATGATGAAGATCACCAGCAGCACCAGCATCACGTCGATCAACGGCACCATGTTGATCTCGGACATCGGCGCGCTCGCGTTCTTGGCGTCGAAGCTTGCGAAAGCCACGGTCTTGCTCCTCGCGCCCGATCAGGCCGCGGCCGGGCGGGCCGTAGCCATCGCCCGCACGTTGCTCGCGGCCGCGGCATCGGCGCTGCCGGTGCCCAGCGGCTGGCCCATCGAGACGAAGGTATGCAGCTCGTACGCGAACGCATCGAGCTTGGCGATCAGCACGCGGTTCGCGCGCGTGAGCCAGTTGTAGCCGACGACCGCGGGGATCGCGACCGCGAGCCCGAGCCCCGTCATGATCAGCGCCTCACCGACCGGGCCGGCGACCTTGTCCAGCGTGCCCGCGCCGCTCATGCCGATCGCGACCAGCGCGTGGTACACGCCCCAGACCGTGCCGAACAGCCCGACGAACGGCGCCGTCGCACCGACCGTGGCGAGCACCGACAGGCCGTTCTCGAGCCGCGTGGTCTCTTCGTCCAGCACCTTCTTGATCGTGCGCGTGACGAACTCGCTGGAGGTGCCGGCCTCCTCGAGCTTCGCGGCGCCGTACTTCGCATGGTGCGCCTGCGCCTGCATCGCGTGCGCGGTCAGGTGCGAGAACGGGTCGCGCGCGCCGTGCGTCGTGATCTCGGCGGCCACCGCCTCCAAGGAGGTCGCGTTCCAGAAGAAGTTCAGGAAGGTGCTGCTGCGCCCTTTGCGCACGACCAGCGTCGCGCCCTTGATCGCGATGATGATCCACGACAGCACCGACATCACGATCAGGATCACGAGCAGGGCCTTGCCGACCGCATCGCTTTGCGCGATGAAATGGCCGAAGCCGAGGGTGGCGTCTGCTGCCGCCGCGGATGCGTTCACGTTCACTTCTCCAGATTGAAATCGAGGGGGATCAACGCCCAGCCGGCGATCGGCTGGCCGTTCTCGGTGTAGGGCTTGAAGCGGGCCTTCTGGACCGCCGCCACGGCCGCATCGTCGAGCCGCACGAAGCCCGACGACTGGTTGACCTGCACGGTTCGCGGCAGGCCGGCGGTGTCGATGTAGACGCGCACCATCACGCGCCCGCTTTCGTTGCTGCGGCGCGAGAGCCGCGGGTACTCGAGCGGCGGCGGCTCGAGGTACTGCACCGCCGAGGCCGGGATGATCTTGGGCGGCGGTGGCGGCGCGGGCGGCGCCGGCGCAGCGACGACCGGAGCCGGCGGTGCCGGCGTTTCGACCACCACCGGCTCGGGCGGCGGCGCCGGCACGACGAACGCGGCCGGCGCCGGGCTGGGTGCCGCGGCGATCACCGGCGTGGGCGTCAGCTTCTTCGGAATCGGCTGCGGTTTCGGTGGAGGCGGCGGTGCGGGCGGCGTCGGCGGCGCCGGCGGCGCGATCCAGTCCACGAACATCGGCGCGGCATCGCGCACCGCTTCACGCATCGCGCCGACCCGCATCAGCCCGTACACGCCGGCGACATGCGCCGCGAGGATCGCGGCCACCATCGCGCGGCGCTGGCTGGGCGACAGCGCATCGCCGCGCGCGCCGGCCGGCGGCAACGGCGGTGGCACGAAGCCCGGGGTCGGCTTCGCCAGCGTCTCGGCGATGGTGACGGTTGTATTCATACCTTCACCAAATTTAACACGAATGCGAATGATTCCTATTGAAAAGCCCTCGAACGATCATTCGACAAGCTTCGAACCGAGTGCGCGCCGGTTGCCGCTATCCTTCGCGCCATGAAACTGATCGTGCGTTGGCTGTTGCTCGCCGCGGCGCTGCTGCTCGTGGCGCATCTGTACCCGGGCGTCACCGTCAAGAGCTTCGGCTCGGCGATGATCGCGGCGTTCGTGCTGGGCCTGTTGAACACGCTGCTGCGGCCCATCCTCGTGGTGCTGACCTTGCCGGTCACCGTGATCACGCTGGGGCTGTTCTTGTTCGTGATCAACGCGCTGATGTTCTATTTCGCCGCCTCCCTGCTCGACGGCTTCCACGTCAACGGCTTCGCGGCGGCGCTGATCGGCTCGCTGATCTACAGCCTGTGCGGGATGGTGATCGACGTGGCGATGGAGCGGATGTTCGCGTAGCGGCAAACGGCCGTTCGATCTGAGGGTCGAAGCCATGGTTGCGCGCTCGCGCCCTTCGATACCTCAGGGCGAACGGTAGTTGATCGCGGCAGCCCTTCGACAGGCTCAGGGCGAACGGGTTCGGGCGTTCTGCTTCAACCCCGCACCGCGCACCTCGAAGCGCACGGTCTGCAGCGTGCTGCCGTCGCGCGCCAGCAGCGCGAGCTCGTGTCGCCCGGGCCAAGGCACCCACGCGAGGCGCGACGACGTGCCGAGGCGCTTGCCGTCGAGCACCCAGGTGCCGGGCTCGCCTTCGAACGTGATGCGTTGAGCGGCGCCCGGCATGTCCGGGTCGATCGCGAAGATGCTGCCGTCGCGCGGGCTCGTGATGCCGAAGCCGCGTTGCGGATCGATCGAGGTGCTGCCGCGCACCACCGATTGCTCGGTACCGGCGAGGAACCACTCGTCGCGTGCCGGCTCGCGCTGTGCGTCGAATGCGACGTGCGTCGCGACCACGCCCACGGGCGGTGTCGGGGCTTTCGAAGGGCTGTCCCGATGCAGCCACTGGACCAGCGCCTGCCACACCGGCGCGGCGCCGCTGATCCCGCTGACCCCGTGCATCGCCGCGCCGCTCGCGTTGCCGACCCAGACGCCGACGGTGTAGCGGTCGGTGTAGCCGATGCACCAGTTGTCGCGCATGTCTTTGCTCGTGCCGGTCTTGACCGCGGCGAAGCCGCGTGTCGCGAGCAGGCTGGTCAGGCCGAACGTACGGGCGCGGGCGTTGTTGTCGGCGAGGATGTCGGTGACGAGGAAGACCGAGGCGGCGTCGGCAACGCGGCGAGGCGCCTCGGCGCCCGCCACCCCCTCCGTTCGCGCTGAGCTTGTCGAAGCGCTGGTCCACGCGGTCTCGACAGCCGAATAGACCCCGCCATTCGCCAACGTGCGGTACGCATTCGTCAACGCGAGCAAGGTCACGTCCGGCGCACCGAGCGCCACCGCATGGCCGTAGTACCCGCCGCTCTGCGGCAGCGCCAACCCGAACGCGTTCAGACGCTCGACCAGCGCGTCCGGTCCGAGCATCGCGCCGATGCGCACCGCCGGCACGTTCAGGCTTGCGCCCAGCGCGGTGCGCGCGCTGACGTAGCCCTTGAAGTCATGGTCATAGTTCTGCGGCAGGTACAGGCCGCTGCTCGTCGCGATCTGCGCCGGCGAGTCGTCGATCAGGCTCGCCGGCGTGATCAGCCGGCGCTCGAGCGCGAGCTCATAGACGAAGGGCTTCAAGGTCGAGCCGGGCTGGCGCCGTGCGAGCACGCCGTCGACCTGCGCCGCGTCGGAGAGATCGGCGCCGCCGGAGCCGACCCACGCGAGCACTTCGCCGCTGCGGTTGTCGAGCACGACCGCCGCGCCATCCTCGACGTTGCGGTCCGCCAGCTCGGCGAGCTGCCGCCGCAATTGAGTCACCGCATACCGCTGCAGCCGCGCATCCAGCGTGCTGCGTTGCTGCGCCGGACCGCCGCTCGTGATCACCTGACGCGCGTAGTGCGGCGCGAGCTGCTCGCCCAGCACCATGCCGCCTCGCCGCGCGAGCGCCGTCTCGGTCAGCGCGGTCACGCCGGTGCATGGCAACTGCTGCAGTTGCAGCACGCCGCAGGCCCGCTGCGCAACCTGTGGCGGCTTCGCGTTCGGCCCGCGCAGCAGCGCCGCGGCGATCGCCGCCTCCTGCGCGACCAGCCCGCTCGCATGCTTGCCGAACAAGGTCTGCGACAACGCCTCGATGCCGACGACCTCGCCGCGGTAGGTCACCGAATTCAGATAGGCCTCGAGGATCTCGCTCTTCTTCCAGCGCCGCTCGAGCTGCACCGCCGTCGCCGCCTGGCCGAGTTTTTGCACGACGCTGCGCCCGCCGCCGGGCCGCGCAAGGCCGTCGTCGATGAGGCCGGCGAGCTGCATCGTCAAGGTCGAGGCGCCGCGTGTGCGCGTGTTCCAGAGGTTGCCCCAGGCGCTGGTCGCGACGGCGCCCCAGTCGACGCCGCTGTGCTCGTAGAAGCGCTTGTCCTCGCTGAGCACGACCGCCTGCAGCAACGCCGGCGAGATCTGGTCGAGCGGCGCCCAGGCAAGGCGGCGCACGGTCTTGTCGACGCGCAGCGTCTGGATCGGCTCGCCGCGGCGGTCCAGCAGCGTGATGTCGGACGGGCGGTGCGCGGATCGCACGTCGGCGAAGGTGGGGAGGGCGTGGGCTGCTGGCGCGATGGCCAATGCACTGAGGAGCGCGGCCCTCACCCCGGCCCTCTCCCAGAGGGAGAGGGAGTGCAGTCCCCTCTCCCTCTGGGAGAGGGTTAGGGTGAGGGCCGCGCGCCGCGGTCTCACGGCCCCACCTCCACCGCCGCATTCGGCGCCTCGCCGAAACTCTCCGGCGCATACATCGCCTCGACGCGCGTCGGCGGCAGCGCGAACGTGCC
>DATCSE010000024.1:0-9536 GCA_036568605.1 Burkholderiaceae bacterium | reverse complement strand
CGTACGGCGCCTACAACTTCTTCGTGCGCATCCCCGGCATGCCGCTGGTGCCGGCGCTGATCCTCGGCGGCCTGTGCGCGACCGCGTTCGGCGTGCTGTTCGGACTGCCCAGCCTGCGGGTGCGCGGCCTGTACCTGGCGGTCGCGACGCTGGCGGCGCAGTTCTTCGCCGACTGGATGTTCCTGCGCATCAAATGGTTCACGCACGACACGCCGTCGGGCTCGGTCGCGGTGTCGAACCTGCAGGTGCTGGGCCTGCCGCTGGACAGTGCGGTCGCGAAGTACCTGTTCTGCCTGTCGGTGCTGGTCGTCATCGCGCTGCTGGCCAAGAACCTGGTGCGCGGCGCGATCGGCCGCGAGTGGATGGCGATCCGCGACATGGACGTGGCCGCCGCGGTGATCGGCATCCGGCCGATGTACGCGAAGCTCAGCGCGTTCGCGGTCAGCTCCTTCATCGTCGGCGTCGCCGGCGCGCTGTGGGCCTTCATCTACCTGGGCGCCTGGGAACCTTCCGCGTTCTCGGTCGACTACTCGTTCCGGCTGCTGTTCATGGTGATCATCGGCGGGATGGGCTCGATCATGGGCAGCTTCTTCGGCGCCGCCTTCATCGTCGTGCTGCCCATCGCGCTGAACCAGTTCCTGCCGGTGCTGGCCGGGCTGTTCGGACTCACGATCTCGACCGCCGGCGTCTCGCACGCCGAGCTGATGATCTTCGGCGCGCTGATCGTGTGGTTCCTGATCGTCGAGCCGCACGGCCTGGCCAAGCTCTGGTCCACCGCGAAGTACAAGCTGCAGCTGTGGCCGTTCCCGCATTGACGCTCCACAACCCATCAGCAAGGAGACAACCATGAAGCTGACCTCACTCGCTCTCGCCGCGGCCGCAGTCGCGGCGCTGATGGGCACGGCCCCGGCGGCCTTCGCGCAGGCCAAGGAGCAGTTCATCCCGGTGCTGTCCTACCGCACCGGCGCCTACGCGCCGAATGGCGCGCCGTGGGCCAACGGCTTCGTCGACTACCTGAAGCTGGTCAACGCGCGCGGCGGCATCAACGGCGTGAAGATCGCGTTCGAGGAGTGCGAGACCGGCTACGACACCGCGCGCAGCGTCGAGTGCTACGAGCGCTTGAAGAGCAAGGGCGCGTCGTTCGTGCAGCCGCTGTCCACCGGCGCCACGTTCGCGATCACCGAGAAGGCGCCGGCCGACAAGATCCCGGTCGTGACCATCGGCTATGGCCGCAGCGAAAGCGCCGACGGCACGGTGTTCAAGTGGAACTTCCCGATCGCCGGCACCTACTGGGTCGCGGCCGACGCGATCCTGCAGGCCATCGGCAAGAAGGAAGGCGGCCTCGACAAGCTCAAAGGCAAGAAGATCGCGCTCGTCTACCACGACAGTCCGTACGGCAAGGAGCCGATCGCGCTGCTGCAGGAGCGCTCCAAGATGCTGGGCTTCGAGCTGCAGCTGCTGCCGGTCAGCGCGCCGGGCGTCGAGCAGAAGGCGACCTGGCTGCAGGTGCGCCAGAGCCGGCCCGACTATGTGCTGCTGTGGGGCTGGGGCGTGATGAACTCGACCGCCATCAAGGAGGCCCAGGCCACCGGTTACCCGCGCGAGAAGATGTACGGCGTCTGGTGGTCGGGTGCCGAGCCTGATGTGAAGGACGTCGGCGAAGGCGCCAAGGGCTACAACGCCGTGACCATGCAGCACGGCGCCGAGCCGCAATCCAAGTTCGTCAAGGACGTGCTCGCGATGGTCTACGACAAGGGCCAGGGCACCGGGCCGAAAGCCGATGTCGGCCAGGTGCTGTACATGCGCGGCGCGATGAGCGCGATGATCGGCGTCGAAGGCATACGCGCGGCCCAGGAGCGTTTCGGCAAGGGCAAGGTGATGACCGGCGAGCAGGTTCGCTGGGGCTTCGAGAACCTGAACCTGACGCAGGCCAAGCTCGACGCGCTAGGGTTCGCCGGCGTGATGCGGCCGATCAGCACCTCGTGCGCCGACCACATGGGCGCCTCGTGGGCGCGCATCCACACCTGGGACGGCAGCAAGTGGAACTTCACGTCCGACTGGCTGCAGGGCGACGAGCAGGTCATCAAGCCGCTGGTCCGCAGCACGGCGGCGAAGTACGCGAGCGAGAAGAAGCTTTCGCCGCGCACGCCGGACGACTGCCAGAGCTGATCGCAGGGCACGACGGATCACGCCATGAGCAGCAGCGCCAGCGTCCTTCTCGACGTCAACGGCATCGAGGTGATCTACAACCACGTGATCCTCGTGCTGAAGGGCGTGTCGCTGCGCGTGCCCGAGGGCGGCATCGTCGCGCTGCTGGGCGGCAACGGGGCCGGCAAGACGACGACGTTGCGCGCGGTGAGCAATCTGCTGGCCGGCGAGCGCGGCGAAGTCACCAAGGGTTCGATCGCACTGCGCGGCGAGCGCATCGAGAAGCTGTCGACCGCCGCCATGGTCGAACGCAGCGTGGTCCAGGTGATGGAGGGCCGCCACTGCTTCGCGCACCTGACGATCGAGGAGAACCTGATGACCGGCGCCTACACGCGGCGCGACGGCAAGACCGCGGTCGCGGCGACGCTCGAGAAGGTCTACGCCTATTTCCCGCGGCTCAAGGTGCGCCGAACCTCCCAGGCCGCGTACACCTCGGGCGGCGAGCAGCAGATGTGCGCGATCGGCCGTGCGCTGATGGCCAACCCGAAGATGGTGCTGCTGGACGAGCCCTCGATGGGACTGGCGCCGCAGATCGTCGAGGAGGTGTTCGAGATCGTGCGCGACCTGAACGCGAAGGAACGGGTCACCTTCCTGCTCGCCGAGCAGAACACCAGCATGGCGCTGCGCTACGCCGACTACGGCTACATCCTCGAGAGCGGCCGCGTCGTGATGGACGGCGAGGCGGCCCAGCTGCGCGAGAACCAGGACGTGAAGGAGTTCTACCTCGGCATGGGCGGCGGGGAGCGCAAGAGCTTCCGCGACGCGAAGAGCTACAAGCGCCGCAAGCGCTGGCTGGCGTGATACACCGGGCGCTCCACTCATCTTTCGCGAAGGACGAGCCATGGCCCACGCCAGTGAAGAAGCGCTGAAACCCCTGCTGCCGCTGCTGCGCCAGCTGCGCGAGATCAAAGGCCTGCGCGAGAAGCAGCCCGGCATCTTCTACCTGCGCAGCAACGCGTTCCTGCATTTCCACGAGGAGCAAGGTGCGCTGTTCGCCGATCTGAAGAAGGCCGGCGGCATGGGCTTCGAACGCTACCCGGTCGAGACGCCGCCGCAGCAGCGCAAGCTGGTCGACGACGCGAAGCGCCGCGCGGCCAAGCTCGATGAGGATTGAGGCCCTCGACGATGACGATGACGACGCCCGAGCATTACGACGCGCTCGAAACCCGCCCGCCAGCCGAGCGCGAAGCGGCGCTGATGGCGGCGCTGGCGCGCCAGGTCGCGCATGCACAGGCGCACGCGAGCGCGTTCGGACGCAGCCTGCACGGCATCGAGGCGGCGCAGGTCACGAGCCGCGCAGAGCTTGCGCGACTGCCCGTCGTTCGCAAGCACGAACTGCTCGAACGGCAACGCGAGGCCGGCGCGGCCGGGGGCGATGTCTTCGGCGGCCACGCCGCCATCGCCTGGGGCGCCGCGACGCCGGCCGAGCGGCGCGCGCTGCGCGTTTTCGAGTCGCCGGGGCCGATACACGAACCCGAGGGCTCGCGCCCCGACTACTGGCGCATGGCGCGCGCGCTGTTCGCCGCCGGTTTCCGCGCCGGCGACCTCGTGCACAACACCTTCAGCTATCACTTCACGCCAGCCGGCGCGATGATGGAAAGCGGCGCGTTCGCGATCGGCTGCACGGTGTTCCCGGCCGGGACCGGGCAGACCGAGCAGCAGGTGCACGCGCTGCAGCGGCTGCGGCCCGACGGCTACATCGGCACGCCCAGCTTCCTGAAGATCATCGTCGAGAAGGCAGCGGAGCTCGGCATCGCGCTGCCCACATCGCTGCGCAAGGCGTCGGTCGGCGGCGAGGCGTTCCCGCCGTCGCTGCGCGACTGGCTGGCCGAGCGCCACATCACCGCGTACCAGAGCTACGGCACCGCGGACCTCGGGCTGATCGCCTACGAAACCGCGGCGCGCGAAGGGCTGGTGCTCGATGAAGGCGTCATCGTCGAGATCGTGCGGCCCGGCACCGGTGAGACCGTGCCCGATGGCGAGGTCGGCGAGGTCGTCGTGACGACGCTGAACCCGGACTACCCGTTGATCCGCTTCGGCACCGGAGATCTCTCGGCGGTGCTGCCCGGCGCCTGCTCGACCGGCCGCACCAACACCCGCATCAAGGGCTGGATGGGCCGCGCCGACCAGACCGCGAAAGTGCGCGGCATGTTCGTGCACCCGGCCCAGGTGGCCGAGATCGTGCGCCGCCATCCGGAGGTTGCACGGGCGCGGCTGGTCGTCAGCGGCGAGATGGCGAACGACCGCATGGAGCTGCTGGTCGAAGTGGGCGGCGCGCCCGAAGGCCTGGCCACGCGCCTGGCTGAAAGCGTGCGCGATGTCACGAAGCTGCGCGGCGACGTGCGGCTGTGCGCACCCGGCACGCTGGCCAACGACGGCAAGGTGATCGAGGACACGCGCACGCACCGTTGAGCGTGGCGCCGCACCGGCCGCGCGGCCTGCATCGAAGACGTGACGCTTCGGCGCGAAAGACCCTTTACGCCGCCTTACGAGTTTGTCCGCTTTGGCGCCCGGCGGTCGCGCATGGACAATCGCACATCCGCAACACCTCCACCACGCTACGACGCCGTCCACGACGATGAAGACCTCTGCCCGATTCCTGCTTGCCGGCATTGCCTCCCTGGTCGCCGCCTCCTCGGTCTACGCCGAATACCCCGACAAGCCGATCACCATCGTCGTGCCGTTCTCGGCGGGCGGTCCCACCGACAAGGTCGCGCGCGATCTGGCCGAGGCGTTGCGCAAGCCGCTGGGCGGGCAATCGATCGTGATCGAGAACGTCGGCGGCGCCGGCGGCACGCTGGGCGCGGCCAAGGTCGCGAAGGCCGCGAACGACGGCTACACGCTGCTCGTGCACCACATCGGCATCAGCACCTCGCCGGCGCTGTACCGCAAGCTGCCGTACGACACGCTGGGTGACTTCGAGTACCTCGGCATGATCAACGAGGTGCCGATGACGTTGGTCGGCAAGCCCAGCCTGCCGGCTCACAACTACGCCGAGCTGCACAAGTGGCTCGAGGCGAACAAGGGCAAGGTCAACCTCGCGCATGCCGGGCTCGGTGCCGCGTCGCACTTGTGCGGGCTGCTGCTGCAAAGCACGCTGAAGATCGAGATGCAGACCGTGCCGTACAAGGGCACCGCGCCGGCCATGACCGATCTGATCGGCGGCCAGGTCGACCTGATGTGCGACCAGACCACCAACACCAGCACCCAGATCGAGAGCGGCAAGATCAAGGCGTTCGCGGTCACGACCCCGAAGCGGCTGACGACGCCCGCGCTGAAGAACCTGCCCACGCTGGACGAATCGGGCCTGAAGGGCTTCAACGTGGCGATCTGGCACGGTCTGTATGCGCCCAAGGGCACGCCCAAGCCGGTGCTCGACAAGCTCAACACCGCACTGCGCGCCGCGCTCAAGGACGCCGACTTCATCAAGCGCGAAGAAGCGCTGGGCGCGGTGGTCGTCAGCGACGCGCGCGTCGGCGGTGCCGAGCACAAGAAGTTCGTCGAGGCCGAGATCAACAAGTGGGGCCCGATCATCAAGGCCGCGGGGCAGTACGCGGACTGATGCGGGATCCCGTTCGGGCTGAGCCCTTCGACAAAGCTCAGGACAGGCTTGTCGAAGCCCTCAGACGATACGCATCGGGATCGTCACCGGCCCGTCGTTGACCAAGCTGACCTGCATGTCGGCGCCGAACTCGCCGCCCGCGACCGGCCCGATCTGGGCGTGCGCGGCGCGCGCGGTCGCGAGCACGCGCTCGTAGAGCCGGCGGCCGAGCACCGGCTCGGCCGCGCCGGTGAAGCTCGGCCGGTTGCCGCCCGAGACATCGGCCGCCAGCGTGAACTGGCTGACGATCAGCAGGCCGCCGCGCACGTCGACGACGCTGCGGTTCATCTTGCCGGCCTCGTCGGAGAAGATGCGCAGCCTCAGCAGCTTGGCGACGAGCCTGTCGGCGATGGCCTCGTCGTCGTTCGGCTCGGCGCAGACGAACACGAGCAAGCCGGCGGCGATAGCCCCGACCGTCGCCCCGCCAACGCCGACCTCGGCGCGTGCGACCCGCTGGATCAACGCGATCACGTCGTCATCCTTTCTGGTCAAAGCGCCGGATCGTCGGCATCGTTGAAATGCGCTTCGACATTGGACGGCAGCAGCTGGATCGATGCACGCAGCCCGCGCACCTCGCTCATCAGCGCCTGTTCGACATCACCGCGCAAGGCCGCGGCGCGGCCCAGCGTCCAGTTCGCCGGCATGTGCATGTGCAGGTCGACGAAGCGGCGCTGTCCGGCGCGGCGCGTCACGATGTGGTCGAAGCGGATCGCGTGGTGCGCGAACTGCGCGAGCGTCTTGTCGATCTGCGCCCGCACCTCGGGTTCGACCGCGGTGTCCATCAGCCCTTCGACCGAGCGCCAGGCGACGTGGGCCCCTTCGCGCAGGATGTTCAGCGCGACCGCCACCGCGATCGCCGGATCCAGCCACAGCCAGCCGGTCGCCTTGACGAGCAGCAGGCCGATCACGACGCCGGCCGAGGTCCAGACGTCGGTGTAGAGGTGGCGCGCATCGGCCTCGAGCACGATAGAGCCGTGCTCGCGCGACGCGGCCATCATGCGCCATGCCAGCAGCCAGTTCAGCGCCGAGCTGACGACCGACAGCATCAGGCCCAGATCCAGCGACGCGAGCGGCTGCGGGTGCATGAAGCGGTTCACCGCAGCCCAGAGGATGCCGGCCGCCGCACCGGCGATCAGCAGGCCCTCGAAGCCGCTGGAGAAGTACTCGGCCTTGGTGTGGCCGAACGGGTGCTCGGCATCGGCCGGGCGCTGCGCGATCGTCACCATCGCGAGCGCGAACAGCGCCGCCGCGAGGTTGACGAACGACTCCATCGCGTCCGACAGAAGGCCGACCGAGTCGGTGATCCACCAGGCGAGCGACTTCATCACGATCGTCGCGACGGCCGCGGCGATCGAGAGTTTCAGCAACGTCCTGACTTGCACGCGCTAGCAGCTGCGGCGCGGCGGGCGCACCAGCGCGCTCACACGAGCGTGACCCGCGCGAACTTGCGCTTGCCGACCTGGACCACGTAGGTGCCGGCGGCGAGCTTCAGGCCCTTGTCGGTCACGACCGAGCCGTCGACCTTCACGCCGTGGCCGTCGACCAGGCGCAGCGCCTCGCCGGTGGACGCCGCAAGTCGGGCCTGCTTCAGCACCGTGCCGATCTGCATGGGCGCACCGGACAGCGTGACCGCTTCGATCTCGTCGGGAACGCCGCCGCGCGCGCGCAGCTCGAAGTCGCGCTCCGCGGCCTCGGCGGCAGCGCTGCCGTGGAAGCGCGCGGTGATCTCCTTCGCCAGCAGCACCTTCGCTTCCTTCGGGTTGCGGCCGGCCTCGACCTCGCGCTTCAGCGCGGCGATCTCGGACTCGGGGGAGGAGCTCAGCAGCGTGTACCACTTCCACATCTGCTCGTCGTTGATCGACAGCACCTTGGCGAACATCGTGTTCGCGGGCTCCGTGATGCCGACGTAGTTGCCCTTGCTCTTGGACATCTTCTCGACGCCGTCGAGACCTTCGAGCAACGGCATCGTCAGGATGCACTGCGGTTCCTGGCCGTATTCGTTTTGAAGATGCCGACCCATCAGCAGGTTGAACTTCTGATCGGTACCGCCGAGTTCGAGATCGGACTTCAGTGCGACCGAGTCGTAGCCCTGCATCAGCGGGTACAGGAACTCATGCACCGAGATCGGCGCGTTACCGGCGAAGCGCTTTGCAAAATCATCGCGCTCCATCATGCGCGCCACGGTGTAGCGCGCGGCAAGCTGAATCATCCCCCGCGCGCCGAGCGGGTCGCTCCATTCGCTGTTGTAGCGGACCTCGGCCCGTTCGATATCGAGCACCAGGCGGATCTGGTCGAAATAGGTCTTGGCGTTGGCCTCGATCTGTTCACGCGTCAGCGGAGGGCGCGTGGTGTTGCGGCCCGACGGGTCGCCGATCATTGACGTGAAGTCGCCGATCAGCGGAATCACCGTGTGGCCCAAGTCCTGGAGTTGGCGCATCTTGTTAAAGACGACCGTATGGCCCAGATGCAGGTCCGGTGCCGTCGGGTCCAATCCAAACTTGATCCGCAATGGCACGCCGGTTGCTTCGGACCGTGCGAGCTTGGCCAGCCAATCGGCTTCCGGTAACAGTTCGTCGCAGCCTCGTTTTGAAATCGCCATCGCCTGCAGCACGCGGTCGGTGACGGGATGTGAAGGGCGCGACGAGGGGTTGGAAGTCTGAGCGGCTGGCTGGGACATACGGTGCTTTTCCGGAGCGAACCGCCGGATCGGATCGTTATACTGCGCCGCGGCTCATGGCACGCGCCCGCAGAAGCGTTTCGCATCAGGCGTGTAGCGAGCATGACCGGGAGTGCGCCACGGATTCTAGTGGAGCGCCTCTCGGCGTGAGGGATAGACACCGAAGTGCGGGCCGACGCCGCGCGCACTCGCAGAACAGAGCAAGAGCGGCCACGCTCGAGTACCGAATTGAAATCGTTGGATCCTCTTGAGCGCGCTGTGTCTGCGGCACTCGCGCAAACCGGTCGCTTTGTCTCGACTCATCCGCGCAGCCTGACGGCCGCG
This sequence comes from Burkholderiaceae bacterium, assembly GCA_036568605.1. GTDB lineage: Bacteria > Pseudomonadota > Gammaproteobacteria > Burkholderiales > Burkholderiaceae_C > DATCSE01. The sequence goes on along the minus strand of DATCSE010000024.1, from coordinate 726 downwards.
ATCATGCTCGCACTCGGCGGTTTCGCGGCCACTGCCTTCGGCATCGCGCCGATGATGCCCGACGCGTCCGACCTGCCGAAGCGCTTGGTGACGGAAACCGTCACGCCCAGCGACATTCAGTCACAGCTGGACGCGCTGGCCGAACACGAGCTCGAGCTGTACCGGACCGATCTCACCCGCGCGAGCGACACGGCCGACACGCTGCTCAAGCGCCTGAACGCCAACGACCCGGAGGTCGCGAGCTTCATCCGCAGCGATGCCACCGCGCGCAAGCTGCTCGAGGGGCGTGCCGGCAAGATGGTCCAGGTGACCGTGGACGAGACCGGCCGGGTTTCGCAGCTGGTGGCGCGCTACGCGCCCAGCAACTCGGACCAGATCGCGACCCACTTCATGCGCCTGACGATCAAGCGCTTCGAGGGCGATCGCTTCCAGGCGATGGTCGAGACCGCGCCGCTGGCCGCGCAGGTGCGCATGGGCAGCGGCACCGTCGCGAGCTCTCTGTTCGCTGCGACCGACGAGGCGCGCATCCCCGACGCGATCGCGACCCAGCTCGCCGAGGTATTCGCGACCGACATCGACTTCCACCGCGAGCTGCGCGAACTGAGCCTTCGCCGCCGGCGACAGCGTCACGGCCTCCGAGGCCTTGGCCATCAGCATCGGGTTCTGCTGCACGCCGTTTTGCTTGACCTCGAAGTGCAGGTGCGGCCCGGTCGCCCAGCCGGTAGC
>DATCSE010000023.1:0-6546 GCA_036568605.1 Burkholderiaceae bacterium | reverse complement strand
CGAACGACAACTCGCGTCCGGTGCTGCTGCTCGAGGCGCAGGCCGCGCTTGCACTTGCGCCGGCCGGCGTCAGCGCCGATCCGACGCTGCAGCAGCGGGCCTCGGATCTGCAGACCTGGGTCGCGACGCACCCGCTCGATTCGCTCGCGTGGACGGCGCTGAGCCAGATCCAGGAGCGGCTGGGCCAGCCGCTGCGCGCGATCCGCGCCGATGCCGAATCGCGCGTCGCGCTCGGCGACCTGACCGGCGCGGCCGACCGCCTGCGCGGCGGTCAGCGCCGCGCGCGGGGCGGCGGCAGCGGCGCGGTCGATTTCATCGATGCGTCGGTGATCGACGCGCGGCTGCGTGATGTCGAGATCCAGCGCAGGCAACGGGAAGCCGACCTGAAGCAGTTCCGCTGAATGCGGAAACGATACAAAGCCTGTTCCGGCTGAGCCCTTCGACAAGCTGAGGACAGGCTCGTCGAAGCCTCAGTGAGGGGCGGGCCCTTTCGACAAGCTCAGGGCGAACGGTGTCGCAGGCGCTGAGTAGACTCGCCGCCAAATACAACGGCGAGGAGTCGGGATGCAACGGTGGATGGTCGCGGCCGTGGTGGCCGTGCTGTGTGCGCTTGGAGCTCAGCAACGCGCCCGTGCGGCGAGCATCGTCAGCGTCAGCCCGCAGGGCGAAGTCGCGCAGGTGCGCCAGGTCACGGTCAAGTTCTCCGACAGCGTCGTGCCGCTGGGCGATCTGCGGCTGCCCGACCCGATGAGCCTCACGTGCCAGGGCCTCACGCCAGCCGGCGGCGGGCGCTGGGCCACCGACAAGGTCTGGCTCTACGACTTCCGCGAGCCGCTGCCGCCTGGCACGCGCTGCACGCTGAAGCTCAAGGCCGACTGGAAGCCGGCCGAAGGCACGAAGGGCGCCGGTCCGCTGACCGGTGCGACCGAATACAGCTTCAACACCGGCGGGCCGGCGATCGTCTCGAACCAGCCGTACAGCGGCGCAGCCATCGAGGAGGAGCAGTACTTCCTGCTGCGGTTGAGCGGCCCGGCGGTCGAGAGCACCGTGCTCGCCAACGCGTGGTGCGAGGCCGACGGCCTGGGCGAGCGCATCCCGGTGCACGTGATTGCCGGCAGCGCGCGCGACGAGCTGCTGAAGGCGCGCCGCATCACCGACAAGCCCATCATCGAGCGCACGCTGATCCTCGCCTGCCAGCGTCCGCTGCCGAACGGTGCGGCGATGCGCCTGGTGTGGGGCCGCGGCATCGCGGCCGCCGCGAACCCGAAGATCGCGACCAGCGTCGAGCAGACGCTGCGCTTCACGGTGCGGCCGGCGTTCACCGCCGAGTTCAGCTGCGAGCGCGAGCGCGCGAACGCGCCGTGCCTGCCGATCCGGCCGATGACCTTGCGTTTCTCGTCGCCGATCTCGCGCGAGCTGGCCACACGCGTGCGCCTGAAGCCCGCGGCCGGCGGCGACGCGCTGGCACCGGTGTTCGACAAGGACGACAAGTCCGAGGAGGTCAGCGCCGTCACGTTCCCGAAGCCGCTGCCGGAGAACGCGAGCTTCGCGATCGAACTGCCCGCCGGGCTGAAGGACGGTGCGGGCCGCGCGCTCGCGAACGCCGGCAGCTTCCCGCTGAAGGTCGCGACCGGCGACGCGCCGCCGATCGCGAAGTTCGCCGCCGCGCCGTTCGGCGTCGTCGAGCTGAATGCCGATGCGATGCTGCCGGTCACGCTCCGCCACGTGCAAGGCGATCTGCGGCCGGCATCGACCGGCGGCAAAGTGCGCGTGAAGAAGCTGGGCAGCGATGCCGAGATCCTCGCGTGGTTCAACAAGCTGCGCCGCTGGCACGAGAGCCAGCTCACCGCGCGCGAGCTCGGTCTGCCCGAAAGCCAGTGGTACACGACCGAGTCCGATACCGATGCGCGCGGCCGCCCGATCAAGCGGCGCGTCGAGCGGCGCATCGCGACGCGCGAGGTCTCGCTGCTGAAGAGCGAGGCCGGTGCGAGCGCGCTCGATCTGCCGCAGCTGAATGGCGGCGACCCGCGTCCGTTCGAGGTCGTCGGCATCCCGTTCGCGCAGCCGGGCTACCAGGTCGTCGAGATCGAATCGGCGCGGCTCGGCCAGTCGCTGCTCGACAAGGCTGCGCCCATGTACGTGCGCACCGGCGTGCTGGTCACGAACCTGGGCGTGCACTTCAAGCATGGGCGCGAGAACAGCCTCGTCTGGGTCACGACGCTGGACCGCGGCAAGCCGGTCGAAGGCGCGGCCGTGACGATCAACGACTGTCGCGGCAAGGCGCTGTGGTCCGGCACCACCGACGCGCAAGGCCTGGCACGCGCCGCGCAGGCCCTCGAGATCGACGACGGCCGCTGTGGCATCGGCGAAGACGGCGGCGAATCGGGGCTGTTCGTCACGGCCCGCAAGACCGATGAGAAGGGTGTCGTCGACACCGCGTTTGTCTTCAGCGGCTGGCAGAAGGGCATCGAGTCGTGGCGCTTCAACGTCCCGACCGGTCGTGGCGCCGAGCCCGATGCGCGTGCCGCGACCGTGCTGGACCGCAGCCTGTTCCGCGCCGGCGAGACGGTCTCGATGAAGCACTTCTTCCGCGTCGAGACCTCGGCCGGCCTCGCGAGCGCAAAGCCGGAAGACCTGCCGACGCGGCTGAAGATCGTGCACGAAGGCACCGGCCAGGAGTTCGTGCAGCCGCTGCAATGGAGCGCCGGTCAGCGCACAGCGGTCAACACCTGGAACATCCCGGCCGCCGCGAAGCTCGGCATCTACAACGTCGTGCTTGAACGCGAGAGTGCGAACGAACGGCGCCGCACGAGCTGGCCCAGTGCGAACTTCCGCGTCGAGGAGTTCCGCCTGCCGCTGGTCGATGCGAAGCTCAGCGGCCCGAAGGCGGTCGCGGTCGCGCCCGGCACGCTGCCGCTGGAGCTGCAGCTCAACTACTACTCGGGCGGTGCGATGGCGAACGCCGCGGCCCGCGCGAGCGCGCTGCTGCGGACGCGCAGCGCGAGCTTCCCGGGCTACGACGAGTTCTCGTTCGACCCGCCGCGCGACGTCAGCAAGGCCGCGGGCAGCAGCGGCGCCGACGAGGACAGCGAGACCAGCCCCGATGCGCGCGACGGCAAGCTCGTCGCCGACAAGCTGCCGCTGACCACCGACAAGAACGGCGCCGCGAGCTTCACGCTGAAGGACCTGCCCAAGCTCACGCGGCCCGGCGAGATCAGCGCCGAGGTCACCTACAACGACCCGAACGGCGAGGTGCAGACGGTCGCGACCGCGGTGCCGGTGTGGCCCAGCGCGGTCGTGCTGGGCGTGCGCACCGGCTCGTGGGCGAGCACGCGCGGCAAGGTCAAGTTCACCGCGCTCGCGCTGGACACGGCGGGCAAGCCGCTCAAGGGCCAGAAGGTCGAGGTGCGCGGCCGGCTCTCACAGATCATCAGCACGCGCAAGCGCATGGTGGGCGGCTTCTATGCGTACGACAACCGCACGGAGGTGAAAGACCTCGGCAGCCTGTGCAGCGGCGCGACCGACGACCGCGGCCTGCTGCTGTGCGAGGCCGAGCTGAACACCGCGGGCCAGGTCGAGCTGATCGCCAGCGGCCAGGATGCGAACGGCCACGTCGCGCAAGCGGCGGCCAGCGTCTGGGTCACGAAACAAGGCGAGCTCTGGTTCGCGCAGGACAACGACGACCGCATCGACGTGCTGCCCGAGAAGAAGCGCTACGAGCCCGGCGAGACCGCGAAGCTGCAGGTGCGCATGCCGTTCCGCGAAGCGACCGCGCTGGTCGCGGTCGAGCGCGAGGGCGTCATCGACACGCGCGTGATCACGCTGCGCGGCGACGACCCGACGGTCGAGCTCAAGATCGAAAAGACCTGGGGCCCGAACGTGTACGTCAGCGTGCTCGCGCTGCGCGGACGCATCCGCGAGGTGCCGTGGTATTCGTTCTTCACCTGGGGCTGGAAGGAGCCGCTGAACTGGATACGCTCGTTCTGGTACGAAGGGCGCGAGTACCAGGCGCCGACCGCGATGGTCGATCTGAGCAAGCCGTCGTTCAAGCTCGGCGTTGCGCAGCTCAAGGTCGGCATCGCGGCGCACGAGCTGAAGGTCGCGGTGACCAGCGACAAGCCGCAGTACGCGGTGCGCGGCAAGGCGATCGCGAAGGTCAAGGTGAGCTTCGACGGCAAGCCGCTGGCCGGCACCGAGGTCGCGTTCGCCGCGGTCGACGAAGGGCTGCTCGCGCTGCGCAACAACGACACCTGGGACCTGCTGAACACGATGATCCAGCCGCGCGCCTGGGGAGTGGAGACCAGCACCGCGCAGAGCGAGATCATCGGCCGGCGCCACTACGGCCGTAAGGCGGTGGCCGCCGGCGGCGGCGGCGGGCGCGGCAGCACGCGCGAGCTGTTCGACACGCTGTTGCTCTGGAAGCCCAACGTCGCGCTGGATGCGAACGGCGAGGCAACGCTGGAGATCCCGCTGAACGATTCGCTGACCAGCTTCCGCCTGGTCGCGATCGCCGACGCCGGCACGCAGCAGTTCGGCACCGGCAGCACCAGCATCCGCGTGACGCAGGACCTGCAGATGCTCTCCGGGCTGCCGCCGCTGGTGCGCGACGGCGACCGCTACAGCGCGATGCTGACCGTGCGCAACACGACCGCGCGCGAGATGAAAGTGCGCGCGGCGCTGCAGGGCACCGTGAACGCCAACGCGAGCGCCACCGGGACCGATATCGCGCGCACGCCGCTCCAGCTCGCACCGCAGGAGGTCAGTGTCGCGGCGGGCAGCGCGAAGGAGCTGATCTGGCCGGTGGACGTGCCGGCCGACGCGTTCAGCATCGCCTGGGAGGCGTCGGCCGAGGAGCTCGGCGGCGGCGCCGCGAAGGACAGGCTCAAGATCACGCAGCTCGTGTCGCCGGCGGTGCCGGTGCGCGTGATGCAGGCGACGCTGCAGCAGCTCGATGGCCCCGTCGCGCTGCCGGTCGCGGCGCCGGCCGATGCGCTGGCGATAGCGGGCGTGGCGAATGGCGATGCCGCGAGCAGCATCAAGCGCGGCGGCCTCGCGATCGGCGTGCAGCCCAGGCTGACCGGCGCGCTGCCGGGCATGCGCCGCTACTTCGAGAGCTACCCGTTCATCTGCCTCGAGCAGAAGACCTCGAAGTCGGTGGGCCTGAAAGACGCGAAGCTGTGGGCCGCGGTCGCGAACGCGCTGCCGACCTACCTCGACAGCGACGGCCTCGCGAGCTACTTCCCGCCGCGCGCCGACGACGGCCCGCGCGGCAGCGACCGGCTCACCGCGTACGTGCTCGCCGCGACCCACGAGGCCGGCTTCGAGCTGCCCGCGCCGGCGCGCGACGCGATGCTGGACGGCCTGACCGCGTTCGTCGAAGGCCGCATCGAACGCAAGTTCTGGTCGCCGAAGAACGACCTGGACGTGCGCAAGCTCGCCGCGATCGAGGCACTCGCGCGCTACGGTCGAGCACAGCCGAAGATGCTGGGTTCGATCAACGCGACGCCCAACCTCTGGCCCACCGCCGCGGTGATCGACTGGCTCGGCATCCTGAAGCGAATCGACGGCGTGCCCAACCGCGACAAGCGCCTCGAGGAAGCGAACCAGATCCTGCGCAGCCGCCTGACCTACGCCGGCACCACGCTGAAGTTCAGCAACGAGGACGACGACTTCTGGTGGTGGCTGATGGACAGCGCCGATGCGAACGCCGCGAGGCTGATCCTCGCGGTGCTCGACGATCCGAGCTGGCGCGACGACCTGCCGCGCATGGTCGTCGGCAGCTTGAGCCGCCAGCGCAACGGTGCGTGGCTGACGACGACCGCGAACCTGTGGGGCTCGCTCGCGCTCGACAAGTTCGCGGCGAAGTTCGAGTCGGCGAAGATCGCCGGGCGCACGGTCGCGAACGTCGGCGACAAGTCGGCCGCGATCGACTGGGGCAAGAGCGCGGACGGCGGTCTCGTCAAGCTCGCGTGGCCGACCGGCGCCGGCACGCTGAACGTCGTGCAGGAAGGCAGCGGCAAGCCGTGGCTCACGGTGCAAAGCCTCGCCGCGGTGCCGCTGAAGGCGCCGATCCGCGCCGGCTACAGCGTGGCGCGCAACGTGGCGGCGGTCGAGCAGAAGGACAAGGCGCGGTGGTCGCGCGGCGATGTCGTGCGCGTGCACTTGGAGATCGAGGCGCCGAGCGACATGACCTGGGTCGTCGTCAGCGATCCGATCCCGGGCGGCGCGACCATCCTCGGCTCCGGCCTGGGCCGCGACTCGGCCATCGCCACCTCGACCGAGAAGCGCTCGGGCAGCGCCTGGCCGGCGTACGAGGAGCGGACCTTCGAGGCGTTCCGCAGCTACTACGAGTACCTGCCGCGCGGCAAGCACGTGATCGAGTACACCGTGCGGCTGAACAACCCCGGCACGTTCGCGCTGCCGCCGACGCGCGTCGAGGCGATGTATGCGCCGGAGAGTTTCGGCGAGGCGCCGAATGCGGCGGTGGAGGTGGGGCCGTGAGACCGCGGCGCGCGGCCCTCACCCTAACCCTCTCCCAGAGGGAGA
>DATCSE010000022.1:0-19876 GCA_036568605.1 Burkholderiaceae bacterium | reverse complement strand
GCGCTGAACACGCGGCCGATCGGCGAGCCCACCGTGATCGCGATGTACCTGAACAACCGCGCCGTCGAGTCGATGACGCAGGGGCGGCTGGCCAACGCGTACTGGTTCGCGCGGGAGGCGGTCCGCGAGGACGCGCAGCTGGTCAGCGCGTACATCACGCTGGCGGTCGTCTACCGCAGCGTGCACCAGCCGGCGCTTGCCGAGCGCGCGCTGCAACGGGTGCTCGAGCGCGATCCGGCCAACCTGAACGCGCTGTCGAACCGCGTGCTGGTGCTGCGCGACCTCGGCCGACACGCGGAGGCCGACACGCTGACCCAGCGGCTCGCGCAGCTCGACCCGCATCCGCCGTTCAGCTACTTCCACGCCGGCCGCGCCGCGCTGCGCGAAGGCCGGCTCGACGACGCGCGCCGGCTGTTCGCGAAAGAGGTGCAGCGCGCGCCGTATCACCACGAGTTCGAGTACTGGCTCGCGGTGACCTATGCGGCGATGAACGACCCGCAGCGAGCCGCGCTGCATCTGCAGAAGGCGATGGACGTCAGCACCACCCGCAAGGACCACGACTTGTACGCCGGCAAGCTCGACCGGCTGAAGGCGCTGACGCAGTAGAGCGCGTCAGCGCGCCTTGGCTGCGATGCGGATCTCGACCGCGTTGCAGGGCAGCGGCTGCGCCGCTTGCTGCTCGCGCGAGCGCGGCAGCGGCGCCGCGCCGTCGACGACGACATCGAACAGCGTGAGGCGCGGCGTCACCCGGTACAGGCCCGGCTGCGCCAGGTCGAACGGCTGGGCCAGGTCGACCGTCGCGCGGCGCGTGCGGTGCGCGGCGATGCGCTGGTACTCGTCGCGGGTCGGATCGCCTCGCTTGATCATCGGCCCGCGATAGGGCAGCGCGACACCGTCGCGCGTGACCTCGACATAGGCCGCGAACCAGCCCTCGAGCGGCGTGCCCCATTCGAGCACCTGCAGCGCCTGCGCGCTTCGGTTGCTGAACGTGAAACGCAGCGGCACCGGCGCGCCGGCCGCGACCTGCGCCGGTGCCCGGAGCGTGCACGCCAGATCGGAAGCCGCCGCGGATGCGCCGCCGGATGCCGCGGCCCCCAGGGACATCACAAGCGCCAGCGGCAGCGTCGATCTCACGGCTGCGCCGGCGTGTTCTCGGCGAAGTACTCGTGGCTGTCGGCGTTGTCGACCGCCTTGTCGGGGTCGGAGATCGCCAGGGCCTTGGCCGCGCTCTGGCCGTACGCCCAGTCGTCGGTGCTGGCGACCACGGTGAAGTGCGACATCTCGTGTACCAGCGTGCCGCCCTTCGAGTCGGTGCCGGTCAGCGGCGCGCTCCAGAACGCGCCGCACAGGTAGATCTTGTACGGCTCATTCGGATAGACGTAGGCATAGACGTTGGCCTTGCGGCATTTGCAATCCAGCGTCAGCGCCTGCGTCGTGAACGCGCTCTGCTCATTCGCGAAGTGCGATTGCACGGTGTTCCAGCGGGCCGGCGTGTACGCGCCGAACCAGGTCGTGTAGCGCAGCGTGCCGGAGGGCGGCGTGCTGGCCAGGTAGCTGTGGGCCTGCGTCGCATAGTTGGTCGCGGCCGAGACGGCTTGCTGGATCGTCGTCTGCTGCGACGCCGAGCAGTTGCCCGTGTAGCTGATGCCGCCGGGTGCCGGCGGCGGCGGGGCCGGCGCTTTCGCGCTGCGGCCTTCGAGCCAGACATACAGCGGTGCCGAGCTCAACGCGATGGCATCGCCGTGCTTGCCGCGGCTCGCGTACTCGATCGCATAGCGGCCGCTGGACGACAGGTCGTAGCCCGCGGTCAGCTCGACCTCGTAGCTGCGCGATTCGCCGGCGGCCAGCCTGATGCGGTCCTGGTCCTGCGGCGCGCCGCGCTTGATCAGCGGGCCGAGATAACCGACCTTCCGGCCATCGCGCGTGATCTTGAACAGCGGGCCGTCGAGCTCGTCGCCCGGCAGCTGCCAGCTCAGCAGCGTCACCGGGTGGCGCGCCGTGTTCGTGACGGTCACCTTGACGACGACATCGACGTCGCCTTGCAGCACCGGGTTGGCGATGGCCAGCTGCACATCGACCGCGCTCGGTTGGGCCGCGGCGGCGTGCAAGCTGGGCAATGCGACTAGGAAGGCGGCACAGGCCGCCCAGGGCGTGGTGTTCGACATCGATCCTCCCAAGAGACACACCGCCACGGTCGGCGGCCACGCGAATCTAGACTGGGGTCCAGGCCGCCGCAAGCGGGGCGCCACCTCCCCCGCGGTCGCGGGGGAGGGCGTGTAACGGGGTGTGATTTGGGGATCGATGCAACATCGAGCGGCCTGGCGCTTGCTACGCTAAGCTGAATAAATTGGACAAGGACACGATAGCGATGGGCGAACGTCCGGCCCTCCGTCTAGACGGAGCCGATGCCTATGCCGCCGCGATGACGGCAGCACCGCCGGCGGGCGACTATGTGGTCATCCGCGGCCGGCAGCTGGACCTTGCGCGTCGCGTCAACCCGTGCCTGTTCGATCCTGCGTACATCGCGCGGCTGCGCGACGAGGTCGCGAACGCGCAGCCGTTCCCGCATCTCGTCGTGCATGACTGGTTCGATCCGCTGCTGCTCGAGCTCGTGCGCGAGGAGTTCGATCTGTATCGCGCGTCGAACTGGAAGCTGTACTTCGACGACCTGCAGAACGTGCGCCGCTCGGCGACGTACCAGGGGTTCGGCCCGGCCTCGGAGATCTACTTCGCGATCGTCAACTCGGGCTGGTTCGTCGACCTGCTGGCGCAGATCAGCGGCGTCGAAGACCTGCTGCCCGACCCGCAGCTCTACGGCGGCGGCCTGCACGAGACGCGCGCGGGCGGCAAGTTCGGCATCCACCGCGATTTCGACCGGCACGTCCGCCACGGGCTGGACAACCGCATGGTCTTCATGACCTACCTGAACAAGGACTGGGATCCGGCGTGGGGCGCCTCGCTCGAGCTGTGGGGCGGCGAGCCGCCGCACTGCATGCGCAGCATCCCGCCGGAGCTCGGCACCTCGGTGCTGCTGCTGCACGGGCCGAACAGCTTCCACGGCCATCCGCTGCCGATGACCACGCCCGACGGGGTCACCCGGCGCTCGGTCGCGACCTACTACTACCACAACCGCGATGCGGTGCCGTTGCGCGTCGGGCGGGTCACCACAGTGTTCCTGACGGCGCACCGCTCGAAGCGGCTGCGCTACTTCGTGCGGCAGCTGCTGCCGCCGGTCCTCGTCGACGCGATCAAGCGCTTCATCGCGCCGCGCTGACGCGGCGCGGTTGACCGTCTTCAGGTCGGGCCGGCCGAGCCGGCACCTTGCACATCGCGCGCGCCGCGCACGATACGCAGTGTCGTCAGCAGCTTGCGCAGCGCCTGCGGCCGCGTACCCGGCGCAAAGCGCCAGAGGATGGGACCGCGGGCCAGCGGCGCCGGCAAGACACCGACCAGCAGGGCCCAGCCCAGCATCGCGACGCGTCCCGGCAGTGCGACGCCCTGCGGCGCGAAGAACGCACGCGCGACGTCGGCCAGCACGCGCGCCACAGCGTCGTTCGGACGCGGGTGCCGGGCCGGCGCGAGCTTCAGCGATGCGAGCCGGTAGGCGAGGAAGCCGAGGTTGCGGTCGATCGCGCGATCGGTCATCGGGATGCCGGCGCGCTCGGCGATGCCGCGCGCGTACGCTTCGCGCTGCATCGCGCGCGTCATCTGGCGTTCGAACTGGTGCACGTCGAGCTTGGACAGCGCCCCCTGGTTGCGATCGTGCACGCGGTACGCGACCAGCGGCTTCGCGATCGTGATCACGTCGCCGAGGAACGGCGCTGCGGCCAGGCAGTACGAGTCGTTGGCCTTGCCGGCCGTCTCGACCAGCGGAAAGATCTGCTCGAGGAAGGCGCGCGAATACGCGTTGGCCGAGCCGGGCGGCGTCGGATAGGCGGTCGTGCGCGCCGACCACTCGCGCACCTGCTGCGGCGTGGGCACGATGTGGAACTGCGGGAAGTACGCGCCGGTGGGCTGGCCGCGGCCATCGACCACCTGCATCTGCACCTGCACCTTGCTGGTCGTCGGCGTCCACACCGCGGCCAGCTCGCGCGCCAGCGATGGGTACAGCACGTCGTCGGAGTCGAGGAAGATCACGACCTCGCCGCGCGACCTCGCAAAGCCCTTGTTGCAGGCGACCAGCTGGCCCGAGTTCTCCTGCAGGATGACCTGGATGCGCTCGCCGTACGCCGCGATCACCTCGCGCGAGCGGTCGGTCGAGCCGTCGTCGATCACGATCACCTCGACGCTGGGCCAATCGAGGTTCAGCGCGCTGTCGATCGCGGCGCCGACGTACGCGGCGTAGTTGTAGTTCGGGATGACGACCGAGATCGTCGTGGTCTTGGGATTCATGGCTTGACGGGTGGCGCGCTGCCGCGCTCGCGGGTTCCGCACCAGGCGGCGAAACGTCGGCGCAACGGCTGCAGCAGCTCGGCGCGCCGGAAGCGCAAGCGGATCAGCGCCGCGGCAAGCGGGCGCGGCGCGAGCCACAGCACGCTGATCCAAATGCCGTGCACCGCGCGCTGCTTGGGCGGCAGGGGCTGGGTCGCCAGGTGGCGCAGCGCGGTGCGCCACAGGCGATATGCCGAATCGCGCTCGCGGCCCGGGTAGGTCTGACCCAGGCGCAGCGCCATCAGGCGGTAGTTGACGAACGCGAGCTCGTGGTCCAGCGGGTCGCCGGCGGGCAGCGCGATGCCGCGCGCGCGGGCGTGGCTCGCGAGCTCGTCGAGTTCGCGGTAGCGCGCGGCGATGCGCTCGGGCAGCCGCGTCAGGTCCAGCCCGTTGCTGGACCACATGTTCGCGCCATGCAGCCGATAGCTCGCGAGCGCGTCGCGGATCGTCACGACCTCGCCGTACAACGGCGCGATCGTGTTCAGCAGCCCGTCGGGGCCGATGCCGACCTTCAGCGGCCCGGCCGCTTCGAGGAAGCCTCGCGCATAGACGTTGCCGGCCGTCACCGGCCACAGGTAGGTGCCGGTGCGCTCGAAGCTGCGCCGCACCGCGGCCGCGTCGTAGCCGGAATCGAAATGGCAGAAGCGCCGGCCGAGGTCTGCGCCGCCGGCGTCGATGATCTTCAGGTCGTACTGGACCTTCGCGCAGCCGGCGTGCCACGCGGCGACGACCCGCTGCGCGAGCTCGGGCTCGGCGACGTCGTCGGCATCGAGGAACAGCACGAGGTCGCCGCGCGACTCGGCGAAGCCGCGGTTGTAGGCCGGGATCGAACCCTGGTTCGCCTGGCGGATGGAGCGCACGCGCTCGCCGTAGCGCGCGATGACCTCGGCCGAGCGATCGGTCGAGCCGTCGTCGACGACGATGACTTCGACATGCGGGTAGGTCTGCGCGAGCGCGCTGTTGATCGCGGTGCCGACATAGCGAGCGTAGTTGTAGCAGGTGATCACGATCGACAGCCGTGTGGGTCGGCTCATCGCAGCCCTCCGCCGTCATGCGTGTACATCGGTCGGGTCGACATCGGTTGGGGGCCGGCGGCCGGCAGTTTCCACGGGGTGGCGCGCTCCGGCGCCCACGGCTCCTGGCGCCGGAACGGGTCGGGGCGTTCTTCCTTGGCATCGGTCTGCCGCTCCGGCCACCAGCCGCAGATGTAGAGGATCAGCAGCAGCGATTCCGGCGTCAGCAGATTGCCGCCCAGCAGCAGCCACTGCACGGTCAGCGCGGCGCGGATGCGCACCGGGATCCAGCGGCGGTGGATCGCGCCGAACACCAGGCCGCCGATCGCGAGCGCGCCCAGCAGGCCGTATTCGATGATGACCTTACCGTAGGTCGTCTCGCAGGCCGAGAACATCTTCTGCGTTACGCCCGGACCATGGCCGAGGAAGACGCTCCACGGGTCGGAGTCGATCTGCTCGGCGATCAGCACGGCCGGCGAGATGAAGCGGCAGTACGCGCTGCTCTTGGTCGAGCTGAACTCGCCGATGCGGTTGATCGTGTAGTCGAGATTCAGCACGTCGCCCAGCGTCAGCACGATCACGCCGATCGAGACGCCGGCGACGAACAGGCGCACGACGGTGCGCTGGCCGAGCGGGAACAGCATCGCGACCGCGAGCGCCAGCAAGCCGGAGCCGGAGTACGAGACGACCAGCCCGAGCAGCAGCGGCGCGAGCACCCATTTGCGGCGCCGCGTCGACCACTCGCACAGCAGCGCGAACGCCATCTGGAACGAGAAGCCCGAGGCTTCGCGCAGGAAGAAGCCGTTGGCCTTGATCAGGCCGAGCGCACCGGCCGCGTTGGTCGTGTTGTAGGTGCCCGAGGCGCGGATCGCCGCCGGCAGCATCGGGGTGTAGTCGAACAGCCAGGGCGGCTTGAAGGCGAACTGCGCATAGAACTGCAGCACCCCGCAGACCGCCAGGAAGACCGCGAACATCACGTAGCAGTTCAGCGCCCAGCGCCACGTGGCGAGGTTCGCGGTCGCCGGGCGCAGCGTGAACGCGAACGGCGCGTACATCACGATCAGCAGCCCCATCGAGCCCAGCGACACGAGCTGCTTGCCGCTGAGCGCGGCGTTGACCGCGAAACTGCCTCCCACCACCGCGAACACCGCGATGTACATCAGCGAGCCGAAGGGCGACAGGCGCAGGTTGTGCGAGATCAACGCGGCGAGCAGCATCCCGGCCATCGCGAACACCGCCGGGTTGACCGAGTACAGCTCGCTGAGGCGCAGGCCGAAGCGCTCGAGCACGGTCAGCGACAGCAGCGCGAAGATGAACGCCGCCTTCAGCAGGCCGGGCATGCGCGCCTCGGCGGACGGCGCCACTTCGACCGCATCGCTGATGCTCGTCGTGTCGAACACCGGCTCGTAGCCGGCCGCGCGCGCGCGTTTCGCGGCATCTCGCTCCCAGGACGGCGGTATGCGCCACAGCGCGCGCGGCTGCGTCAGCTTCATGACGGTTGCTGCGGCGATGGTTGCTGTTGTTGCCAAACGCGGATGTAGCGCACGCGCAGCTCGGCCGGCAGCGCGTCCGCGGCCGGCGCACCGGGCCAGCCGCCGCCGACCGCAAGGTTCACGAGCACGTGCGCCGGCCCCGCGTCATTGCCGTTCTTGTGGACCCAGCGGAACTCGCGCTCGACGACCAGCACGTCGTCGACGAAATGGCGCGTGCGATCCGCCGTCCACTCCACTGCGAAGGTGTGGAAGTCGTCGGCATAGTCGAAGCCCGGCTTGTAGGTCTTGTTGTTGTTCAGCCGCGAGGTCACGACCTTGCCGCTCGGCGGATCGCCGCCGTGTACAAAGTGGAAGCTGTTGCGGGTCGTGTCGCGGCCGTTGTTGACGATCTCGACGATGTCGATCTCGGGCGGCCAGACCTTGTCTTCCGGGTTCAGCCAGAACGCCGGCCACATGCCGCGACCCGGCGGCACCTTCATGCGGCACTCGAAGTAGCCGTACTGCCCGGACCACTTCGAGCGCAGCATGCCGCTTTCGATCTTGCCGCTGGCCAGCGCCGCTTCGGCGCCGGGCGTGGGGCGCGCGACCAGCACCAGCGAGCCGTCGCGGAACTGGTGGTTGTCGTTGTCGCGAAAGCGCTGCCACTCGTCGTTGAGCTTGTCGAGCTTGCCGTTGTCGAAGATGTAGCGCGTGTAGAACGCGTCGCGCAGCTGGCGGTCGTTCGTGATCGTGCTGCCGAAGTCCCAGTTCTGGACCAGCCGGTAGTCCTTGTCGCGGATCGGCGCGGGCAGGGGCACCGCGGACGACGTCGCCGCGAAGCCGGGCGCATTCCATCCGGCGACCAGCAGTCCGCCGGCCGAGCGCGCCAGCTGCTGCAGCACGCGGCGGCGCTGCGGGCGGGACGGGCGATGAGGGGATGCCATGGCGTTGACAGGCCCTAACCGGCCGCGCGACGCTCGCGCAGCCGCAGCTGCCCGTCGTGCTCGGCCATCGCTTGCTGATACAGCGCGCGTGTCGCCTGGCCGATGCCCGACCACGAGTCGGCCAGCGCCATGGGCCGGCGCGGCGGGCGGCGTTCGATCGCGTCGCGCAGCGCGAGCGTCAGCGCGGCGGCGTCTTCGCTCGGAACGAGCGCGCCGTCGACGCCGTGTTCGATCTCGTCGGCGAAGATGCCGACGCGGCTCGCGATCAGCCACGCGCCGAACGACTTGACGAGGAAGTACACGCCGCTCGCGTCGATCTGCCGGTACGGGAACACGAAACAGTCGGCCTGCGCGAACAGCGCGGCCATCTGCTCGTCGGACTGGCGTTGCAGGCGCAGGTCGAAATGCGGCGTCAGCCCCAACGCCGCGATGCGTTCGAGCAGCGGCGCGACGTCCATGCGCGGGCGGCCGGCCACGATCACGAGCGCCCGCTGCTGCAGCTCGGCCGGCAGCGCCGCGTACGCGTCGATCAGCACGTCCAATCCTTTGTACGGCTTGACCTCGCCGAACAGCACGAAAGTCCAACGCGGGTCGCGCTCGGCCGCGGGCGGCGGTGTCGGCACCGCGAGGCGCAGCGGGCCGTGCGGGATCACCGCGATCTTCTCGGCCGGCACGCCGCGCGCGATCAGCGCCTGGCGGCCCGAGCGCGTGTGCACGACCAGCTTGTGCGCGAGCCGGGTCGGCCAGTCGTGGCCCAGGCGCTGCATCAGCGACATCTTCTGGCCGTTGAACGGCACCGTGTCGTGCACCGTCAGCACCAGCGGGCGCCAGCGGCGCAGCAGCGCCATCGCGAGCACGTCCAGCGGCGGCACGACGATCCACTGCACGTGCACGACATCGGGCCGCATCGTCCGCACCTTGCGCAGCAGCGTCGCGAGGCCGGCGAGGTGGGCGATGCCCTTGGCGATGGGCTTGAGCGCGCCGGGCAGCCATGCGGCTTCTTCGGTGCGGCGATAGAAGAACGCGTCGGTGCGCGCCGGCGGGAGCTCCTGGCGGTCGCCGCGGCGCGTCGGCCGCGTGGCCCACGTCGGCTCGACGCCGGCGGCAATCAGGCCGTCGGTCAGCGCGGCGTCGTAGGGGGCGGTGAACAGCGACGGGTCCACCAGCAGCACGTCGAGGCGGCTGGGCGGGGTCGTCATCCGGCGGCTCCGTTGCCGGTGTCGTGCACCAGCGGTGTGGCATGCATTCGCTGCCAGGGCGATTCGCGCGTTGTCGCCAGGCCGGCGTAGAAACCCATCGCCCAGGCAACATGCATCAGCCCGGCCGCCGGCCCGGCCCACAGGCCGCAGACCGAACGCTGCTGCCAGGCGATCGCCAGCGAGGTCAACGCGAGCGCCGACAGATAGGCGAGCGGCCACGCGAGCAGCCACGGCTGCCAGGCGGCAAGCAGCACGGCCAGCAGACACAGTGCGAGGTTCAGCGGCAGCGCGAGCTGGCGCGCGCGCATCGAACCCGGATGGCGCCGCACGGTACGCGAGCGGCCGCGGCCGTAGAAGAAGTACTGGCGCGCCAGCGCCCACGGCGTCGCGCGCGGCGAGTAGCGCAGGCGGATCGCCGCATCGAGGTAGATGCGGCTGCCCAGGCCGCGCTGGCGGCAGTCGAGCTCGGCGTCCTCGTTGTGCGTGAAGCTCTCGTCGTAGCCGCCGGCGCGGCGGAACGACGCCATCCGGAACGCCGCATGGTGGCCGTGATCGACGTACCCGCTGAGCTTCCCGCCCCGATGCGCCGAGCCGCCGGTGCCGGCCCAGGTGTTCGAGACCCAGGCGACCGCCTTCTGGAAGCAACCCGTGCCATGCGTATCCATCGGCACGACAACCGCATCGCAGCCGGTGCGGTCCAGCGTCGCGAGCAGGCTTGCGATGAAGCCGCGCGGGTAATGCGCGTGGGCATCGCAGCGCACCAGCACGTCGGCACGCTGGCCGAGCTCGCGCGCTGCCAGGTTGACTGCCGCGCTCTGGATGCGCCGCGGGTTGTGCAGCACATGCAGGCGTGCCGGGCCCGTGGCGAAATCCTGCGTCGCCAGCCGCTGCGCGAGCTCGACGGTCCCGTCGGTGCTGCCGCCATCGGCGACGACGAACTGCACGTCGCCGTCCGCCGGCAGGTCTTCGCCCAGCTCGCGCAGCACGCCTTCGAGCGTGCGCGCTTCGTTCAAGCAGGGGATGACGACCAGGACCGAAGGAGGCGCGGAGGCGGCAGGTGCGGCGCCGGCAGTCTTGGCGTCGTCAATGCTCATTGATCACAACCCCGGCGAACTGCGCCGGGCCGCGACCCAGTTCGGCAATCAATCCGTGCACGTCGCGCATCCGGCTCCGGGTCCGGCGGCCGATCACCATCGCGACACCGCACTGCGCGGCCGCGACGCGCGAATCGGCGCCGTGCGAGCTCGCCGGCGTGTCGACGATCACGTGATCGAACTTGTTCAGCAGCTCCTTCAGCAGCATCGCGAAGGCCTGGCGCTGCAGAAGCTCGAGTGGATTTGGCGGCAGCGTGCCGACCGGCAGCACGAACAGGCTGGGCAGGTCGCGCACCATGTGGATCACGTTCGACTCGGCGCGGCCCGACAGGATGCCCGAGAGCCCGGCCTCGTTCGAGACGCGGAAGAGCTCGTGCTGGCGCGGCGTGCGCATGTCGCCGTCGATCAACAGCGTCTTCTCGCCGAGCTGGCTGAACACGATCGCGAGGTTGGCCGCGAAGAAGCTCTTGCCGTCGCCGACGTTCGGGCTCAGCACCGCGAGCGCGCGGCGCGGCCGATCGGCGGCCAGCGGGCCCAGCAGCAGCTGGCTGCGGATGCCGCGCATCGCCTCGGCCTGCGTGTTGAACGGGTCGACCGCGGCGACCAGCTCGGGATTGAATCCGGCGCCTTCATCGGGCGCGTAGGGGTAGTGGAACTGCTGCGACAGCGCCCACAGCACGTCGTCGCGCGACGCGAGGCCGAGATCGACCGCCGCTTCGCCGAAGCGCATCTGGTTCGACCGCTGATGCGCAACGATCTTGTCGATCTGCGCATCGGTCAGGCGGCGGACCTGGCGCAGGAAGCTGCCGAGCGAGCGGTCCAGCACCTGCTCGTCGCGCGGTGTCGCGTCGTCGGTGTTGTCGGACCCTGGGGATGCAGGGGGCACGGCCTTCAAATCGGTAGTGCGCGGACGCAACATGGTCGATGCTCGTTTCTTGATTCTTCAACTGCCAATGAGCTTCGGGCGGCTCATCACGCGCTGCGCCATCAGGCGCAACGTGCGCCCCTGCGACTGCAGCCGCGGCCGGTCGGGCAGCACCCCCAGCAGCGGCTGGTTCAGCGCTTCGAGCACGTCGGCATCGGTGCGCAGCCGCCAGTCGCGACGCTCGCGCAGCACCGCCACCGCGATCGCCAGCGCGACGCCCAGCACCAGCCCGATCGCGATGTTCAGCAGGATGCGCGGCGACGACGGGAACGCCGGCGTCGTCGCGACCTGGATCACCGACACGTTGGTCTGCGTGGCCTGGCTTTCGAGGTTGCTCTGGCTGCGCTTCGTGAACGCGGCGTCGTAGCCGCGCTGCGCGTTCTCGAGGTCGCGCTGCAACACGCTCGCTTCGTCACGCTGGGCCTTGAGCTTCAGCACGCGGGCGCGCTGCTCTTCCATCGCGGTGCGCAGTGCGCCCAGGCGCGATTGGTTGACCGAGTTGTTGACGGTCAGCGTGCTGGTCAGGCGCGCCTTCTCGGCGGCCAGCTTCGCGCGCAGCTCCTTGATGTTGGCGCGCAGATCGATGATCTGCGGGTTCTGCTCGCCCAGGCGCTGCGACAGCTCGTTCAGCCGCGCTTCCTGCATCGACACGCTGGCCGTCAGCGTCATGATCATCGGGTTGGTCAGCACCTCTTGCATCTCGCCCTTGCGGCTGGCTTCGGCCTGGCGGCTGCTCGACTCGTTGGCGGCCGACTGCACCTGCGTGACCTGTGCGGCGAGCTCGTTGAGGCGCGCGTTCTCGACATCCAGCCGCTCGTCGCTGACGGTGATGCCATTCTTCTGCTGGAACTCGGAGAGCTTCCTCTGCGCTTGTTCAAGCGCTTCGCGCAAGGCTTTCGTGCTCTCGTCGAACTGGGCGTTGAACTGCTTCGCCGGCTCGGTGCGCAATTCGAGCGTGGTGTCGATGTAGGCGTTGACGATGGCGTTCGCCGTCTTCGCGGCGAGCACCGGATCGCGGTTGGTGTACGCAACCGAGATCACATTCGATTCCTTGCCCGGCTTCACGTCGAGCTTCTTCAGGATGCGGCCGGTGAGCCAGGTCTCGAAGTCGCCCTGGCCTTCGGTCACTTCCTGCCAGACCGCGCGCAGGTCGGCATCCTTGTCCAGCTTGAGCGATCGGATCGCGCGCCGGATCACGCGCTCGCTCTGCATCACGTCGACCTGCGTCGCCATGTAGCTCGAGACCACCATGCCGGGCAGCACGACGCCGGCGATCGGGTCGGGTGATTTCACGTCGAGCACGACGGCACCGTTGCCGGTGTACGCGCGCGGCAGCAGCGCCGTCACCCCGCCCACGACGCCGATGATCAACATGAACGTCACGAGGGCAGAACGCCAGCGTGCACGGAGGATCAGGAAGATCTGCGAGAGAGTCATGGCGTCGATTTGACAGCAAGAGTCATGCACGAAAGTTGAAATCGTCGCTGTTTCAGCGCACTGCTACAACCGTTACGACGTAAGGCAATGTTGCGCCGCACAAGATTGGCCTGCACATTGCTAATCTAGCGGCTTGCTGTATTGCCTCCGAAGGAGATAGGCCCATGCCTATACCCAATGCCTCTCTTTGCGCCATGCGAGCGCTCACGCACCCCGCGACGCGCTCTCCATTGGCCGACGCCATACGCCTGCGCATCAACCAGCTCGCCGCGCTCGTGCTTCTGATCCTCTTTTTGCCCCTGATGTTGGTGCTCGCCGTGCTGATCATGCGCAGCGATGGCGGCCCGGCGTTGTTCGGCCACTACCGCGTCGGCTTGCGCGGGCGGCTGTTCCGCTGCTTGAAGTTCCGCAGCATGCACGTCGACTCGCAGCGCATGCTGTCCGAGCTGCTCGAGCGCGACCCGGCTGCACGCGCCGAATGGGAGCTCGATCAAAAGTTGACCCAAGATCCGCGCATCACGCGGATTGGCCACTTTCTGCGACGCACCAGTCTCGACGAGCTGCCCCAGCTGATCAACGTGCTGCGTGGCGAGATGGCGCTGGTCGGGCCGCGCCCGATCACGGTCGGCGAGCTGACGCGTTACGGCCGCGTGCGCTGGGACTACCTCAGCGTGCTGCCTGGCATGACCGGCCTGTGGCAGGTGAGCGGCCGCAACAACACGACCTATGACGAGCGCGTCGCGCTCGACCGGCAGTATGTCGACAGCCGCTCGCCGTGGCTGGACATGAAGATCCTGGCCAAGACCGCGCTGGTGGTGATCGCACGTGACGGCGCGCGTTGAGAATCTCCCCCGCCACCGCAGGGACATCGAGATGTCTGAAGCGAACGCGATCGGTGCAGTGCCGAGAACAAGCGGACACGTAGTGCACCTCGTTGGGCGGGTGACGGACGATGTGTTCGGTTTCCTGGGCCCGTTGTCGGTCACGCTGGCCGAGCGCGGCATCGGGCAGACCGTGATCCTGGTCGACGAGCCGCGGCATCGGCATTTATTGCCGCACTTTCATCCCACGATTCGGCTCGTGCTGTGCCCCGCGAACGAGGGGATCGCGCGGCGCGCAGCCAAATCGCTAGAGGCGCTGCGTGCCGCGGTCGATGCGCAACCGACCGCGGCGATCCACCTGCACGGTCTGGTGCCCAGCCTGATCGGCGCCTACGCGGCGCGCGCCGGGCGCTGGCCGCAGCGCCTGTATTTTTCGCCGCACGGCTCGCGTTCGCTGGGGCCGTTCAAGCCGCTGGGCGCGCTCGCGCTGTGGCTGCTGCGGCCGATGTCGGGTCCGCAGCGCCAGCGCGCGATCGCGAATTCGTCGGTCGAGGCGCGGCTGCTCGAGCGCATCACGCGAGAGCCGGTGCACGTGGTCGAATCGCCGGTCGAGGATGCGTTCTTCGAGACGCCGCGCCATCCGGCGCGCCGGCCGCTGCTGGTGACCGGCAGCCGCAAGCCGAACGCCGACGCGGCGGCGATGTTCGCGCAGCTCGCGGTGCTGCTGAACGAGGAGTCGCTGAACCTGAGCTTCAACTGGTTCGGCACCGCCGACGACGATTCGCGCGCGCGCCTCAGCGCCGCGAACGTCGCGGTATACGACGCGCTCGATGCCGAGGAACGCGCGAGCCGGCTCGCGGCCGGATGGATCTACGTCGCCCTGGGCGGCGACTTCGGCTTCCCGGCGTTGCTCGCCGAAGCGATGACGCTGGGGCTGCCCTGCGTGGTCTGGAACACGCCCTACCACCGCGACGTGATCGAGCACGGCAAGACCGGCCTGGTCTGCTCGTCCCAGGAGGAGCTGCTGACCTGCGTGGCCGAGCTGATCGACTCGCCCGCCGAGCGCAAGCGTCTCGGCGCTGCCGCCAAGGTCGAGGCGAGCCGTCGGTTCCATGGCGCCAAGTTCCGCGACTCGATGGTCGCCGCATACCGCGTGTCGGATCCGCTGCGCCTCGGCAGCACGACCGGGCAGATCAGCCACTGGCCGCAATCGCAGCAGTAGCCCGGCAGGTCGCGTGACGGCCGCGCGCGCGGCTGGGACAATCGCTTCCGATGTCCGCGACCTCCGCCACGACAACCACAGCGCGCACGCGTGCGGCGCTGTACCTCGACCTGATTCGCTGGGACCGCCCGGCCGGCTCGTACTTGCTGCTGTGGCCCACGCTCTCGGCGCTGTGGATCGCGGCCGGCGGCTTCCCGGGCTGGCATCTGCTCGCGGTGTTCGTGCTGGGCACGTTCCTGATGCGCAGCGCCGGTTGCGCGGTCAACGATGTGGCCGACCGAGACTTCGACCGGCACGTCAAGCGCACCGCGCAGCGCCCGGTGACGCGCGGCGCGGTCAGCGTGCGCGAGGCGCTGGCGCTGGGCGCGGCGCTTGCGCTGGTCGCGTTCGCGCTGGTGCTGACGACCAGCGTGACCGCGGTGCTGTGGAGCTTCGCCGCGCTCGCGGTCAGCATCTTCTATCCGTTCACGAAACGCTTCTTCTCGATGCCGCAGGCGGTGCTCGGCGTCGCGTTCAGCTTCGGGATTCCGATGGCGTTCGCCGCAGCCCAGGGCCGCGTGCCGGCGCTGGCCTGGGCGCTTCTCGTCGGCAACCTGTTCTGGGTGCTGGCCTACGACACCGAGTACGCGATGGTCGATCGCGACGACGATCTGAAGATCGGCATCCGCACGTCGGCGATCACGCTCGGGCGCTTCGACGTCGCCGGCGTGATGCTGTTCTACGGCCTCTATCTGGCGATCTGGGCCGCGATCGGCGTGCGGCTCGCGCTGGGCTGGCCGTTCCAGGCCGGCATCGCAGCCGGCGCGGCGATCGCGGCATGGCACTACACGCTGATCCGCGAGCGCACGCGCGACGGCTGCTTTCGCGCCTTCCGCCTCAACCACTGGCTGGGCTTGGCGGTGTTGGCCGGCACCGTGCTGGCCTACGCGCTGCGCTGACGACGATGCGTCGCGGCGCAGCGCCGCGCGCATCGATCCGACGCTCAGGCCGCTCGCACGTCGATACGGCGCGGCTTCGCGTGCTCCTGCTTCGGGATGCGCAGGTTCAACACGCCGTCGCGCAGGTTCGCTTCGATGCGGCTGGCGTCGAGTTCGCGGCTCAGCACGAACGCGCGCCGATACTTCGGCACGCGGATCTCGGCGTAGACCGACTGCAGGTTCTGCGGCGTCGGCGTCGCGATCGAGCCTTCGATCAGCAGCGTCTCGCCGTCGATCTTCAGCTCGAGCTGGTCCTTGGGCACGCCTGGCAGGTCGGCCAGCAGCGTGATGCCGGCATCGTCCTCGAACACGTCGACGCGCGGCATCATCGTGCGCTCGTCGGCCTGGGTGGCCTGGCGCGTCGCCGGCGTGGTGGAGCTGGTCGTCGTCACGTCCTTGGTGGCGGTGTTCATCTCATTCCTCCTTGCGACACGGATACTCACTGAACGGTGATGCGTTGCGGCTGCGGCGCAGCATGCCGCGCGATGTGCACATGCAGCACCCCGTCGCGATAGCTGGCCTCCACCTTGCCGGCATCGGCGTCGTCGGGCAGGCTGATCGCGCGGTGGAAGCTGCCGCTCAGCCGTTCGCGGCTGTAGACGGTCGCCTTGCGATCCTGGCCCGGCAGCGCGGACGGCCGTTCGCCTCGGATCGACAGCACACCACGGTCGAGCTGAACCTCGATCTTGGAGGCGTCCAGCCCCGGGGCGAACGCGTAGACGTCGACGCCGTCGGGCGTGTTGCCGACATTGATCGCCGGGAAGGTCCCGGGTGCGACCGACCGGATGCTGGTCGGCACCGCGGTGGCCCCGAACACGTCGTCGAGCTCGCGGCGCAGACGCTCGAACTCGTTGAAGAACGCGCCGGGGAAATTGAGCAGCGATTCGTACATGACTCGATCTCCTTTCGGTTCCAGGTTGCAGGGTCGATAGCGGGCAAACGCCGTGCGTGCAAAGCCAAGCGCCGCCCTTGGCGCCGAAATATTGGCGCGGGGCGGCGCTTTCAAGAGGGGAAAAGCGCGGCCCGGAGGCCGCGCTTCGCGTACAGCGTGGAAGGCTGTGGGCGGCGGGTCGTCAGGGGTACAGGCCGCGCTCTTCCCGGGCGGCGAGGATGCGCTCGCAGGCCACCGCGAAGGTCGCGGTGCGCAAGCTGATCTTGTGGCGGTCGGCCGTGTCCCAGATCTTGCGCAGCGCGTCGACCATGATCTTGTCCAGCCGCACGTTGATCTCGTCCTCGCTCCAGAAGAACGACGAGAAGTCCTGCACCCACTCGAAGTAGCTGACGGTCACGCCGCCGGCGTTGCAGATCACGTCGGGCACGACCAGGATGCCGCGCTCCTGCATCACGTCGTCGGCGGTCGGCAGCGTCGGGCCGTTCGCGCCTTCCAGCACGAGCTTGGCCTTGATGCGGTTCGCCCGCTCGGGCGTGATCTGGCTCTCGAGGGCGGCCGGGATCAGGATGTCGCAGTCCACGTCCCAGAACGACTCGTTGGAAATCTTTTCGGCGCCGGCGTAGTTGGCGATGCCGCCGTCGCGCTTCAGCACCGCCATCGTGTCGGCGATGTCGAAGCCGGCCGGGTTGACCAGCGTGCCGGTGTGGTCCTGCACCGCGACCAGCTTGGCGCCGGCCTGCACGAACAGCTCGGCCGCCGCGCCGCCGACGTTGCCCATGCCTTGCACCGCGACGCGCGCGCCGTCGAGCTTCAGGCCGGTGCGGCGGGCCGCTTCGCGCCCGGTGACGAACACGCCCCGGCCGGTGGCCTTGACGCGCCCGAGCGAGCCGCCCAGGTGCAGCGGCTTGCCGGTGACGACACCGGTCGCGGTGCCGCCGACGTTCATCGAGTACGTGTCCATCATCCAGGCCATGATCTGGCCGTTGGTGTTCACGTCGGGCGCCGGGATGTCGCGCTGCGGGCCGATGATGATGCCGATCTCGCTGGTGTAGCGGCGCGTCATGCGCTCCAGCTCCTTCATCGACAGCTTCTTCGGGTCGACGCGGATGCCGCCCTTGGCACCGCCGTACGGCAGGTTCACGGCCGCGCACTTGACCGTCATCCAGGCCGACAGCGCCATCACCTCCTCCAGCGTCACGTCCGGGTGGTAGCGCACGCCCCCCTTGCCGGGACCGCGCGACAGGTTGTGCTGGACGCGGTAGCCCTCGAAGTGCGCGACCGTGCCGTTGTCCATCTCGATCGGCACGTCGACGATCAGCGCGCGCTTCGGGCGCTTCAGCGTTTCGCTCCAGCGCGCCAGGTTGCCGAGGTACGGCACGACGCGGTCGACTTGCGAAAGATAGGTTTGCCACGGACTGTCGGCGTGGCCGCTGACGAATGAAAGCTGGGTCATAGCGGATCTCGGTTGGTTTGCATGCTCGGGCGACCAGGCTCGTGACCCGGTGCCTGCATGGGCCGCAACTGTAGGCGCGGCGCACGCCGATTACCGCTCGATTCCATGCCGGCTTTGCATGGGGTCACGTGGTTCCGGCATGCGACGCGCCGGCCTGCACCGACGGTCAGCGGCCGAACTCATCCCCGAGTTCGCGGGCGCGTTGCTGCGCCGCTGCGAGCGCACCCATGAAGTGTTGCTTGACGCCCGCGGCCTCGAGCGCGGTCAGCGCCGCGTAGGTCGTGCCGCCCTTGGAGGTGACGCGCTCGCGCAGCACCTCCGGCGGCTCGTCGGAGTTCGCGGCCAGTTGCGTCGCGCCGGCGAAGGTCGCGAGCGCGAGCTGCCTGCCCTGTTGCGCCGACAGGCCCATCTGCTGCGCCGCCGCGATCATCGCCTCGACGAAATAGAACACGTAGGCCGGACCCGAGCCGGACAGCGCGGTCACCGCGTCCAGGTCTTCCTCGCGTTGCACCCACAGCGTCTGCCCGGTCGGTGCGAGCACGGCCTCGACCTGCGCGCGTTCGGCCGCGCCGACCGCGGCGCGCGCGTACAGCCCCGAGATGCCCTGGCCGATCAGCGCCGGCGTGTTCGGCATCGCGCGCACGACGCGTTCGCTGCCGCTCGCGCGCGCGATCGCATCGCTGCGGATGCCGGCCATCACGCTGAGCTGCAGCGCCGTCTTCACATGGGGCGCGCACGGCGCGGCTGCGGCACCGAAGAGCTGCGGCTTGACGGCCCAGACGACGAGGCCGGCTCCCGCGAGCGTCGCGTCGGCCGCGGCCAGCGTGCGCACGCCGAACTCGCGCGCCAGCTTGTCGCGCTGCGCGTCGCCCGGATCGACGACGAGGATGGAATCGCCGGCCCGCCCGCTGGCGCGCAGGCCGCCGACGATGGCACTGGCCATGTTGCCGCCGCCGATGAATGCGATCATGTCCATGGGTTGTTGTCGATGGTCTGAAGAGGAGGTGAACGATGCGGCTCGAAGGGTCCTGCCATTGTCGCGCGGTGCGCTTCCAGGTCGACGCGATGAGCCCGGTGCCGTTCATGCGCTGCCATTGTTCGATCTGCCGCAAGACTGCGGGCAGCGGCGGCTATGCGATCAACCTGGGCGCCGACGCGGCGACGTTGAAGGTTCGTGGCCGCCAGCACCTGCGCATCTACCACGCCGTCATGCGCGAGCCGGGCCGGCGTTCGACCCGCTCGCCGGCGGCACGGCACTTCTGCCTGAAGTGCGGGAGCCCGCTGTGGCTGTGGGACCCACGCTGGCCCGAGCTCGTGCACCCGCATGCGTCGGCGATCGACACGCCGCTGCCGACGCCGCCCGAGGTCGTCGACATCGGACTGGCCTGGGCACCTGCCTGGGCCGATCTGCCGCGAGGCCGGCAGGGACCGAAGCACGTGCGGATAGCCGAGATGCCCGACGAGTCGCTCGAGCACTGGCACAAGCGGCATGGCTTGTGGAGCGGTGAGTGAAGGTGACTAGAGGCCGCCGCCTCACTTGACCGCTTGACGTGGCATTCCAGCATGCTGGACAATGATTCCAACATGACGGAGGCAACACATCCACCGACCGCGGCCGACGCGGACATCAACCAGCGCATCGCCCGCCGCGTCGCCGCATTGCGCGCGAGCCGCGGGTTGTCGCTCGATGCGCTGGCGGCGCAAAGCGGCGTCAGCCGCTCGACGATCTCGCTGATCGAGCGCGGCGAGACCAGCGCGACCGCGGTCGTGCTGGAGAGGCTTGCCGGCGGCCTGGGCGTGGCCCTCGCGGCGCTGTTCGAAACCGAGCGCGCGATCCCCGGCCCGCTGATGCGGCGCGCCGAGCAGCCCGAATGGCGCGACCCCGCGTCGGGCTACCTGCGCCGCAACGTCTCGCCGCCGGACTACCCGTCGCCGCTGCGCATCGTCGAGGTCGAGTTCCCGCCCGGACGCCGCGTGCTGCTCGAAAGCGGGACGC
>DATCSE010000021.1:0-22696 GCA_036568605.1 Burkholderiaceae bacterium | reverse complement strand
TCCATCGTGCGGTGATAGTCGAGATGGTCCTGCGTGAAGTTCGTGAACAGCGCGATGTCGACCTTGCTGCCGGCCAGGCGATGCTCGACGATGCCGATCGAGGTCGCCTCGATCGCACAGGCTTGCAGTCCCGCATCGACGAAGCGCTTGAAGCCGGCCTGCACGGTGATCGGGTCCGGCGTGGTCAACCCGGTGAACGCGATCGCCGCGCTGCGCCCTTCGACCGGAGGCTCGCCGACCCCCAACGTGCCGATCACGCCGCAGCGTTGGCCCAGCACGGTCAGCGCCTGCGCGACCCACCAGCTGGTCGAGGTCTTGCCGTTGGTGCCGGTCACCGCATAGACCTGCAGCCGCTCGCTCGGGCGCCCGAGGAAGCCGCTCGCGATCAGCCCCGTTCGGGCCTTCAGGCCGCGTAGCGCGGCGACACGCTCGGCATCGCCGAACGCAAACGCCTCGGCGCCATCGGCCTCGACCAGGCACGCGTTCGCTCCGGCCGCGAGCGCCGCGCCGACGTAGGCACGACCGTCGACCGCATAACCCGGCCAGGCGATGAACGCATCGCCCGGCTGCACCCGCCGGCTGTCGGTCGCGAGCGTGCGCACGCCGCGTTCGCGCAACCAGGCGAGCGCGGCGTCCACCGAAGGCAGCTCGTGCAGCGCCATCAGAAACTTTCCTCCTCGGCCGGAATGTCCTTCGTGACGATCTGCGTCTTCACCTCCAGATCGGGCGCCACGCCGAGCGTGCGCAGCGTCTGCTGCACGACCTCGCTGAACACCGGCGCCGCGACGTCGCCGCCGAAATACTTGCCGTTGCTCGGCTCGTCGACCATCACCGCGACGATGATGCGCGGGTGCGTGATCGGCGCCATGCCGACGAACCACGAGCGGTACTTCTTGACCGCGTAGCCCTTGCCTTCCTGCTTGTACGCCGTTCCGGATTTCCCGCCGACCGTGTAGCCCATCGTCTGCGCCTTCGGTGCAGTGCCGCCGGGGCCGCAGACCAGCGCGAGCATCTCGCGCACGGTCTGTGCAGTCTTGGCAGAGAACACGCGCACGCCGGGGATGCGGGTCTCGGGGCCAGCGCCGCTGCCCGCACTGGCGCCGCCCGTCTCAGGCTGCTTCAGCAGCGACACCGGGATCACCTCGCCGTCGTGCGCGAACGCGGTGTAGGCGTGCGCAATCTGCAGCAGCGAGGCCGACAGCCCATAGCCATAGCTCATCGTCGCCTGCTCGATCGGGCGCCAGGTCTTGTACGGCCGCAGCCGCCCGGTCACCGCGCCGGGGAAGCCGATCTGCGGCTTGCTGCCGAAGCCGACCTGCGCGTACAGCTCCCACATCTCCTTGGGCGTGAACTGCATCGCCAGCTTGACCGCGCCGACGTTGCTCGACTTCTGGATCACCTGTGCGACGGTCAGGTCGCCGTGCGGGTGCGAATCGGTGATCGTCGAGCCGGTCAGCGTCATGCGGCCGGGCGCGGTCTGGATGACGGTGTTGGGCGTGACGCGGCCGGTCTCCAGCGCCCAGCCGGCGATGAACGGCTTCATCGTCGAGCCGGGCTCGAAGGTGTCGGTGATCGCGCGGTTGCGCAGCTGCGCGCCGGTCAGGTTGCGGCGATCGGCCGGGCTGTAGCTCGGGAAGTTCGCGAGCGCGAGCACCTCGCCGTTCTGCGCGTCGAGCACGACCACGCTGCCGGCCTTGGCCTTGTTCTCGGCGACCGCGTCGCGGATGCGCTGGTATGCGAAGAACTGCACCTTCGAGTCGATGGACAGCGCGATGTCGCGGCCGTCGACCGGCGCGACGCTCTCGCCGATGTCCTCGACCACGCGACCCAACCGATCCTTGATCACGCGGCGAGTGCCGTCGCGGCCGGCGAGCTGGTCCTGGTAAGCAAGCTCTATCCCTTCCTGGCCCTTGTCCTCGACGTTCGTGAAGCCCACCACATGGGTCGCCGCCTCGCCCTCCGGGTACTTGCGCTTGTACTCGCGCACCTGGTGGATGCCCTTGAGGCCCAGCGCGAGCACGTCCTTCGCGACCTGGTCCTCGGCCTGGCGGCGCAGCCAGACGAAGTTCGGGTTGTCGTCGAGCTTGTCGTCCAGCTCCTGAGGCGTCATGCCCAGCAGCTTGGCGAGCTGCCGGCGCTGCGCCTTGTCGGCGTCGAAGTCCTTCGGGATCGCCCACAGCGACGGCGCCGGGATGCTGGAGGCCAGGATCAGCCCGTTGCGGTCGAGGATGCGGCCGCGGCTGGCCGGCAGCTCGAGCGTGCGCGCGTAGCGGATCTCGCCCTGCTTCTGGAAGAAGTCGGTGCCGATCACCTGCACGTACAGCGCGCGGCTTAGCAGCACGCAGAAGCTCGCGCCGACGAGCGCGACCAGGAACTTCGAGCGCCAGGGCGGCGTCTTCGAGGCGAGCAGTGGGCTGGTCGAATACGTGACGCTGCGCACCGCGCCGGCGGTGGTCATCGCGGGTTTGCGCGGGCTGGCCATCAACGCACTCCGGTCGCAGCCGACGCGGCGGCCGCGCTCGCATAGGTGACGTACTGCGTGACCGCGGGCGTCGCGCTGCGCATCGCGAGCTTGTCGCGCGCGGTCTTCTCGACGCGCAGCGGCGTCGCCTGCGACTGCTTCTCGCTCTTCAGGCGCTCGAACTCGCTGTCCAGCAGCCGCTCCTCGTTGCGCGCCTTGTCGAGGTCGGCATACAGCTTGCGCGACTCGTGCGCGACGCTGACGAGATAGACGCAGCTCGCCAGCACCGCCAACAGCAGGATCAAGTTCAGCCGGGTCATGTGGCCACCCCGACATCGGTACGCTCGGCCACCCGCATGATGGCCGACCGCGCACGCGGGTTCGCGCGGACCTCGTCGGCGCCCGGGCGGATCCGCGCGAGCGCGCGCAGCCGATGCGGCTTCTCCGGCGCGAACGGCGCGCGCCGGTCGACCTCGGTGCGGCTCTCGCGCGCGATGAAGGTCTTGACGATGCGATCCTCGAGCGAGTGGAAGCTGATCACGACCAGCCGCGCCCCCGGCGCGAGCAGGTCGAGCGCCGCGCTCAGGCCTTGCTCGAGCTCCTCAAGCTCGGCGTTGACGAAAATCCGAAGAGCTTGAAATGTGCGCGTTGCAGGGTCCTGGCCCGCTTCGCGGGTCCGGACCGCACCAGCCACGAGCTTGGAAAGCTCGCCGGTGGTTCGAACAGGGTGCCCGCTTTCGCGCCGAGCAACAAGCGCCTTTGCAATCTGTAGAGCAAACCGTTCTTCCCCATAGTCGCGAATCACCTCCGTGATGTGGCGCTCGTCGGCGCGGGCCAGAAACTCCGCCGCGCTTTCGCCGCGGGTGGTGTCCATGCGCATGTCCAGCGGCCCGTCGAAGCGGAAGCTGAAGCCGCGCGCCGGGTCGTCGATCTGCGGCGAGGAGACGCCGAGATCGAGCAGCAGCCCATCGATGCGCGTGATGCCCTGCGCGTCGAGCACGCCGCGCAGGTTCGCGAAACTGGTGTGGTGGATGGAAAAACGCGGGTCCGAGACCCGCGCATCGCCGACGGTCGCCTCGCGGATCGCTTCGACATCCCGGTCGATCGCGATCACCCTCCCCTTGTCCGAGAGCCGCGCGAGCAGCGCGCGCGTGTGCCCGCCGCGGCCATAGGTACCGTCGACGTAGAGGCCGTCGGGCGCCGTCACGAGCGAATCGATCGCTTCGGCCAGCAGCACGGTCGTGTGTTGAAAGGACGCGGACATGAGGAGATCGCCGACGGCGTGTGGCGTCAGAAGCTGAAGCTCTTCAGCGATTCGGGCATCTCGGACTGCATCACCTTCGCCTCGTGATCGGCGTGGCGCTGCGCGTCCCACAGCTCGAAGTGGCTGCCCATCCCGAGCAACATCACGTCGCGTACGAGGCCTGCCGAGTTCCGCAACTCGGGCGGAATCAGCATCCGCGATTGTGCGTCGATCTCGACGTCCATCGCGTTGCCGAGGAAGACGCGTTTCCAGCCGCTGGCCTCCATCGGCAGCGCGGCAACGCGATCGCGGAAGGCCTCCCACGCCGGCCGAGGGAACACCAGCAGCGCCCCTTCAGGGTGCTTGGTGATCGTCAGCTGTTTGCAGTCCATCGCCGTGAGGAGCTCGCGGTGACGCGCCGGCATGGCGATACGCCCCTTGCCGTCCAGCGTCAGAGCCGCAGGCCCCTGAAACACGGTGTTTGCCACAAACTTCCACAAAAGTGCACTATGTGCCACTTTAGCGGATCCAGGCCTTCCCGGTCAATGAAATCTGTAATGAAAAATCAATGGAATCAAGGACTTAGCTGCGGGTTTGAAACGTGAAATCCGGCACGAAAACCCGTTCAAAAATAAGGACTTGCGGTGCGCACTGAAAGTGAAAGGTGAGATGTACCGGGAACCGGCACGAGATTTTCAGCGCCGGCGCGGGAACGGGCCACGCTCGTAGGCTTCCACACGCGCCCGGCCCATGGCCTTCGCCGCGTACAGCCGCCGGTCCGCCGCGCGCAGCAGCGCCTCCAGCGATTCGCCGTCTGCCGGAAAGGACGCGACCCCGGCCGAGAACGAGCAGCCGCGCAGCGTCTCCGCGTCGGCCGGTATCGACGACTCCTGAAATCGGATCAGCAGCTTCTCGAGCATGGCCACCGCGTCCTCGGTGCGGATGTCGGCCAGCAGCATGACGAACTCCTCGCCGCCGTACCGGCAGACGATGTCGCTCTTGCGCGCACGCAGCGCGACGAGCCGCGCGAACTCCTTCAGCACCTCGTCGCCGGTGTGATGCCCGTATCGGTCGTTGATCTTCTTGAAGTGGTCGAGATCGATCATCACGACGCACAACGGCGCCTGCTGGCGACGGGCCAGTTCCAGCCGGCTGGGCGCGACCTCGTCCAGATGACGGCGGTTGTGCAGGCCGGTCAGCGGATCGCGCAACGATCGCTCGCGCAGCTCGGCCTGAAGATTCGTGGTTTCGAGGACGCGCGCCTCCAGCAGGCGGTTCAGCTCGCGCAGCCGGGCGATGTCGCGCTCGCTCTCGGACTGCATTTCGACGGCGCTGTCGCGCTCGCTGCGCAGCCGGGCCGTTTCGTGCTTCAGGCGCAGCTCGAGGTATTGCGACTGGAGATTGAACGCGAGCATCCGGTCCCGGACGGCCACCAGAAGCCGGATGTGCTCGAGTGCCCGCGCGCTATCGCCCGAGGCCTCGAAGCACTCGGAGGCCACCTCGTAGAGCTTGACGAGGTCGTAGCGGTGATCCGGGCGCTCAGCGGACGACCACAGTGCCAACGCCTTCAGCGCGATCCTGTTCGCGTCCGCCCAGTGGCCGTAGCGCATGTGGCAACGGGCCAGCAGCCACGACCTGAAAACGGACACGCCGTTGTCGCGGCGCCCCGCGACGGCTTCGATCAGGGCCCCTGCCTTCGCGGCATCGCCTTCCACGTAGTAGCCCAACGCGAGCGCATCGGTCCGCGTCCCGAGCGGATCCGGCAGCCCCGAGTCCGCTTCGAGCAGGGACATCAGGTCGCGGGCCTTGTCGCGCGCGCCGATCGCGACGTAGGTGTGCACCAGGCTCGCGGCAACGGACGCCACGACACCCTGCGGGGCGTCGGCGCGGCCCGCGACCAGCAGCGCGTCTTCGCCGTGACGACGCGCATCCTCGAAATTTCCCAGCCTGCGGTGGTATTCGCCGAGCTCGCGGGCGGCGACGATGCCCGGGCTGGGCGTCGTCGACCGGCGCGCGATCTCCAGCGCAGCGTAGTAATCGGACAGCGCGGTCTCGACCTCGACCAAGGACGCGTGGATCTCGGCCCGCGCGCTGCGATAGACGAACGCCTCGAACTCGCGGCTGTCGCCGGCACCCAGCAGATGCGCATCGAGCAGCGCGCGCAGCGCGTCGGTGTGGCGCCCCTCGCGGTTCAGGCACAGCGCGTCGATGACCCGGCACAGGGCAAGACCGCGCTCGTCCGCCTCGTGGTCGAAGAGGGCCCGGGCACGCGCGCCGGCGGTTCGCGCGACGTCGACGCTTCCCCAACGCGCTTCGGCCACGCCGACGCGGCACCAGGCGCTCGCGCCATCACCGTCGTCGTTGCCCGCAGGCCAACGGTGGAGCTCATTGGCGAGCACACGTGCCCGTCCGACGTCCACCAAAGCCTGATCCCATAACTGCTCGGGAATGCGCGCCGGCCAGCTCAATGGCATCTGGCCGCCTCGTCAGGAGTCGCCTGATCCGATCCGCTCACTCGTGTCGTTGTAATCCGGTCCCTTGTTGCATCTTATCGCGATGCAGTGGGCGACCGACGGCTCGAGGGAGTGCGGAATCGGCGCAACGCGTCGTCAACGAGCGCCGCCGTCAGACGCTGGTCGCCGCCAGCGTACGCTGCAGGATCGCGTGCAGTTCTTCCAGCGTGTTTTCCTTGCACAGCGTGGCACGCACGCCCAATGCGCTGGCCTGCGCATGCGCCTCGGCGGGAAAGTAACCCGAGCTCAGCACGACCGGCAGCGTGGGCCGGATCTCGCCGAGCGCACGGGCCAGCGCGAGACCGGACAGCGCCGGCATGTTCAGGTCGCAGACCACCACCTCGACGCTGGCATCGCGCCGCACGAGGTCCAGCGCCTCGATGGCATCGACCATCGCGGTCACGCGATAGCCGCTGCGCTGCAGCAGACGTTCGACCATCAGCACCATGACCTCGTCGTCGTCCACGTACAGCACGTGCTGGCCGCTGGCGACCGCGGGCGGCGGCGCTGTTTCGCGACGGTCGAGCATCGCGAAATCGCTGCTGGGCGGCTCGGTGCCCGGCGTGGCCAGCGGGAACCACAGGCCGAAGGTGCTCCCGACACCAGGCGTGCTGTCCACCGTGATCGCGCCGCGGTGCGCGCTGACGATGCCGTGCACGACCGCCAGCCCCAGGCCCGTTCCCTGCCCGACCGGCTTGGTGGTGAAGAACGGCTCGAAGATGCGGGCGCGCGTGGCTTCGTCCATGCCGCAGCCGTTGTCGATGACACGCAGCCGCGCATAACGCCCCGTCGGCAGGGGAGGCCCCGACGGGCCCTCCTGGTGCGCGACGATGTCCAGGCTCAGCTCGATCCGGCCGGTGCTCTCGGGCATCGCATGCCAGGCATTCGCGCACAGGTTGACGATGACCTGCTGGATCTGCACGCCGTCGGCATCGATCCACACCGGCTCGTCGACCAGTGACGTGCGCAACTCCACCATCGCCGGCAGCATCGCGCGCAGCATGCCCAGCGTGTCCTTGATCAGCGGCCGCAGCGACTGCGCCTCGAATGCCGGCTGCTGGTGCCGGCTGAACGCGAGGATCTGGCGGACGAGGTCGCGGCCGCGCAGCGCGGTCTTCTGGATCTGCCGCAGCGCCGTTTGCACCGGCGCCGGCGCCATCAGCATCGCCACGCCCTCCATCGCCAGCGAAGCGTTGCCGAGGATCGCGCCCAGCATGTTGTTGAAGTCGTGGGCGATGCCGCCGGCAAAGGTTCCGATGGCTTCGAGCTTCTGCGATTCGCGCAACTGCATCTCCAGCGCGCGCCGCTCGTACTCTGCATGCTTGCGCTCGGAGACGTCCTGGATGGTCCCCTGCACGTGCGAGATCGTGGCCGTGGCGCCCCGCACCGCATGGCCGATCACGCGCACCCACACGCGCCGGCCGAACGCGGTGACGATCTGCAGCTCCTCGTCGAAATGAACGCCATCGCGCATGCAGCTGTCGAGGCAGGCACGATAAGTCTCGGCGTAGCCCTCTGCGCAGAAGCCGATCGCCGAGTCGATCGACTGGACCTGGCGCGGATCGACCCCGTGGATCGCGGCCGCTTCGTCGGACCACACCATGCGCCGGCCGGGCAGCTCCACCCGCCAAGCACCCAGGTGCGCCATGCGGCTCGCCATGCGCAGCAGCGCTTCGCTGCGCTGCAGACGTTCCTGCGCCTGCTCGCGCGCGCCGATCTCGGCCTGCAATTGGCACGTACGCTGGGCCACCTTCTCCTCCAGCGATGCATTCATCGCGACGAGCTCGGACTGCAGCGCCCGCGCCGTCTTGTCGAGGTTCGCGCGATGCAGCGCATGCAGGATGGAATGCGGCAGCTGCTGCAGATAGTTGTGCCGCTTGACGATGTAGTCATAGGCGCCCATGCGCAACAGCGCGACCGCCGTCAGCTCGTCGCCGTGCCCGGTGATGACCACGAACGGCAGCTCCAGACCGCGCGCCTGGACTTCACGTATCAGGTCCACGGCGCCCATGCGCGGCAACCGGAGGTCGGTCAGGACCAGGTCGAAGCGCGCACCCCCGTCGATCAGGGTCAGCGCCTCCTCGCCACCGGCCACGAGCGTCAGCTGCAGCTCCGCGGCGGCGATGTCGAAATGCCGGCAGGTCATCTCCGCATCCATCGTGTTGGGCTCGACGTACAGCACGCGGTGACGCCGGCGCGCCTCCTCCACGTCGAGCAGGCTGCGGCTGCGCTGGCGGCTGACCACCGCGCGCAGCAACCGCGGCAGATCGTGCAGATAGTCCTGCGACTTCGCGACATAGTCGCTGGCGCCAGCCTGCAGCGCGTCGGACAGCGTCATGTCGTCGCCGGCACCGGTGATCAGCACGACCGGCAGCACTTCGTCGGCCGCGCGCAGCTCCCGCAGCACGCCGATGCCGTCCATGTCGGGCAAGTGGTTGTCCAGCAGCACCGCGTCGAAACGGGCGGCACTCACCCGCTCCAGGCAGGCGCTGCCCGAGTCCACGACCTCCACGACGATGTCGGGCGCCGCACCGGCGAGATAGGACTGCAGCAGGTCCGCGTCGGCGGGATGGTCCTCGGCGTACAGGATGTGCATGTGGCCTTCCCCGGGCGCACCGATCACAGTTGCGCGAACGGCGGCTGATTGGTCAGCACCCAGTACATCTGGATGCGCCGGGCCACTTCGGTGAACGCGAAGAAGTCCACCGGCTTGACGATGTACGAGTTGACGCCGAGACGGTACGCCGCCTGGATGTCGACGTCCTCGCGCGACGTGGTCAGCACGATGAACGGAACCTGCTTCCACACCGGATGCTGCCGCGCATGGCGCAGCACGCCGATGCCGTCGAGCTTCGGAAGCCGCAGGTCCAGGAGGACCAGCAGCGGCAATTGCGGGTCGTTGCCGGCCGTGTGCGTCTCGATGAAGTTCAGCGCCTCCTCGCCGTCTCGGCACACGATGAAGGGATTGGCCACCGCATGCTCGGCAAACGCCTGCATGCACAGGTCGAGGTCCATCTCGTTGTCCTCGACCATCAGGATGGGACGCGAGTGCTCTGTCGTCACGCGGCCGGCCGGCAGAACCGTCATGCGGTGGTCTCCATGCATTGCGGAAGGTCGATGAAAAACGTCGCGCCGCGCCCCGGCGCGGACTCGGCGCGCACCCGCCCGCCGAGCTTCTCGAGCACCTTACTGACGATCGCCAGTCCGGCGCCGGTGCCCTCGAACTCGTTCGCGCGCACGAGCCGGTTGAACAGCCCGAAGATCCGGTCGTGGTACTTCATGTCGAAGCCGATGCCGTTGTCGGCCACGCTGAAGTGGCAGGCGCCGTCGATCAGGTGCGCGTGCACGGCCACACGCGGCGGACGCGCATCGCGGCTGTACTTCAACGCGTTGTCGATGAGGTTGCACAGCACCTGATGCAGCCCGCGCTCCCAGCCGTTCAGCACGATAGGCGGCACCTCGAGGTCGAGTTCGACACCCTGTTCGGACAACGCGTGGCTGCGGTCGTGCAGCACGCGGGTCACCAGCTCGTCGAGGCGGAATTCGACCTGCTGCGGCACCTGCGCGACGATGCGCGAATAGCTCAGCAGGTCGTCGATCAGGCGATCGAGGTTCTTGGCCGCGGAGATGATCTGGGCGATGCAGAACTGCGCCCGCTCGGACAGCGCATCGGCATGGCGGCGCTGCAACTCCTGCGCATAGCCGGCGATGCCGCGCAGCGGCGCCTTCAGATCGTGCGAGACGGTGTACGCGAAGGTCTTGAGCTCTTCGTTCTTCGCACGCAGCGCCTCCTCGTTGCGCCTGCGCTGGCTGATGTCGATCGCCAGGGCCAGGTAGCCGGTGTTGGGGCCGTCGGCATCGTGCAGCGCGGTCACCGACAGCAGCACCGGCAGGCGGCTGCCGTCCTGGTGCACGCAGGTCCATTCGCATTCGCCCGCACCGCCGCCGCAGCGCTGATCCAGCAAGGCCGCGAACCCGCGCAGCGGGCCGCTCGCGGCCGTGTCGTCCGTTTCCTCGTCGACCGAGTGCAGGATCTCGACCGTCTGCGCACCGATCACGTCGCCCGCGGCATGGCCGAACATGCGCTCGGCCGCGGGGTTGAAGCTCGTGATGACGCCCTCGGCATCGGTGCTGATGATCGCGCAACCGGCGTTGTCGACGATGGCCTGGTGCAGCAGCTGCACGCTGCGCAACTGCGACTCGACGGCCTTGCGCTCGGCAACGTCCGTGATCGACTCCAGCACGAAGGTCTGTTCCGGCGTCTCCAGCAGCGTGAGGCCCAGCTCGACCGGCAGCGACCGGCCGTCCTTGTGCAGCGCCAGCGTCTCGCGGCACACGGCCTCGGTTCGCCCGGCGGGGTCGGCAAGCAGGTGCGTCCAGCGCCGCGCGTGCTCGGCGCGAAGCTGAGGCGGCACCAGGCACTCGACCGGTTGGCCGACGAGCTCGGCGCGCAGGTAGCCGAAGAGCCGCTCCGCTTCGGCGTTGACCAGCACGATGCGGCCTTCGCGATCGGCGCCGATGATCGCGTTCGGCACCGACTCCATCACCAGCCGATACCGCTCGTCGAGCTGGCGGCGCTCGATCGCGGCACGCCGCAGCTCCAGCAAAGCGATCGCCTGGCGACCCAGCGCTTTCAGCGCCTGCCGCTGCGCCGCGTCGAGCTCGCGCGGCACGATGTCCTTCACGCACAGCGCGCCCACCGCATGGCCATCGGAATTCACCAGCGGTGCGCCGGCGTAGAAGCGGATGCCTTGTGCGCCCGTGACCATCGGGTTGCTGCAGAAACGCTGGTCGTCGTGCGCGTCGGACACGACGAAAAGCTCGTCGCGGTTCAGGATCGTGTGCGAGCAAAAGGCGATGTCGCGCGATGTCTGGCTCGCCTCGACACCGATGCGCGCCTTGAACCATTGCCGGTCTTCGTCGACCAGCGATACCAGCGCGATCGGTGCATGGCAGATGTGCGCGGCCAGCGTGACGAGATCGTCGAAGGCTTGTTCCGCCGGCGTGTCCAGCACTCGATACTCGCGCAGCGCACGCAGGCGCTGAACTTCGTCGACGGGGATTTCGGCGCTCATCGTGTGGGTGCCTCTGGAAGGTTGCATCGCAACAGCGCCGCACCCATCGCGCGGCCTGCAAACCGCCGGCACCAACTCCACCGACACGCCCCGGCCCCGACATGCGGTTCGGGGCTCGGCAACCGAAAAAATTATCCCGGCATCACGCCAAGCACGCTCTTGGCTAGTTCTGACGAATTTATGCCGATGCTGCCGCCCTCAGGCAATCCGTCACGTCAGCGGGCGGCGGCCGCTTGGGCAGCAGCCCGCAGGCGGCACGCGCTTCACTCAACGGCAGCGTCATCAATGGCCAGAAGTCCCATTGGTGCGTCATGTCGACACGGCACCGGGCGCCGCGGTGGATCGCCCACAACACCTTTTCCGGATCGAAGTTGCCGACCTCCGATGGCGCTCCGGGCGTGATGCGCACGCCCTGATGGAAATGCAGCACGACAAACTGGATGAAGAAGAAGCCGTCCTCGCGCCGGTTGCCGCCCTGGAAGCTGCCCTGCTGGATTTCGCCGAGCCCGGTGGCCTCGTGCTCGGCCAGCACATGCGCGATGTCGTGGTACGCGACCGAATCGGCGATCCCGGCCGGCTCGCCGGGAAAGCCGAAGCCCACCGTCGTCATGTGCTTCCAGTACTCGCGGCCCAGCGTACCGTCGGGCAGCAAGCCCAGGCGCTTGTATCGCCAGAGCTTGTCCTTGTTCACCGCCGCCCCGAACCACAGCGCGGCCATCAGCCGGCCGACGCCTCGGATCCCTTCGGCCAGCAGCGCCTCCTTCAGCATCACGCGCAGCCCGCGGCGCATCGCGAGCAGCCGCACGCGCAGATGGCGCTTCGCGATCAATGCGTCGATCACGTCGATCACGCCGTCATGCACGCCCAGGCGCGCGGCGAGCGCCTTCAGGAACTCGAACGCATCGCGCTTGACCGGAAAGCCCAGCAGCACCGCGAGCGCCGCCAGCTGCACCAGACGCTTGCGCGGGTGTCGATCCGCGATTTCCACGTCGGCCGGCGCGATCGGTTCGGGCACGTCGATCAAGTCGAAGCCGACGATGCGCGCATAGGTGTCGAGAAAGGCGCGCTCGCGCGTCCACAGCGTTGCGGTCGGCTCGAGGGCCGTGCGCAGCACGCGCATCACGGTGGGCAACTCGTGGCGGGGGAAAACGTCGATGTCCATGGCGAGGGGTCCGTGTGTCGGTTGAGGGAATCGGCGCGCCGCGTCAGCGCACCAGGTACGCGTTGAGCGCGTGCAAGTCGCCTTCCTGGAGTTCGCCCGCGGCGGACGCGAGGCGGATGCGTCCGAGCAGATAGTCATTGCGGGCCTGCGCGAGATCGAGCTGCGTCGTGTACAGCCGCTGCTGCGCGTCCAGCACATCGAGCTCGGTGCGGGTGCCGACATCGCGCGCAAGCGTCGTCGCCTCGAGCGCGGTCTGCGCCGAGCGCACCGACTGTTCGAGCGACCGCACCCGCGAGACGCCGGTCTTCACCGCGAGGAACGCGTCCTGCACCTGCAGCCTGGCGTCGCGCTGCGCCGCGACCAGTTCTTGTTCGGCCTGCCCCTTCTTCGCGACCGATTCGCGCTCGCGCGAGTTCAGCGCGCCGCCGGCGTACAGCGGCACCGTCAACTGCAGGCCGATCGTCGCGGCACGGCTGCTGTCGGGCGAGACGGTCTGCGACAGCCCGCCGTTCTGGCCCTTGTACGTGTAGCTCGCGACCAGGTCCAGTGTCGGGCGGCCTCGCAAGCTGTATTTCTCGATCTCGGCACCGGCGATCGCCAGCTCGCTGCGCTTGAACTGCACCCGCGTGTTCTGCGCCTCGCCGCGCGCCTGCCACGACACCAGATCGTCCGGCGCCGGGGGCGTCGGCACGAAGCCGTCGCGCAGCATGGCCAACCGATCGGCCGCGACGCCGGTGAGCTCCTGGTACTGCGCCTGGCGCAGCGCGAACGTGCTCTGTGCCGAGAGTTCGCGCGTCAGCACCGCGTCGTAGCGCGCCTGCGTTTCCTGCACGTCGGTGATCTTGCCGCGGCCCACGTCGAAGCGCGCCTGGGCACGATCGCGCTGCATCGTCACGGCGGCCTTCTCGGCCTGCGTGACGCGCAGCGTCTCCTGCGCGAGCAGCACGTTGAAGTAGGCCTCGGCGACGCGCTGGATCAACTCCTGCTCCGCATCGTGGTGCTTCACGCCGGCCAGCGTGCTCTGCTGCTGCAGTTGGCGCTTCTCGGACGAGGCTTTCGCGTCGTACAGCGGCTGCGCCGCCTGCAGCGCCGCCTGGTACGCAGTGCCGGAGCTCTGCGACTTGATCAGCTCGGAGAACGCCGGTGGCAGGTTCGTCGACGAGCGTTCGGCTATGCGCGTGACGCCGGCCGAGAGCTGGACCTGCGGCAGCAGCAGCGCACGCCCCTGCACCGCTTTTTCGCGGCCCGCGGCGAGCGCCTGGTCGGCGGCGGCCATCGTCGCGTCATGGCCCAGTGCTCGTGCGTGCGACTCGACCAGGTCGATCGCGAAGCTGCTGTGGGCCGCCCCCGCCGCGATGGCCGCGGCGAAGGCGCATGAGAGCATCCTGTTCATGTCTTTCCTTGGAGACTTCGGGGATTGCGCGGCAGCGGCGGCTCATGCCGCCTGCGGCTTCTTCGCGCCATACCAGCTCGCGTAGAGCGCAGGCAGGAAGAACAGCGTCAGCAGAGTCGCGACGAACAGGCCACCCATGATGGCCCAGGCCATCGGCCCCCAGAACACCGAACGGGTCAGCGGGATCATCGCGAGGATCGCGGCCAGCGCCGTGAGCACGATGGGCCGCATGCGGCGCACGGCCGACTCGACGATCGCGGTCCACAGCGGCACGCCGCCCTGCACGTCGTGGTCGATCTGCACGACCAGGATCACCGAGTTGCGGATGATCATCCCGGCCAGCGCGATCACGCCCAGCATCGCGACGAAGCCGAACGGGATCCGAAAGCCCGCCAGCATCGCCGCGACGCCGATCATCCCGAGCGGCGCGGTCAGCAGCACCAGCGCCATCTTCTTGAGGTCCTGCAGCTGCAGCATCAGCAGGAACAGCACCGCGGCGACCATCAGCGGCATCACCGCGAAGATCGAGGCCTGCGACTTCGCGCTCGACTCGAACGTGCCGCCGATGTCGATGCCATAGCCGATCGGCAGGCTCTTCGCGAGCTCGTCGAGCTTGGGCTTGAGCGCGAGCGTCATGTCGGGCGCCTCGGCGCCGCTGACGTCGGCACGCACCGTGATCGTCGGCACGCGGTTGCGCCGCCACAGCACGCTGTCCTCGCTGTCGAGCGCGAGCCGCGCCACTTGCGACACCGGCACGAACTTGCCGTCGCGCAGGTAGATGCGCGCGTCCTTCAGGTTGTTCAGGTCGGTGCGCTCGGCGGCGACCAGGCGCGCGACCACGTCGATGTCGTCGTCGCCTTCGCGATACTGCGTGACCGGCGCGCCCGACAGCGAACCCTGCAGCGCCTCCTTCACCTGGCGCGACGTGATGCCCAGCTGGCGTGCCTTGTCCTGGTCGATGTCCACGCGCACGCGCTTGATGCGTTCGCCCCAGTCCTGGTTGACGCGGCGCACGTGCGGATCGGCCCGCAGGATGGCGGCCACCTGCCCGGCGACGGCCTGCACCTTCGCGTTGTCCATGCCGTACACGCGGAACTGCAGCGGGTAGCCGACCGGCGGGCCGTTCTCGAGCCGGTTGACGCGCCCGCGCACCAGCGGGAACTCGGTGTCGAACAGCGTCTGGATCTTCGCGAGCACGCGTTCGCGCGCCTCGCCGCCGCGGGTCATCACGAGCAGCTCGCCGAGGTTCAGGTTGGGCGTCTGCACGTCCAGCGGCAAGTAGAAGCGCGGGCTGCCGTTGCCGACGAAGCCGGTCACCGCGACGACGTCCGGGTCGTTCTTCAGACGCGCCTCGAGCGCCTGGACCTCGCGCTCGCTCGCCTCGAAGGTCGCCGCCTGCGGCAGCCACAGGTCCACCATCAGCTCGGGCCGGTCGGAGGCCGGGAAGAACTGCTTGGGCACCGCGCCGAACAGCGCGACCGAGCCGATGAACGCAACGACGGTCGCGACGATGACCCAGCGCCGATGCTGCAGACACAGCTCGACGGCACCTCGAAAACGCCGGTAGAAGCCGCCTTCGTAGACCGCATGCTCGTCGTGATGCGCACTGCCGGCCGGCTGCTCGCGCAACAGCTTGAAGCCGATGTACGGCGTGAACAGCACCGCGACGATCCACGAGAGGATCAGCGAGATCCCGACCACCTGGAACAGCGAGTACACGTACTCGCCGGCGCCCGACTTCGCGAACCCGACCGGCAGGAAGCCCGCGGCGGTGATCAGCGTGCCGGTCAGCATCGGAAACGCCGTGGCCGTGTAGGCGTAGGTCGCGGCGCGGAAGCGGTCCCAGCCCTGCTCGAGCTTCAGCGCCATCATCTCGACGGCGATGATCGCGTCGTCGACAAGCAGCCCGAGCGCGATGATCAACGCGCCCAGCGAGATGCGCTGCAGCTCGATGCCGAGCACGTACATCACGAGGAAGGTCAGCGCCAGCACGAGCGGGATGCACAGCGCCACGACCAGGCCCGTGCGCAAGCCGAGCGAGAAGAAGCTCACCAGCAGCACGATGACGACCGCTTCCGCCAGGCTCTTCTTGAACTCGTGCACCGATTCCTCGACCACCCGCGGCTGGTCGGACACCGCGTGGATCTGAACGCCCACCGGCAGGCTCGCCTGGATGCGGGCGACGCTCGCGGTCAGCTGTTCGCCGAGGCGTATCACGTCGCCGCCTTTGCGCATGCTGACCGCCAGGCCGATCGCCGGCACGCCGTTGAAGCGCATCTTCGAGCTCGCCGGGTCCTCGGGGCCGCGCCGCACGTCGGCGATGTCGCCCAGACGGAACATCCGCTCGCCGGCACGGATGCCGATGTTGCGGATGCTCTCGACCGAATCGAACTCGCCGCTGACGGTCAGCCGCACCTGCTCGGTGGCGGTCTGCACCGTGCCGGCCGCGTCCACCGTGTTGGTCGCCGCGAGCGTGGATGCGATCAGCGCTGGGTCGATGCCCAGCGACGCGAGCTTCGCGTTGGACGCTTCGACGAAGATCTTCTCGTCCTGCGCGCCGGCGAGCTCGACCTTGTTGACGTCGGCCACGCGCAGGAACTCGCTGCGCGCGGCATCGGCGACATCGCGCAGCGCCTTGTCGTCGAAGCCGTCGCCGGTGATCGCGTACAGATTGCCGAAGGTGTCGCCGAACTCGTCGTTGAAGTACGGCCCGCGCACGCCCTGCGGCAGCGTGTGCTGGATGTCGCCCAGCTTCTTGCGCACCTGGTACCAGACCTGCGGCACCGCGGCCGGCGAGGTCGCCTCGCGCAGGTTGACCTTGATCTGCGTCGAGCCGGGCTTGGCATAGCTGCTCGTGTAGTCGATCTCGGCGATCTCCTGCAGCTTCTTCTCGAGCTTGTCGGTCACCTGCTCGGCCATCTGCTGCGCCGAGCTGCCCGGCCAGTAGGCCTGCACGACCATGGTCTTGACGGTGAACTCGGGGTCCTCCTTCTGGCCCAGCTTGCCGTACGCGAGCACGCCGGCGATGCCCAGCAGCAGCAGCAGGAACACGATCATCTGCGGGTGCTTCAGCGCCCACTCGGAGAGGTTGAGTCGGCTCATGGCTGCGCCCCCGACGTGGCCCCCAGCACCTTGACGCGCTGGCCCGCATGCAGCATGTGCACGCCGGCGGTCACGACAGTCTCGCCGCCGGCCAGGCCTTTCGTGACCAGCACCGCATCGTTCTGCGCGCCGCCCAGCTCGACCGGCCGGCTCGCCACCTGGCCGGTCTGGGCATCGACGGTCCACACGAGCGCCTGGCCGTCCTGATGCAGGATCGCGGTGAGCGGCAGCCGGATCGCGGTCGCGCCGGAGACGTCCGGCGCGTGCACCGAGGCGGTCATGCCCAGGCGCAGCGCGTCGTCGGCCGCC
This sequence comes from Burkholderiaceae bacterium, assembly GCA_036568605.1. Lineage (GTDB taxonomy): Bacteria > Pseudomonadota > Gammaproteobacteria > Burkholderiales > Burkholderiaceae_C > DATCSE01. The sequence continues at coordinate 5,438 of DATCSE010000021.1, read as the reverse complement.
TTGACGCTGATGCGGGCCGAGTAAGTGCGCGTCACGCTGTCGGTGTCCGGCGCAAGCTCGCGCAGCGCACCGGGATAGGCCTGGCCCGGCTGGGCCCACACCGACACGCGCAGCTCCTTCGCGCGCCGCAGCTCGTCGACGCGCGACTCCGGGATGCTGACCAGCACCTCGCGCTCGCCGTCGGCCGCCAGCGTCACCATAGCCTGACCGGGCGACACGACCTGCCCGGCCTCCGCATTGAGCGCGGTGATCACGCCGTCGCGATCGGCGATGAGCTCGGTGTAGCCGCGCTGGTTCACGCGGATCTGCTGCTGCGCGAGCGCGGCGTGCAGCTGCGACTCCGATTCGGTCAGCGCAAGTCGTTGCTGGTCGACCTCGGCCTGCGACGCGAACCGTCGTGCCAGCAGCTGTTCGGTGCGCTGCAGGTCGACCCGGTTCTGCGCCACGCGGTTGCGGGCCGCGGCCACATCGGCCGCCGCCGCCGCCACATGCAGCGTCTCCTGCGCCGGGTCCAGCCGCAACAGCGGCTGGCCGCGCTTCACGTGGCTGCCCAGCTCGACCAGGCGCGCGACGATCTTGCCCGAGGTCTGGAACCCGAGCTTGCTCTCGTAGCGGGCATGCACCTGGCCCGAATACGTTGCGCCGACCGATCCGCTCGTCGCACCGGCCACGATGCTGCGCACCGGGCGCGGCGCCTCGGGCGGGGTCTCGTCCTTGTATCCGCACGCTGCGGACAGCAACGCCGTCCCCAGCAGCGCTGCGGCTGCTTCCCATTTCATCGCTGTCTCCTGGATTCTGGCGATCACTTCACGGCGTAGCCGCGCGCCTCCATGCACGCGCCGAACGCGCGGTCGAAGGTCGCCTTCTGCTGCTGGCGAGCCGCTTGCTGTTGCTGGGTCTGTTGCTGTTGTGCGGCCTGCGCCTGCTGCTGGCGCGCTTGCGCGGCCTGGCGCTGCTGGATGTTCTGCAGCGCGACACCGCCCAGCGCGCCGGCCGCGGCACCGCGACCGGCGTCGTGGTGAGCAAGCTCGCCGACCGCGGCACCCATCGCAGCGCCCTTCACGAGGCCGCCGGTGCCCGAGCCGGTCTGCGCCGCCGCGGCTTGCGGCTGCGCACTGGGCGACGGCGTCGCTTGCGATTGCTGCGCAGGCGTCGGTTGCATAGGATCGAAGCCCGACTGCTCGCGCGACCAGCCGTAGCACTGGTACTTGTCCTGGTCCTGCTGCTGCGGACTCTGGCCTTTCGCGGGATAGACGATAGGCATGCCGGGCTGCGTCGCGGCCTGCGCAAGCAGGGCCCCCGCGAGGCCGGCCAGCGCGATCGCCATCGCACGGGGCCAGGCGCGCTTCATCGGTGATTCGATCGTCGACATGAGGGAACTCTTCATCGTTGTCTCCTGATGGGTCTGGTGGGTCGATCGGTTCAGCGGCTCTTGCCGCAGCTGACGGCGTTGCCGCTCGAAGCGGTGCACGGGCTGCGTGTCAGCCGGATGGGCTTGCACAGCCTTGGCGGCGTGCCTGCTCGCGCAAGCCGGCCATCGCGTCTTCGGCTTCGCCGGCCGCGGCCCTGCCGCTGGCATAGCGCGCGGCCACCGCGAACGGCACGACGGCCTTCCACGCGTTCTGGCCCTTCTCCTCGGCGGCACGGCGGGCTTCGGCGGCCTGCACGATCTGCGCATCGAGTTGCGCGCACGAGGCCGCCGACGCGTCAGCCGGCCGACCGGTAACCGAGGCGCCGCTCGGCGGCGGCGCGCTCGCGCAGGCACCCAACAACGTGGCCAGCAACGCGGCCACGACGGACGATGGGCGGTGATTCATGGCAGTTCTCTCCTCATGCAGGGGTGGTGTCGCCGCCGGCCGGAGCTTCCCCGGCCGGCGAGCCATTGCGGGCGACGCGGCGGTTGATCGGCTTGCGCCCGGCCAGCAGCTCGCACAGGTCGGCGAGCGACTGGAACGGTGCGGATTTCCCGGTCTGGACGTTCTCGAGCAGCCCGGCGACGGCGTCGCCGTCGCGCCGGTAGATGCGGATCACGTAGTGCTGGATGACTCTCACGGTGCGCTTCCTTGGCTCGGGAAGGCACTGTAGAAATCGGGGCCCTATTTATTCGCTACGGATTCGCGAATCCGCCGCGGCGCCGGGCGTCGCGGCGCGTGGACCGGCTCCCGCCCGGTGCGCGGTCAACCCAGACGCAGCGTCTGGTACAGCCGCTCGGTCCCCGCCGACGGTGCGAGGCTCAGCGTCACCGACAGGGTCTGCTTCAGGCGCCGGTAGGCGCTCACCGCTTCGGGCAGCCGGTCGAGCCGGTGGTAGCAGCGCATCAGCCCCTGGTAGAAAGGCTCGACGACGTTGTCGGCGTCCAGCCCGCGCAGGTAGAGCGCAATGGCGTCGGCATCGCGGTGCGCGGCTTCCAGGCGCGACGCCTGCTCGGCCACGCCCTGGATGAAGCGGCTGCGCAGGCGTTCGCGCATCGCGACGGGCCAGCTTTCGCCCTCCTCCTCGACCAGGAACGCACCGCGGTACAGCTCGAGCGCGCGTGCAACCGCCGCATCCCGCTCGGCATGGCTGCCGCGCGCATGCGCACGATCGAAGGCGCGCTCGAAGGCCCACGCATCGACCCAGACGCGCGAGCGGTCGAGCGCGACGATGCCGCCTTGCTGCACGACCGCGTCGGTATCGTCCAGCAAGCCACGCAGCCGGTGCACGGCCGCGCCCAGCGAGCGCGCCGCGGCGTCACCGTCCTCGTCGCGCCAGAAGGTGTCGATCAATGCCCCATCCGCCGCCTGGCCGCCGCGCGCAATGATGGCCTTCAGCAGCGCAAGCGTCTTCTTCGGCGCCTTGCGGCCGAATTCGAGAGGCGCGCCGTCGCACAACACGTCGAAGCCGCCGAGCGTGCGCACCTTGATCGGCCACGGCCAGTGCTCGATCTCGTCGCCGTCCGGCGGCGGCAACTGCCAGCGGCGGATGATGCCCGACACGTGCTCGACCTCGATGCCATGCTCCAGCGCCAGCTGCAGCAACACCGGCTTGCGCGTGACGATGCGGTGCACATAGGCATTGCGCGAGCGTGCCGCGACGGAGATGGCGAACCCGCGCGCGATCAAGGCCAGCGCCGCGTCGCGCTCGCCTTGGACATGGCGCACATAGGCCTCTTCGAGCAGCAGCTGCGCTTCCATCGTCTCGAGGTAGCTGCCGCGCGAGAGCTCGCGCGAACGCGCGATGATCGCCAGCGCCCGGTCGAACTGGCCCGCGTCTGCCAGCGCGCTGCTGAACAGCACCGGGAAAACGGCCTGGAAGTACGCCGCGCCGATGCGCTCCACCGCCTGCAGGCCGCGCTCGACATGCGCCAGCGCCGCCGGCACGTCGCCGCGCAACTGCGCATGCATCACCTGCGCGACCGCGAAGTTCAACGCGCCGTCCGGGTGGCTGCGCGCCGGATGCACCTCGAGCCGCGCGAGCCGCGCCCCGGCCTCGTCTACGTGCCGGAACGTGAGATCCAGATAGGTATGGAATTGCATCGCCGCGAACTCGGCGTGCAGCAGACCTTCGGCATGCGCGATCTCCTCGGCGCGCTGGAAGAGCGCCGCAGCGCGTGCATGGCGGGCCTCGCGCAGGTCGTGCATCGCGCGAAAGGTGAACCAGAACGCGCGGTTCAACGCGCTCGCCGGCTGCGTGTCGATGACCGGATCGACCTTGCCGATCAGCTCTGTCACGAGCTCGTGCGCAGCCGCGTTGTGCAGGTAGGTGACCAGGTGCGTCGCCGTCGAGAGCCGCTGGTTCCAGTCGATCTCGGCAGCATCGACGTACCCGAGCAGCCGCTCTCCCAGCGGCTGGACCGCCGGATGCGCCGGCCGACAGAACGCGAGCGTCGCGTGCACCGCCGAATAGGTCAACAGCTCCACGCCGCGGCTCGGAAAGACAAGGCCGGTGTCGGCCAGCAGCGGCTCCAGACGATCGACCCACGGCGCGATCTCGGACCAGCCGAGGCGCGCATACCAGAGCGTCTGCACCACGGCCGCGCCGCAAGCGAGCTGGCCGGCGACATCTCCGCCGTCGGCGAACCGTTCGTGGCCGCGCTGCAGCGCGCGCAGCGCCGGCTCGGGCGCGGTCTGCATCAGCGCACGGCCCTCCCAATAGGCGAGCCAGGGATCGGTGCTGCGCTCGGCCTCCGGCATGCCGGCAAGCCAGTCCATCACGGTCTCGCGGCGGCCCTGCTCGAGCAGCTTCTCGGCGTGATCGGCCATCACGCGGCCGTAGGCGCTCCAGTCGCCGGCTTCGCCGAACAGCGCGAGCGCCTGCTCCCATTGCCCGGCGGTCTCGAGCAGGGCCGCTGCACGTCGCGCGGTGTCTCGCTGCTGGGCGGGCTCCAGGCTGGCACGCGTCTGATGCCGCAAGAACGTGCGAAACAACGCATGGAACTGATAGACCGCCACGGTCTGTCCGCCCTCCGCGACGCGGCGGCGGTCGGTGAACAGATGGCGCTTGTAGAAGCGATCGAGCAGCTTGCCGACCTCGGCATAGGCGGTCAGCGCCTCGGCCAGCGCGACCGTGATCTGCGGCAGGAACGCGAGTTGCAGCAGCGCGCGCCGCTGTTCCGGCGCGGCACCGTCGAACACACGCTGCGCGAAATAGCCGAACACATGCTGCATGGACTCGGCCTCGTCGTCCTCGTCGCGAGACAGGCCGCCGGCGCGCGCGCGCATCAGCAGCAGCGTCAGGCCGGCGGCCCAGCCGTTGCAGCGCTCGAACAGCGCCGCGACGGTGTCGTCGTCGGTGACGCCGCGCTTGCGGGCGATCGCGCGCGTCTCGGCCAGCGTCAGACGCAGCTGCGCGCCGTCCAGCAGCTCGATCGCCTCGCCGGCGAGCAGCCCGGCGTACGTCTCGGGCGGGCCCGAGCGGCTGATCACGATGACGTTGATGCCCGGCGGCACGTGCGCCATGCCCTCGGCCACGATGCGGTGGAACGCCGACTCTTCGGGCACTTCCTGGAAGTTGTCGAGCACCAGCGCCGCGTCGGCACCGAGCGCCTGGTAGAGCTCGCGGAAGAACCGGCGCGCGAAGGCGTTCAGGTCCTGGAGGTATTCAGGCGTCAGCAGCGGCAGCGGCTCGTGCGCCGGCGCGGTCGCTTCGGCCGCGAGTCGCAGGTGATAGATGAACGAGGCAGGGTCGGCGTCGCCCGCGTCAACCTGGTACCAGACGCCGTGGCGCTTGCGCGTCTCGAGGTGGCTCGCCACCAGCGTCGTCTTGCCCGCGCCCGGCTGCGCGCTCAGCCACACCACCGGGCGTGCGCAGGCCTTGTCGAGCACGCCGTGCAACCGCGCGCGCGCCAGCACGTCGTGCGAGCGCGGGCGCGAGATCTTCGCCAGGGTGACCTGTTTGCGGGCCATGCGATCCCCCCGCGACGATCATACGGCGGTGTTCCTTCGCGCCCCGCGCAAGGA
>DATCSE010000020.1:0-38379 GCA_036568605.1 Burkholderiaceae bacterium | reverse complement strand
GCCAAGCCCATCAAGATCGACGAGCTGTTTGCTACGCTGGCACGCTGGGTGCGCCCGGCCACGGCCGAATCACCCGGCACCGAGAACGCCGCGGCCGGCGCCGATTCAAAGGAGCGGAGGGCCGAGGCCGCCGCTCCTTCCTCATGCGTTACGCAGAGACCGACTTGAAGAAGGTCAGAAGGTCCGGATTGATGACATCCGCATGCGTCGTGCACATGCCATGCGGAAGCCCCGGATAGACCTTCAGCTTCGCGTTCTTGACGAGCTTGGCCGCCAGCATCGCCGAATCCGCGATCGGCACGATCTGGTCGTCGTCACCGTGCATGATGAGCGTCGGCACGTCCATCTTCTTCAGGTCTTCGGTGAAGTCCGTTTCCGAGAAGGCCTTGACGCAGTCGTACTGGGCCTTGATGGAGCCCATCATGCCCTGCGTCCACCAGAACTGACGGATGCCCTCGGAGACCTTCGCGTTCGGCCTGTTGTAGCCGTAGAAGGGCACGGTGAGCTCGCGATAGAACTCGGCCCGGTTGCCGGCCACGCCGGCGCGGATGTTGTCGAAGACCTCCATCGGCAGACCGCCGGGGTTCGCCGGCGTCTTCAGCATGATGGGCGGAACGGCACCGATGAGCACCGCCGCAGCCACCCGCTTGGAGCCGTGGCGACCGATGTAGCGCGCCACCTCGCCACCGCCGGTCGAATGTCCCACGTGGATGGCATGACGCAGGTTCAGGGCTTCGGTGAGCGCTGCCAGGTCGTCGGCGTACGTGTCCATGTCGTTGCCGGCGACGGTCTGGTCCGATCGACCGTGGCCGCGCCGATCATGCGCAATCACGCGATAACCCTGCTGCACGAAGTACAGCAACTGCGCGCTCCAGTCGTCGGCGGTCAGCGGCCAGCCGTGCGAAAAGACGATGGGTTGGCCCTTGCCCCAGTCGTGATAGAAGATCCGTGTGCCGTCCTTGGTGGTGATCGTGCTCATGCCATGGGCTCCTTGAGGTGGTAGTTGAGTGTTGTTTCCGCGCTCCTTTGCCGCGGCGGACGCAGGGGCGGACAGGGCAAAGGCTGCCGTTGCAGCCGCAACCGAACCGCCGACGACGACGTGCCGGCGTGTGATGGAGGGGAGGATGGGTTCGTCTTCGATCTCCGGCATGTGCGGGCTCCTTGTTCAGCGGCCTTGTCGGCGGCAGAAGCAGTCTCGCGAGAACCAGCTCACCGCGCCTCTTACGCAAGGCCCGGCAGCCGCATGCCTTCATGGCAGCTCGCAACATGTCGTTGGATAGGTCAATCGTCGTCGTGCCGCTACTGTGCTGGCGCGATGCACGGACGTCGCCCGCCAAAGGGGAGGTGGGGCGGCCCGATGGCGCGTGCGGGCAGTGTCCCGGCACAGTCGACTGCTCCGTGGACGCGATCGTCGATCACGGGTTCGAGCCCGCGGCGCTTGCCGCGCTCGCCGCGTATATCCATGGAAGGAACCGCCGCTGCGGGCGCATGAGCGCCACCGGCCAAGCGGAACTCAGGTCAGGCGAATCAAGCCTCGCTTGATCGCCAGGGCGACCGCTTCCGTTCTGGAGGCGCACTTCAGCTTGGACAGGATGTTGTTCACGTGGAACTTCACGGTGCCCTCGGTGATGCCTGCCTTGCGCGCGATCCCCTTGTTGCTCAGGCCGGTGGCGATCCACTGAAGGATCTCGGTCTCGCGCTCGGACAGCTGATTCGAATCGAGATGGTCCGCGAGTTTCGCGGCAACCGACTGAGCAAGGTACCGGTGCCCCTGCATGGTCATGCGCACCGCCTCGATGACCTCTGTCGGGGGTGCATCCTTCAAGATGTAGCTGTTGGCGCCGGCTCTCAAACCGCGGTAGATGTCATCCTCGCCGTCGACCGCGGTCACGATGATGATGCGGGCTTCGGGGTCGAGTTGTCGAATGCGCTCGATTGCTTCCACGCCGCCCATGTCCGGCATTCTCAGATCCATGAGGACCACGTCAGGCCGAATCGCCGAGAACCGATCGATGGCCTCTTGGCCACTTCCCGCCTGAGCGGCGACATGAAGCCCGCCGTCGGAGCGCAGGATCTCAACGAGACCTGTGCGAACGACGGGATGGTCATCAACGACCAGCAGCCTGATTTGCTCCTCGTTTGCCATTGGCGTGTCTCCGGCGCCGCTGTAGCGGCGCGCTGGCCCTCCCGCTTTGCACTCGTTTCCTCACACGGCACCGCGCATCGATGCATTGTTGCGCACCCGAGGCAACCCTCCGAAAGATAGGAACGCGACCCTGCTGCAAATGCGATGCGCGATGCAGGTCAGTCCGTCAAACTGGAATTCGCGGTCCATTCAAGGAGCAAGCTTCATGACCACGGCGACCATGTCACCGCTTGCCGAGTCACCTGTTCTTCGCTGCGCCTTCGTGGCCATTGCCATCTGCACGTCCAGCGCATCGACCCAAGCCAACTCCGGAAGCTCGCTCTCCCCCGATGGCGCGTTCTTACAGCTCGGCGGCGGCACACGGACGCAGACGATCGCGGCGGGCGCGCTATGGAAACTCCCTTGGCAAACCACGCTCGGTGAAGGAGCCGTATCCATCCACGTGGAAGGCTCCTTCGGACGCTGGTGGACCCGCGACCGCAACGAGATTCGCACGGTGTGGGTCACCCAACTGGGCCTGACGCCCGCCCTTCGCTACCGGGGAGAAGGCGGAGACTCCCCGTGGTTCGCGGAACTGGGCATCGGCGTCAACGTCCTGGCGCCAGTGTTCCGTGACGGCGACCGCCAATTCAGCACGGCCTTCAATTTCGGGGACCACGTGGCACTCGGGCGCTTGTTCGGGACAGCGTCGCGGCAGGAACTGTCGGTGAGGCTGCAGCACTTTTCGAATGCGGGGATCAAGCATCCGAATCCCGGCATCAATTTCATCCAGCTGCGGTACGCCATCTGGTTTTGAAGGGAGATGCACATGCCATCTTTGACCTTCGGGAACGTCCAGCGAACGCGACCCGCGACCGTACCGGTCCAAGATGGCGGCCATGCGTCGGTCACCGCAGAAGCCAATTTGAGGAGAGCCCTGAAGGATCGGCAGATCGCCGCGATGACCCATGCATATCAGCGCAGCGGCGGACTGGTCCATGGCGACGACCTGGCGCGGCTGCTGCGCCGCCACCACAGCCAGCCGCTTTCGCTGCTCGCTCGTTGGATCGTGTCGCGCGATATCGTCACAGTCCCGATGCCGGGCCAGACCCTGATTCCGATGTTCCAGTTCGATCTGTCGACAGCGACGCCTCGTTCGCAGCTGGCACCGGTATTGGAGGAGCTTCGTCCGGCGTTCACCGATTGGGAGGTCGCGATGTGGTTCACGAGCCCCAACGCCTGGCTCGCGGACCACGCGCCCGTCGACGTGCTCCTCGAGGATGCCGCCTCGGTCCTTCGGGCTGCGACGATGGATCGACATGTGGCGATGGGGTCGCGACAGACTCCCGCCGATGGAAAACTGCTTCGCAACACCCATGATCGATAGAATCCGGCCGAGCCGGGCATCGCCCCTTCCCATTGCATGACACTCGATCCCATCGACGGCCATGGCGGCACGCAGGCTTCTCGTGAGGCCGCGGCGCAAGGCGACATCACAGAGGGCAAACGCTCGGAGCAGGAACTGCGCGACATGGAGCGTCGGCTGCGGCAAGCGCAGCGGCTCGAAGCCATGGGGACGCTGGCCGGCGGCATCGCGCACGACTTCAACAACATCCTGGGGGCCATCCTCGGCTATGGCGAGATGGCTCTTCGCGACGCGCCACACGGCAGCCGGCTGCGGCGCGACCTGGACAGCATCCTGGCCGCCGGCGAGCGCGGGCGCGCGCTGGTGGAGCGCATCCTCGCCTTCAGCCGCAGCGGCGTGGGCGAACGTGTGCCTGTGCACGTTCAATCGGTCGTGCGCGAGACGTTGGAGCTGGTCGCCGCCAAGCTGCCGGACAACATCGGCATCGCCGCCGAGCTGCATGCCGAGCGCGCCGCCATGCTTGGCGATCCCACGCAGGTTCATCAGGTGGTGATGAACCTCGCCACCAATGCCGTGCAGGCCATGCCTCGCGGGGGAACGCTGCGCGTGTCGCTCCACGCGCAGCGCCTGGAGGCTCCCTGGGTTGCCACCACGGGCGCCGTGGGCCCCGGCGAGGTGCTGGTACTGGCCATGGCCGACAACGGGACGGGGATAGAGCGCAGCATCATCGATCGAATCTTCGACCCCTTCTTCACCACGAAGGACGTCGGCGTCGGAACGGGGCTCGGCCTGTCATTGGTGCACGGCATCGTGAGCGATGTCGGCGGCGTGGTGGATGTGCACAGCACTGCGGGCGAGGGCAGCACGTTCACCGTGTACCTGCCGCGTTCCGGCGACGTCGCGGCCGACGCTGCGCCGCCGCCTGACGCGTTGCCGCGCGGTGCTCGCCAGCATGTGCTCGTGGTCGACGACGACGAGTCCCTCGTCAAACTGACGGCAGAGAACCTGGCGGAGCTCGGCTACGTCGCGCTGCCCTTCACGTCGAGCGCCGCAGCGCTGCAAGCCTTCCGTGCTCAGCCGGAGCACTACGACGCGGTCATCATGGACGAACGCATGCCGGGCCTGTCCGGTACCGCGTTGATCGGTCTGATCCGCGAGATTCGCGGAGACATCCCCGCGCTGCTGATCAGCGGCAACATTGGCGTGGACTTCGTGCAGAACGCTAGGCAAGCCGGCGCCTTCGACGTGCTCAAGAAGCCGCTGAGGCTGCGCGAGCTCGCGACGGCCCTGCACCGTGCGCTGCACAGCGGCCGTCAGCAGCGCTGAAGACCATCTCACTCCCGCAGCAAGACCCCCTGGCCCAGCGCCACGAGCGTTCGCACGAACACGAGGCCGAGCAGCACTGTTGCGACGAAAAGCGCCAGGCAGGCCACCAGGCCGGTCATCGGGGTGGGATGTGCCTTGTAGTAGCTGATGCATGCACCTGCCCAGGCACTCGATGGAAACGTCATGGCCCACCAGCTCAGAAAGTAGTGCACACCCAGAAACCGGTCGGCCAGCGATGCGATCAGGATGGCCACGAAGAGCCCGAAGCAGTAGAGGATGTGCGCCAGAGGGCCGGCTTCACCGCCCGTGAACGCGAAGTAGGCAGACAGGCCGATCGACGGCGGCGCCAGCAGGATGAACAGCGTCGGCAGGCTCTTCTCCGTCATCGGCGCACAAAAGACGACCCGGTGCATCGCGATGGTGAACAGCACCAGCCAGAACACCAGCGCCACGGAGAAGAAGAACCACGACGTCTCGACGAAGCCGAGCGGAACACCTCCCACCGGGACGAGGAAGTTGCCGGCGATCGGGATGAACCAGGCAGGCGTCATCTCGGCTTCATCCTGTTGCTCCAGGATCCACCGGCGCATGAAGGTGACGGCCAGTACGAAATGGAATGCCGCGCCGGCGATCCATGCCAATCTCGCCGCGTCAGGCCACTCCTCGCGGAAGGCGATGGACATGATGATCGCCGACACGGAAACGGCGCCGAAGAAGTTGGACTTCACCGGGTGGCGGAACTCCGCGGCCACCGCACCGCGATGCCGAACCAGCTTGGCCGCCAGTATCAGCAGCAAGCCGATGAAGACCAGCGCGGCGAGCCGCACCAGCGTGTGTCCGATCCCCGGTGGAAGCCCCCAGATCCTGGCCGCGACCCGCCACGCATTGCCCAGGCCACCCAGGCCCATGACGACGCCGAACATCTGGATCGGAAAGCGCTCCAGCCAAGGCGCTTCCGTGGAAGCGGCATTCAAAGCGGCCGCCGCGTTCGCCGCATTTCCCGCTTGCATCATGCTGCGTCCTCAGATCAACTGAATCAGGCCCTTCTTCAGTGCCGAGGCCACGGCCTGCGTTCGCGAGACGCAGCCAAGCTTGGCCAGGATGCTGTTGACGTGGAACTTGACGGTGCCCTCCGTGATGCCGGCCTTGCGCGCAATGCCCTTGTTGGAGAGCCCCGTTGCCATCAGGCCCAGGATCTCGAGCTCGCGCTCCGACAACTGATTGGAGTTGAGGTGGTCGGCGAGCTTGGCGGCCACCGACGTGGCCAGGTATCGCCGGCCCTCGGTGGTCATGTGTACCGCCCTGACGACTTCGTGGTCAGGCGCGTCCTTGAGGATGTAGCCCTTTGCGCCCGCGCGTAGACCGCGATAGATGTCTTCCTCGCCATCGACAGCCGTCATGATGATGATCTTTGCATCGGCGTCGATGCAGCGAATGGCTTCGATGGTCTCGACGCCGCCCATGTCGGGCATCCGAAGGTCCATGAGGATGACATCCGGCCGCACGGCCTTGAACTGCTCCACGGCTTCACGGCCGCCGGACGCCTGCGCGATCACGTCGACTCGACTTTCTGCGCGAAGCATCTCGATCAGTCCCTTGCGGACGACCGGGTGATCATCCACCACCATGAGCCGGATCTGCTGATTGACCACGATTGAAGTTCTCCGGCATCGCATGACGCCTCTGCTAGGGCTCCGACGTTAGTCAATCCGCGGGCTCACGTCGACTCGACTGAAGATAGGGCGATCGTGGGCCGGGGGATCCTCGTCTCCTGGAAGAGGTCGACCTGACCGAAAGTCAGAGCACTCGCGACTCGACTGTCGTCAGACTTGCTTGCGTTGCATCGCGGTGCAACGCGCATCGAGATGCCGCAGCGCCCGCCTGGCCGCCGACACCGGCCCGAAACCCCTGAAAGGAATGAACAACATGCCCACCGCCAAGCCCACTCCCGGTCCCAAGCTTCTCACCCCGAAGGACCACACGCTCATCATGATCGACTTCCAGTCGCAGATGTCCTTTGCGACGAAGTCGATCGATGCGGTTCAGCTTCGCAACAACGCCGCGCTGGTCTCCAACGCTGCCGCGGGCTTCAAGGTCCCCACCATCCTCACCACCGTGGCCGAGAAGAGCTTCTCCGGCCCGATGTACGGCGAAATCACGAGCGCCTTTCCGGGGCAGGAGCTCATCGACCGCACGAGCATGAACACCTGGGAAGACGCCAACGTCATCAAGGTCGTGAATGCCATCGGCAAGAATCGCATCGTGCTGGCGGGCCTGTGGACTTCGGTGTGCATCGTCGGCCCGGCGCTGTCGGCCCTCGACCAGGGCTTCGAGGTGCTCGTGATCGCCGATGCCTGCGGCGATGTGTCGCAGGAGGCGCATGACCGTGCGATGGACCGCATGGTGCAGGCCGGCGCGCAGCCCATCACGTCGCTGCAGTACCTGCTCGAGCTGCAGCGCGACTGGGCGCGCACCGAGACGTACGACATGACCACCGGCATCGCGAAGCAGTACGGCGGCGCCTATGGCCTCGGGATCATCTACGCCAAGCAGATGTTCGGCGCCCACGAAGGCTGAAGCCGGCTTGCCGGGGCGGCCGTCGGCCGCTTCGGCCCAGGTCGTTGCGGAGGCACCTATGAAGATCCGCTCCGCGACGAGGAATCTCTTTCCTCCACCTCAAAGGTCCACCATGAACTGCTTCACCCGAATCCTGTTCGCCTGGCTCATCGCCGTTCCGCTGCTTTCGCAAGCCCAGTCGCTCGTCTATCCGGCAACGTTCAAGCAACGGACGATCGACACCAATGGCGTCAGCATGCACGTGCGGTCAGGCGGCTCCGGTCCGGCCGTCGTGCTGTTGCACGGCTACGGCGAAACCGGCGACATGTGGGTGCCGCTGGCTGTCGAACTTGCCCGCGATCACACGGTCATTGTTCCGGACCTGCGAGGACTGGGGCTCTCCTCGAAGCCGACCGGCGGCTTCGACAAGAAGACCCAAGCGGGCGACATCAAGGGGGTGCTCGATGAGCTGAAGGTCACGCGGGCCGACATCGTGGCGCACGACATCGGCAACATGGTCACGTTCGCGTTCGCCGCCCAGTTCCCGGAGCGTGTGGGTCGCGTCGTGCTGATCGACGCGCCCATTCCGGGTGTCGGCCCATGGGAAGAAATCCTGAAGAACCCGCTGCTGTGGCACTTCCGTTTCGGCGGCCCGGACATGGAGCGCCTCGTCGCGGGCCGCGAGCGCATCTATCTCGACCGCTTCTGGAACGAGTTCTCGGCGACGCCCGACCGTTTCAGCGAAGCGGCGCGCCAACACTATGCGAAGCTGTACGCGCTGCCTGGGGCGATGCACTCCGGGTTTGCGCAGTTCGCCGCGTTTGATCAAGACGCCATCGACAACCGCGCATTCCTCGCCCGCGGCGGGAAGCTGAAGATGCCGCTGCTCGCGCTCGGTGGCGAGAAGTCGTTCGGGCCGATGATGGCCAGCGTGATGCACGCTGGCGCCGAGAACGTCACCGAGGGTGTCGTGCCGGATTCTGGCCACTGGATCATGGAAGAGAACCCGCAAGCGACGATCGGCCTGGTTCGCACCTTTCTGGCCCGCTCCAATTGACGTTGGTGTTCCGTCAGCGGTGCCCCAATCTCATCCATGGAATCGAGCATGAAACCCTACCTCGTATCGCTGGCCATCGGCCTGCTCGTCGGCGTCATCTACGCACTCTTCAACGTGCGGTCCCCGGCGCCGCCGGTGATCGCGCTGGTCGGGCTGCTCGGGATCCTCGTCGGCGAGCAGATTCCCCCGCTCGTCAAGCAAGTCTGGAAGACGGAGCAGACCTCGTGGCTGCACGACCAGGTCAAGCCGCACGTCTTCGGTCGATTGCCCCAATGCAAGGGCGCCGAGCTGAAGGCAGCGGCCACTCAGTCTCGTTCAACGCGGTCCACGGAGCACACGCATGGCTAAGACTGCCGCTGCCGATCTCATCCTTCATCGCGGACTCGTCGCCACGCTGAACAAGGCGATGCCGGTGGCATCGGCCGTCGCCATCAAGGACGGCAAGTTCCTGCGCGTCGGCTCGGATCACGAGGTCATGGCCCTCTCGGGCCCCGGCACGAAGGTCATCGATCTGCGCGGCCGCAGGGTGCTGCCCGGCCTGTGCGACAACCACCTGCACATCATCCGCGGAGGGTTGAACTACAACATGGAAGTGCGCTGGGACGGCGTGCGCAGCCTGGCCCACGCCATGGACATGCTCAAGCGCCAAGTCGCCGTCACGCCTGCTCCCCAGTGGGTGCGCGTCGTCGGCGGCTTCACCGAGCATCAGTTCGAGGAAAAGCGGCTGCCGACCCTGCAAGAGCTGAACGCGGTGGCACCGGATACACCGGTGTTCATCCTTCATCTGTATGACCGCGCACTTCTGAACGCCGCTGCGCTGCGTGCCGCGGGCTACGGGAAGGACACGCCGGAGCCGCCCGGGGGCCAGATCCTGCGCGATGGCGCCGGCAATCCCACCGGTCTGCTGCTGGCCAAGCCGAACGCCTCGATCCTGTACGCGACGCTGGCCAAGGGCCCGAAGCTGCCCATCGAATACCAGCTCAATTCCACGCGTCACTTCATGCGCGAGCTCAATCGCCTGGGCGTCACCAGCGCGATCGACGCGGGGGGAGGCTTCCAGAACTATCCCGAAGACTACGCGGTGATCCAGCAACTGGCCGAGGCGGGACAGCTCACCATTCGCCTGGCCTACAACCTGTTCACGCAGAAGCCCAAGCAGGAGAAGGACGACTTCCTGAAGTGGACCGCCACGTCGAAGTACAAGCAGGGAGACGACTACTTCAGGCACAACGGCGCCGGCGAGATGCTGGTGTTCTCCGCCGCCGATTTCGAGGACTTCCGCCAGCCGCGACCGGACATGGCCCCCGAAATGGAAGGCGAGCTCGAACAGGTGGTGCGCATCCTGGCCGAGAACCGGTGGCCGTGGCGCATGCATGCGACCTACGATGAAACGATCAGCCGGGCGCTCGATGTCTTCGAACGCGTGAACCAGGACATTCCGCTCGAGGGCCTGAACTGGTTCTTCGACCACGCCGAGACGATCTCCGAGGCCTCGATGGACCGGATTGCAGCGCTGGGCGGCGGCGTGGCGGTCCAGCATCGCATGGCCTACCAGGGTGAATACTTCGTCGAGCGCTACGGCCACGGTGCCGCCGAAGCGACGCCTCCCGTGGCCCGCATGATTTCCAAGGGCCTGCATGTCTCGGCCGGAACGGATGCCACCCGCGTGGCCTCGTACAACCCCTGGGTGTCGCTGTCCTGGCTGATCACCGGGCGCACCGTCGGCGGCATGCAGATTTACCCGCAGCGCAACTGCCTGGATCGAGAGACCGCGCTGCGCATGTGGACCGAGAAGGTCGCCTGGTTCTCGAACGAAGTCGGCAAGAAGGGCCGCATCGAGGAAGGCCTGCTCGCCGACCTGACCGTGCCGGACCGCGACTTCTTCTCCTGCGCCGAATCGGAGATCGCCGATACGACGGCGCTGCTCACGGTGGTCGGCGGCAAGGTCGTGTATGGCGCCGGCGACTTCGCGAGTCTCGACGATTCGGCGCCGCCGCCAGCCATGCCAGACTGGTCACCCGTGCGCCGCTTCGGTGGCTATGCCGCCTGGGGCGACAAGGAGGGTGCGCCGATGCAGGCGGCGCTGCGCCGCGATGCCGCGGCGGCCTGCGGCTGCGCCCGACAGTGCAACGTCCACGGCCACGACCACCTTGCCGCGGCATCGAGGAGCAGGGCCCCGGTGGCCGACCTGAAGAGCTTCTGGGGCGCGCTCGGTTGCGCCTGCTGGGCGGTCTAGCGATGAAGCTCGTGTCTTCGCCTGCAGCTTCACCTGCATTCTTCGAGGAGGGAAGGCGCGCGCTGATCGCGCCGTGGGTGCGATGGCTCGCGCTGCTGGGATTGTGCGCCGCCTACCTTCAGGGCGGCATCGACAAGGCCCTGGACTTCAACGCGGCGATCGCCGAGATGAAGCACTTCGGCCTTTCCCCTGCGGTGCCTTTGGCCGTCGCCACCATCGCCCTGGAACTCATCGCGTCCGTGATGATCCTGGCTGGCTGGTACAGGTGGCTCGCCTCGCTGGCGCTTGCAGGATTCACGCTGTTCGCGACCTTCGTCGCGAACCGGTTCTGGGAATTGGCGCCACCCGAGCGATTCATGGCAGCGAACTCGTTCTTCGAGCATCTGGGCCTCGTCGGGGGGCTCCTGCTGGTCGCCTGGCACGATCTGAAGGATGGGTGATTGCAGCCGGATCACGCTTCACCGAAGCGCTTCTACCGCTGCGGTAAAGACGTAGCCGGCGCCGCGCTCGGTGCGGATCAGCGGGGGCGTGTCGCCCGCATCCAGCTTCTTGCGCAGGCGTCCCACCTGCACGTCGATCGAGCGGTCATAGACTTCGTCGTCATGCAGCCGGGATAACGAGAGCAACTCGGCACGCGTCAGGATCCGCTGCGCGGAGACCAGGAAGGCCCTGAGCAAATTGAATTCGCCGTTGGAAAGGTTCACCGCTTCGCCGGAGGGATTGGCGAGCTTGCGAAGCGGCACATTGAGTTCCCACCCGGCGAATCGATACGCGCGGACGCCTTGCTGCACCGCCGTAGTGCGCGTGTTTCGCAGCTGCGTGCGCCGAAGAAGGGCGCGCACGCGTGCAAGCAATTCGCGTGGCGAGAACGGCTTGGTGAGGTAGTCATCGGCGCCGAGCTCGAGCGCCATCACCCTGTCGGCCTCTTCGTGGCGACCGGTGACGACAATGATGCCGAGATCCGACTCCTCTCTCAACTTGCGCGCGATCTGAAGCCCGTCCTCACCGGGAAGTCGCAAGTCCAGCACGAGCAGATCGACCGGTTCCCGCTTCAAGACTTCCGCCATCTCGGCTCCGGTGCTCACCGTCGTCGTACGGAAGTCGTAATCGCCGAGGTAGTCGGCAATCATCTGCCTGATCAGCGGATCGTCGTCTACGGCAAGCACATGCGCAACTGCTTCTGGCGCACTCCCTTGCATGTCATCTCCAAGCCTCGTCCAAACGCGCGGCAAGGTTAGCATCAATCGCGGGCCGCCCACGGGCTGCGAGGCGTCTTCTCCAACGTGTTTGTCGCGACACGAAACTTGCAACAGCTGTCATGCAAGCCAGGGCCTTCGACAAGCTCGCGACATCCGGCTTGGCCAACATCCGGGCGTCAACTGGTGGAGAAGCATGATGCAAGTGCACGTCGGGGCCGGGATCCTGGAACGCTCATCGGGCCACGGCCCGAGTGCCGCCACAGCCATTCCTTCCCGTTTCGGTCTGTCGAGCCTCTACGGGCCCCATGACTCCACACGGGCGCACGGTCGCCCGGCGAGACATCAGTCCAACGATCAGGAGGGATGGACCGCGCTGCTGTCGGCGCTGTTCGAGCAGCGCGCGATCACCGCTCAAGCCAGGGACGCACTGGCCAGCATGATCGTGAACGCCCGCGCCGCCGCCATCGCGCAGGAACGGGAGCGGGTGGCGCGCGAGCTGCACGATGGTGTTGCCCAGGCCTTCATCGGCATCAAGATGCTGCTCTCTGCGGGTCCCAGCGCGGCCGGCGAGGCGATCAAGAAAGCCCAGCGTCTGGCGCAGCAGGGCTTGCGGGAGTCCCGACGTGCCATCCACGCGCTGCTTCCGGCGGAACTCGTCTCGAGCCGCTTGGACGTGGCCGTTCGCCGAATGGCCTCCGCCGTGGTTCCCACTCACATGGCGCTTCAGGTGGAAAGCACCGGCGACTGGTCGGCTCTGCCGCAGGACCAGGCACGCGAACTGTTTCGCATGGTTCAGGAGGCGGTCAACAACGCGGTCAAGCATTCGCGCGCGTCACGCCTGGCCATCGACCTCTCCTGCAACGATCGCGATGCCGTGGCACTGATCTCCGACGATGGTCGCGGCTTCAACGCCTCGCGTTGCGACGATGCCGGCTTCGGCTTGATGAGCATGCGCCAGCGTGCGCAGCGCACTGGCGGCCGGATCGATATCGTCAGCGCCGTGGGCAGCGGTACGCAGATATTCATTTCCATCGCCCTGAACAAGACCCCCGCATCTTGAGCGAAGGTCAACGCGGTGCGTCACCCATGTCCAAGCTGTCTGTGACCGCCTGCAGCAATTCCTCGCGCGTGAACGGCTTCGGAAGCACTCGGCGTACGCCGAGTCGCCTCGCCACTGCGGCCGATGCCCCCAGACCACGCCTGAATTGAGCAGAGATCGCGAGGATGGGGCCGCTGTAGCGCTCGCTGAGCGAGTCGACCGCGGCCTGAAAGCCCTTCGCGCGCGGCACGTTCAGGATGACGAGGTCAGGCTTGGCGCGACGGATTTGTCCCGACGGCGCTTGAGCCTCGACGGCATAGCCCGCTTCGGTCAGCCACGCGCACAGCAACTGCCGGATCAATTCATCCGGCTCGACGACCAGCACTGTGCGCCTCCTGTCCGTATTCATTCCGTCAATGGCTCATCGCGATGCAGGCACACAAACTGGCCCAAGGGTGATTGCACCCAGCGCGGAACACGCGATTGTGTCGTCGCGCCTGGGCGTTGATGTCAACTGACACAAAGGGCCCGGCATGCGGGCCTCGAACCCCCGAAGTCCCATGGAAAAATGCGGGCGCCTGAACCACGCGATCACCGAGGAGGGGTTATGTCATTTCAACGCCTTGCGGCGGCGATCGTCGCCATGGCGACCGCTGCCTTCGCGCGCGCCGCCGATGTCCCCGTCATCGGCCTCATCACCAAGACCGATTCGAATCCCTTCTTCGTCGCCATGCGCGACGGCGCGGCGGCAGAGGCTGCCGCCAGGGGCGCGAAACTGCTGACTGCTGCCGGCAAGAACGTGCAGGACAACGCATCCCAGGTCACGGCCATCGAGAACATGGTGGCGGCCGGCGCGAGGACGATCCTGATCACCGCGAGCGATACCAAGGCCATCGTTCCCACTTTGCGAAAGATGCGCGAGAAGGGCGTGTTGATCATCGCGCTGGACACGGCGACCGATCCGCCTGATGCCACCGATGCCCTTTTCGCGACAGACAACTACGACGCCGGCGTTCGGATCGGCCAGTACGCGAAGGCAGCGCTTGCGGGCAAGAAGGCGGTCATTGCCATGCTGGATCTCGTGCCGGGCCTTTCCGTGGGAACGCCGCGGCACAACGGGTTCCTGCACGGCCTGGGCTTCGATGCCCCCGACGCCAAGAGCACCGAGCTGGGTCGCCACCCCAGCGTCGTCTGCATGGTCGACAGTTTCGGAGACCAGGCCAAGGGCCAGAGCGCCATGGAAAGCTGCCTCCAGAAGAACCCGGACATCAATCTGGTTTACACGGTCAACGAGCCCGCTGCCGCAGGTGCCTTCAATGCGCTTCGGGCGGCAGGCAAGGAGAAGGGGGTCACGATCGTGTCGATCGACGGAGGCTGCGAGGGTGTTCGCAACGTGGCGTCCAACATGATCGCGGCCACCTCCCAGCAGTACCCGGTCAAGATGGGGGCACTGGGCGTTGCCGCCGGCGTGGAATATGTGCGAACAGGCAAGAAGCCCAGCGGCTACACGGACACGGGCGTCACATTGATCGCGTACAAGCGGCTCTCGGGCATCGAAAGCAAGGACGTGCAGGCCGGCACCGAGATGTGCTGGGGCAAGAAGTGAGCTGACGCACCGGTGGCGGATTCGTATCAACGGTGCGCATGACTCGGTTGCTTCGCGCTTGCGTCTCGAGGCTGGCACACGCCCTGGCGGCGGTCTCGCGATGGCTGATCCGCCTCGCGCCGTCGGGCGAGCAGGATCAGGACGCCGGTTTCATGGAGGCGCTGCGCGAAAGCGAGGCCCGCTTTCGCAGCCTCACCGAGCTGTTGTCCGACTGGTACTGGAGGCAGGACGAGACCTTGCGATTCACCTATCTGTCCAGCCAGGCCATCGACCTGACCGGGCACACCGGCGAATCGTCTTACGGCAAGCTACGCTGGGAGCTCGCCAACATGTGGCCGCTGTCGGGCTCCTGGGCCGAGCACATGGCCGTGCTCGCCGCTCGCCAGCCGTTCCGCGATCTGGTGTGCTGCCGAGTGGGAGTCGACGGCGAAATTCGCTACCTCAGCATGAGCGGAACGCCGATCTTCGATGCGGAAGGCCGCTTCAAGGGTTACCACGGCATCGGGCGCAACATCACGGAGCGCAAACGCATCGAGGAGGAACTGCACGCACGCCAGGAGATGCTCGAACTGGCACAGAAAGCGGCGCGGGCCGCGGCCTTCGAATGGCGCATCGGTTCAGCACAGGAAGGATTGCGCTGGTCGCCAGAACTCGAGGCACTGTTCGGGCTGGTCCCCGGTTCCTACGTTGCGAGCTACGACACCTGGCGTCAGTTCGTCTGCGTCGACGACTGGCCCATGGTCGAGGCCGCGATGCGGCAGGCGCAAGATACCGGCGAGGTCGCGGTCGAGCATCGGGTCATCCAACCGACCGGAGAGGTTCGCTGGCTTCAGGTCCGGGGCCGCATGACGTTCGACGATCAGGGGCAGCCGACGCGCATGGTGGGCTTCATGCTGGATGTCACGGAGCGCCATCTGGCCGAGGAGGAACTGCGCCGCCTGGAGCGGCAGCTTCGGCAGGCGCAGCGGCTGGAAGCGGTGGGCACGCTCGCGGGCGGCATCGCACATGATTTCAACAACATCCTCGGCGCAATCCTCGGGTATGGCGAACGCGCGCTGCGGGACGCACCGGGAGGGACGCGCCTGCAGCGGGATGTCGACAGCATCATGACGGCGGCTGAGCGCGGCCGAGCACTGGTCGACCAGATTCTGATGTTCAGCCGCAGCAGCCCGAACGATTACACCGCTGTGCACCTGGAACGCATCGTACGGGAGGCGCTGGATCATCTTGCGGCCAACCGCCCGGCTGGCGTCACGGTCGTTCCTCGTCTGCTGGCAGGCCGTGCAGCGGTGATGGGCGACCCGACGCAAGTGCACCAGGTGGTGATGAATCTCGTGACGAACGCTTTCCAGGCGATGCCGTCTGGCGGCAAGGTCCGCGTGCTGCTGGAGCCGGTCCACATCGACGCGCCGCGCCTGACAAGCACAGGAACCTTGGAGACCGGCGACTATGTCATTCTCGAAGTCGCGGATGGCGGCACCGGCATCCCGACCGACATCGTGGACCGCATCTTCGACCCTTTTTTCACGACGAAGGAAGTCGGGGTCGGCACCGGCCTCGGCCTGTCCTTGGTGCACGGCATCGTCACCGAACTCAGAGGCGCCATCAGCGTCGTCAGCGAACAAAGCGTAGGCAGCGTCTTCACGGTATACCTGCCCCGGGCCGGCGACGCCGCCGAAGCGAGCGAGCATGAAACGCCGGACGTGCCGCGCGGCAACCTCGAACGCGTGATGGTGGTCGACGATGAGGAGCCGCTGATGCTGATCACGACCGAGACGCTGGAGGACTTCGGCTATCGGGCTGTCGGCTTCACGTCCAGTTCCGAAGCACTTGCGACGTTTCGTGCCTTCCCGCAGGGCTTCGACGCCGTCATCACCGACGAGCGAATGCCGGGAATGACCGGATCGCTGCTGATACGCGAGATCCGGCACATCCGCCCGGACATTCCGACGATGCTGGTGAGCGGCTTCATGGCCGATCCATCCGCCGGCGGCGCACCTGAGAACAATGCCGATGAGGTCCTGAAGAAGCCACTGTCGAGGCACGACTTGGCCACGAGCCTGGCTCGCATGCTGCAGCGTGCACGCTCGAGTCTCGCCGGAGCGGCGACAAATTGATCTTGTGCACATCCATGCACGACTTTCCGGAACCGGCGGGCTGCTCAAACCTCGATGAAGCCACGCTTGATGGCAATCGTCACCGCGTGGGTTCGGTCGTTCGCGGTCAGCTTGTTGAGGATGCTGCGCATGTGAGCTTTGACGGTCTCTTCACTGACGCCAAGCTCTACGGAGACCCGCTTGTTTGAGCGACCCGCGGCGACCAACCGCAGTACCTCGACCTCACGGGAGGTAAGCGTCTCGCCGGTGACGTGTCCTGCGAGAGCCGCCGCGACCTCGGTCGGGATACGAAGGCCGCCGGCCGCGACGGCACGAAGGGCACCCACGAGTTCGAGGTGAAGCATCCCCTTCAAGAGGTAACCCATGGCGCCGGCCTTGATGGCCCGCAGCGATAGAGCGTCGCCCGGCTCCCGCGCAGAACGCCTGCGGCAAGGAGTCGAGTCTCAGGCCAGGTCCGTCAATAGCTCCCGCGCCCGTCGAAGGTCGGCCGTGTCAAAGCCCTCTGTGAACCAGCCCATCACGGACGCAAGCTCTTGCCTCGCGTCATCGCGTCGCCCGAGTTCCCGCCAAAAACTCGCGAGACTTGTCGCTGCGCGAAGCTCGAAGGACTTCGCGCCCTGGCGCCGCGCGATGGCGACGGACTCCCTGAGACAGGACTCGATCTCGAGCCGAGCCGCCATCCCCCCGAGGCGCAGCATTTCAGCCCTGAGCCGCTGCACCTCGGCGCGCCACATGTTCTCTTCGTGGTCTTCGATGTGTCGCATCGCGCGCGCAAGCAGATCCAAGCCAGCGCCTGCATCGCCTTGCCGATGGCACAGCTCAGCCAGCATGCAGAGGTATCGAACCTGATACCAGCTGACCCCCAGCGAGAATCGCTCTTCAATGTTTAGGCGCATGAGGCGAATGCCCTCGCTCAGGTCGCCGGCCAAGGCAATCAGCCAAGCTTGCAGGATGAGGCCGCTGAGACGAAAGTAATGAAGGCTGTGCTGGTCGGCGAGTTCGATGACCGCGTCCACGTGCCTGCGCACGACGTCGGTGTCGCCCAACAGTTCATGCAGCCCGGCACCGCCATAGACCCGTGCGAAGGCGGTCATGTTGGCATGGTGGAGTTCGGCCGTGTAGTCGATCGCCGCTGCGCTCCATCGGCGAGCCGTGTCAGGGTAGCCCTGGATCCACAGAATGACCGCCAGATAGCCAAGGGCGTACATCTTCGGGTCGTGCACATAGTGATCCGGCGGCGGACGATGCTTGCTCGGGTCGTACGAACGAACGATCGTTTCCAGCGCCGTCCTGGCCTCTGCGAACTTGCCGAAGTGAATCGCGCTCAGGCCCGCCAGACGGCAGCCGACAAGCCGCAGCGCGTCATCCGACGTTGCTTCGGCAGTCGTCGTCGCGTCCAGCGCCAGTTGGCGCATCATGGCCGGGTCGCCGCGGACAAAGTGATAGGAGAACTGTCCGCTCAGCGTCGCCCGGAGCCCGGCTCGATCGCCGAGGCGTTGCGTCAGCAAGTGCGCGCGGGCGTAGGCGGCGCCGGTTTGCGGCGCGGCATAGCCGTGAACAGACATGAGCGGTGTGCCGATGGCCGTCTGCGCGACCAGTTCCTGTCGATCCCGCGCCTCGCTCTCCGGCTGCAGCTTCAACGCATCCAGCGCCCGCGACAGGTGTGTGATGGCCTCCAGGTTGGCGGATCGCTCCGCTGCGTGGCGGCCGGCCTTGATCCAATAGCCGATGGCGCGGTGCGGTAGCTTGGCTTCGGCGAAGTGACGCGCCAGGAGCTCGGGTTCGCGCGCCGCTTGATCGGGGAACTGGGTTTCGAGCACCTCGGCGATTCTCCGGTGCAGTTGCTCGCGCTTGCTCATGAGCAAGGTCGCGTAGGTGGCATCCTGCACGAGTGCATGCTTGAACACGTAGACCGCATCCGGCGGCGCACCCCGTGCAAGCAGCAAGCCGGAGGCTGTGAGCTTCTCGATCGACGCCCGCAAGTCTGCCTCGGACTGAGCGGAGACGGCGGCGAGTATGTCGTGAGGGCACTCGCGCCCGATCGCCGCGCCGATTTGCGCGATCTCCCTCGCGCTGCCGAGCCGATCGAGACGTGCCATCAACGAGGCGTAAAGCGTGGCCGGTACGGTGTGGGCCGGCATGCTGGCCAGCGTCCGAGCCGCCGCCTCGCTGTTGCCGGCTTCGAGCACGGCTTTGGTCAGTTCCTCGGCAAAGAGTGGAACGCCATCGGTGCGCTCCACGATCTCGTTCACGATCTCCTGTGGCAAGCGATGATTGCCGACGACGCGCTCGATCAAGGCCGCTCCGTCGCGCCGGTCCAGCCGGTTCAGGCTCATCAGCGTCACATTGGCCTCGCCTATCCACGGAGGCACGAATTCGGGTCGGAACGTCAGCACGACCAGGACCGGCAACCGACGGACGCGCTCTATCATGCGCTCGAGCATCTCCAGGCTGGTCGGATCGATCCAGTGCATGTCTTCGAAGACGCAGAGCAGCGGCTCGACAGCGGCCAGCGCGTCCAGCTGTCGCAACAGGATGTCAAAGGTCCTCTGCTTGCGCTGCTGGGGATTCAGACTCAATGGTGGATAGCGACCCGTCTCCGGCAGCCGCAGAAGCTCGGCGACAAGGCGTCGATCTTCGAAGCACGCCGCGCCCACCGTGAACAGCGCTTCGAGCTTGTCCAGCTTGACGGACGGTTCGTCATCTCGCTCGAGAGCTGCCGCTCGTTCGATCTGGTTGGCGATGGGGTAGAGCGCGCTGTCGCGATGGTGCGGTGAACAGAAGTAGCGCAGTTTCATGTACCGCTCGGATCCAATGTGCTCGATCAAGGCCGCGGTGACCCTCGATTTGCCGATCCCGGGCTCGCCGGAAATCATGACGACTTGTCCGATGCCGGCCTTGGCCCGTCCCCAACGGCGCAGCAAGAGCTGGACTTCCTCATCGCGACCGACCAGCGGGGTGAGCGCCGATGGATGGAGGGCCTCGAATCGGCTTTCGATCGTGCTTTGCCGGAGAACCTTGAAGGCCTGGACTGGCTGCGCGATTCCCTTGGCCTCGAATGCGGGAAGAACCTCGTACTCGAACAGCGCACCCAGCAGCCGCTGCGTCGCCGCCTCGATCACCACGGTGTTGGGCGTGGCCAGTGCCTGAAGCCGGGCGGCCAGGTTGGGTGTTTCACCGATGGCCGTTTCGTCGTGCGCGGCCCTCTCACCGACGACGACGAGGCCGGTGGCGATGCCGATACGAGCGGCCAGGACGATGTTTTGCCGCGAAGGCAGCGACGTGATCGCCTCGATCGCTGCCAATCCGGCCCGGACAGCCTGCTCCGCCTCATGTTCATGCGCCCTTGGCCAGCCGAAATACGCCAAGACGCCATCGCCGAGATACTGGGCGACATGTCCGTCGAAGCGAACCACCTGCGCTGCGACTGCATCACGGTAGGTGCGGAGTATGTCGCCCAGTTCCTCCGGATCGAGTCGCGACGACATCGCCGTCGAGCCGACGAGGTCGCAGAACATCACCGTCAAATGCCTGCGCTCGGCAAAGCAAGGTTCGGCGACTGCAGGTGGCGACGGCGCGGCCTGGTGAAGTCGACGCTGATCGAGTGCCTTCAGCAGCTTCCTGCGCAGCCCCAGCGAGACACCGATCTTCTCGAGATCGGCATCGGAGAGCTCCGCCAGGACATCAAGATCGACATCCTGCGAACGCAAGAGCGGCGCAAGCTGCTCCAGACCGACGGTCGCGAGCCACCGTTCAAGTGCGTCCACCGACTTCGTTCCCCGCAGTTTCACGTATGGTCATCCAAATTGCGGGTGCCGACAATGGGCATGTGTCCCATGCTTTCGCGCCTGGGCATGAGGTGCCACAGCAGTCACAGACGCGATCGACTCGAGAGGAGACGAACATGCGCATGTGGTTGAAGCTGATGTCGCCGCTGGTCCTCTTGTTCGCCGCGAGTGCCGCGCTCGCCGGGCCCGCCGAGGATCGCGTGACCAGTTCGTTCAATGCCTTCAATTCGGCTTTCAACAAAGGGGACGCAAAGGCAGTGGCCGCCATGTATGCGCCCGACGCCGTGGTCTTGCCTGCGTCTCACGACATCATCAGCAGCCCGGCAGACATCGAGAAGTTCTTCGCGGGCATGTTCAGCAGCCACGTCACCAACCATGCCTTGCAGCCCTTCAAGGTCATCGAGGTGGGCGACACGATGATCGTTGCCTCGAAGTGGTCGGCCAATGGCCAGGACGACAAGGGCAACAAGACGACGTTTGGCGGCCTGGCGACGCATGTCTTTCAGAAGCAGCCGGACAACTCGTACAAGCTGAAGCTGCATACATTCAATTGACATGTACTGAAGCCGATCAGCGAGGCGCGTCTTGCGCCGGCGTGCCGTCGGTTGCGGGAGCGCCTCGCAAACACGCCCGCTAACCTCGATCAGGTGGCCGCCGACCTGGCGGCAGTGAATCGCGCGATCTCAATGCCAATTGGTTACACACTTAGTTCGCCGAATGAACGAACATAACCCTTCTTGTGTATCCGTGATTGTGCGAAGGCAAATAAACATGAAGTTGGGACCCTTGAACTCAGGGCGAAGTGTCTGGATGTCGTTGCAGCGATTCGTCGGCGCAATACTCGGTCTGGCGATCGCCATCGGCAGTGCCCACGCGGCTCCGGGCACGCTGAAAGCGGCCGGAAGCAGGAGTGGGACTTGCGCCAATCCGAAACCGCTGAGCTTGCCGCTCGTATTGAACGGCGCCGCGAATGCCTGCCTGGTCACCTCCGGCACCATCGACAGCGTCGCTTCCCAGGGCGCGGAGACGTTCACGATCAACGGCGTGTCGTACCTCAACCAGATGTCGAACCAGATGCCTGCGCGCATCGGTGGCAGCTACTACATCAGGTACATCGCCAGGCAGAGCTCGGCGCAGTTGCGGATTGACGGCACCAACGGCAGCGGCGGTCCGGTCGACTACACCCTCACCCTCAGCGTCAGCGGCAACGGCACGACGAGCCCGTCGGCGGGCAGCCGCAGCTACACCGCGGGCAGTGCGGTCACGATCACGGCGACGCCGCTTCAGGGTGCGGTGTTCTCAGGCTGGAGCGGCGCCGTCGGCGGCAGCGCGAATCCGTTGACGATCACGATGGATGGCAACAAGGCGCTGACCGCCAACTTCACCACGCAGAGCACTGCGGGAGGGTTGAAGTCCCTGGCGAGCTTTCCGATCGGCGTGGCCGTGAATGCCGGCTTCGAGAACAACAGCATCCTCAACAGCAGCACCAGCTCGCAGCAACAAGCCGTGGTGCTTCCCAATTTCAGCCAGTTCACGGCAGGCAACATCATGAAGATGAGCTACCTGCATCCCTCGGAGAACAGCTTCACTTTCGGCCAGGCCGATGACCTGGTTGCCTTCGCAGGCTCCAATGGCATGAGCATGCATGCGCATACGCTGATCTGGCATGCCGATTACCAGGTTCCGGCGTTCATGAAGAGCTACAGCGGCGACTTTGCCGCCATGCTGAAGAACCATGTCCAGACCATCGTCTCGCACTTCCGCGGCAAGGTGGTGAGCTGGGACGTGGTCAACGAGGCGCTGGCCGACGACGGAGAACCGACGGTCGGCAACGGCCTGCGCAGCACCGTGTTCAGCCAGAAGATGGGCCTTGCATTCATCGACCAGGCCTTCATCAACGCTCGGGCCGTCGATCCGCAAGTCGACCTCTTCTACAACGACTACAACATCGAAGCCGGCGGACAGAAGACGTCGAGCATGCTGGCCCTCGTCGACGGCATGAGATCACGCGGCGTACCCATCACAGGCGTGGGATTCCAGACGCACGTGACCATCGACTGGCCGAGCATCAGTGCGATCGAGTCCTCGTTCAAGGCCGTGGCCGATCGAGGCTTGAAGGTGAAGATCTCCGAACTCGACGTGAGCATGAAGAACACCTACTCCAGCTTCACGTTGGAAGCCGCCGAGCGGCAGAAGCAGCGCTACCACGACATCGTGGCCGCCTACCTGAGGGCGGTGCCGCCTGCGCAGCGGGCCGGGATCACGGTCTGGGGGGTGTGGGACTCCGACAGCTGGATCAACGAGCCGACCAGGCCCGACTGGCCCTTGCTGTTCGATGCCGACTTCAAGCCCAAGCCTGCACTGCAGGGCTTCAAGGACGCCTTGGTGGGGAACTGAGTCTTGCACGCTCCTTCGTGGACCTGAAGGACAACCGGCTCGCACTCGCGTGCTGTCCGACAAACTAGGGACGCAATCCGCGCGAACCCCGCACGACAATCGCTCCCGGTGAATCGTGGCCAGGACTCAGCGCCCTGGCCTGCGGAGGACGACGCGATGAGCACGGGGCCATGGAGAGAGCGACGGGCGGGGTGGTCGCGCGCCTGGCAGCGCAACGGCTTGGCGATGTCCGCCAGCGCCACGCTGTTCGTCGGGCTCGTCGTCATCGCGCTGCAGACCAGCGTCGCATTGGATGCCTCGGTCGACATGCCGGGGTTTCTGGGCGGTGATGCCCGCTACCAGGCCGACGCTCTTGCGCAGTGGCAGGCCGCGCGCGTCGTGGATCTGGCCGCCCTGGCGCTCGCGATCGATCTGGTGCTGCTGATCGCCGCCTATGGCGTGTTCCTGTTTCGCTTTGCGGATACCGTGGCGCGGCAACTCCAGGCCGACGGCGCGCCCGGGGACTTGGTGGCGATGTGGCTGCCGCAGAACCCGAAGCCCAGCGGCCTGCGGGCCTGGGTCCAGCGCATCACGAACCTGAAGGGCCTGCTATGTGCGGCGACCGTCGCGCTGATGGCCAGCGATGTCGTCGAGGACGTGCTGGGCCTGCTGGCGCTGGTCGGCTACCGGTGGCTGGACATGCTGCGCTGGGCGCATGCCGCGAAGGCCATCCTGCTGGCCGCGACGCTGTGCCTCTTCTCGCTGCTGCTCCTTGCATGGCTGTTCAACATCGCGCAGCCGGACCGCCGGGCGGAAGAACGCGTGCGGTCGCGATTGCTGGCGCGCGCGCAATTGCGGCGCGACATCGCGGACGTGGTCTGGCGCAGCCGGTACAGCCTCGCGTACATCGCCTTCTTCGTCGGCGTTACGCTGGTGATGAACCAGGGCCAGGACCTGCTGGTCGGGATGACGCACCGGGGCGATCGCTCGACGTGGTCGCACACGGCGGTCATCCTGGCGACGATCGCGTCCGTGTGGCTGTTCGCCTATGCGTGTTACCTGTGGCCCCGCGTGATGGCACGGATGCGCCGGCCGGCGAACGCGACGGGCACGCCACCGGCCGAATCGCAGACCTTCGCGAAATGGTGGCCGCGGCTGCTGGGCGCCGCACCGATGATCATCCTGACGCTGCTCAGCGGCCATGCGGCGCGCGCCGCGTTCGCGGCGGGCGATGGCAACACCGGGCATCTGATCCTTCTGTGCGGCCTGGTCAGCGCGCTGCTCGGCGCCACCTTCCTCGGCCTGCGCATCGTCGCGGGCCGCCGATCGCAGCGCGTCGCGGCCGGCTACCTCGAGGTCCTGGACGCCGACGCGGCATTGGCCGAGGCGCTGCGCGGGCCGTACACGATCCTGATGTGGATTCCGCGCGCGACGATCTCGCTGATCGTGCTCTCGTTCGCCGGCGTGGCCCTGCTGCGGCTCTGGGGGCTCGCAGACGACCACGCGCCGCTCGCGCTGGCCGCGATCGCCTGCGCGCTGGCCTTGTGGAGCACCGTGCTGGGCCAGCTCGGCGCGCTCGCCTTGCGTCAGGCAACGCCGTGGATCCTGATCGGCGCCATCGTGTCGGGTCTGCTGGGCGCGACGGGCCTGACGGACAACCACCGGGTACCCGTCTATTCCGCGAGCGGCAGCGATCTGTCTCTGGGCGGGATGTCGCTGGCTGCCCTGGCGCTCGGCAGCGTGCTGCTGCTCTACGGCGCGGGCGTCGTCCATCTGGCCCGGCGTGGCGGTCCGTCCCGGAGGATTGCGCACGCCGTGCTGCTGGCCGTCGCGCTCGGTCTCGGCGGTACCACCTTGTGGATCGCCAATGCGCAAGACGGAGGCAGCGAGCGCAAGCCGACCCCCGTGCGTGCCGAGAAGCTGGACCAGGCGATCGCCGATTGGTTGTTGAATCTCTGCTTGCTCGAGCCGGGCTGCGGCCAATCGGAGGCGACGATCGATGCGTACGTCGTCTCCGCGGAGGGCGGCGGAATCCGCGCCGCGTACTGGACGGCGCTCGTCCTCTCGGAGATGACCATCCAAGGCGGCGAGGCCGATTTCGCGCAGCGCGCTTTCTCCGTCTCGTCGGTGTCGGGCGGATCGATCGGGGCCGCCGCGTACAAGGTCTGTCTGAACCAGGCGGCCGATCCCACCGCACCCCGCAACATCGACGTCGATGCACTTCGCAGCTGCATCGATCGATTCGGGCGCACGGATCTGCTGACGCCGCTGGTGTCGTCGTGGCTGTTCGAGGACGTGATCAGCCGCTTCGTGCCCTCCGGTGCCTGCACGCGCCCGGGATGCGGATTCATGAGCCGGGGGCTGTGGTTCGAGCGCTCGCTGGAGGCGCCGCTGCAAGCCAAGCCGGGCTCCAAGGCGCTGGCCATGACTTCTGCGCTGCGCGGCGAGGCCGGCGGCATGCCGCGAATCGGGCCGCGCCTGTTCCTGAACTCGACAGCCGTCGAATCGGGCGAGCGCGCGATCGCCAGCGACGTGGTCATCAGTCCGGTCGTGTTCCCGAATGCGCGCGATCAGCAGTTCGAGCTCGGTGCGTCGCTGAAGCTGTCGACCGCGGCGCACAACTCGGCGCGCTTTCCATTCGTCAATGCCATCGGTGCGGTTCAGCGCGCGGCGGACGGGGCGTGCCCATACGCGCAGAAGACGACGGGCGGCGTCCTCGAGAAGCTCAGGTCCTGGCTCGGGCTGGTGCCGGATTGCCTGCACCTCGCGGACGGCGGCTATTTCGACAACAGCGGTGCCCAGACCACCCAGGACATCCTTCGTGCCGTGCGGCGCGTGCTGGATGCAGCGCGTGCGGATGCGCCCGACGAAACGCAAGCCAAGCTCGCCTGGCTGCGTTCGCATCTGCGGCTGCGGGCGCTGTTCGTGAACTACGAGGAGCGCAGCGACGACGAGCTGGCCAAGTGCCAGCCGCAAGAGAAGTCCAAGTCGATCGCCCAGTCCACCGCACAAGGGGTGGCGGTGCCGAGGGAACGCTTGCGTGCCGAGGCGCTGCGCAGCAGCGGCAAGCGCGAGTACGACGTGACGACCCCCACGTGCCAGGGACCGCTGACGCTGTATTCGGATCTGCTGGGGCCGGCCGTGACCGCGAAGAATGTCGGCGGCACCGGCGCCGGCGGGCGTCTGGCGGAGGCGCGGCTGCTCGACGAGGTCGCGGACTTCAATCGTGCGCTGCCGCAAGACGGAGCCGCGCCGACAGCGGCCGAAGGCGTCGCGTTGCAGCTGGAACGCGGCGCCGTGCTGTACCCGCTGGGCTGGTACTTGTCGGAGCAGGCCCGAAACGAGATGCGGTCGCAGGCGGCGCGGGTCGCCGGCAGGTTCTACGGCAGCGGCACGGGGCCGTGAGCGCGTCGGCATGTTGCGGTCGCAGACACGCGCGACAAGGTCCCCACCGTCCAGGCTCGACGAGCTGCCTGAGCCGCGCCTCGTACGGTTTGCTTCAGGCCGCGCGATGCAGATTCCGGACGCTCCTCGGGGCCGCGCCCCAGCGCGCCTTCACCATCTCGTGGAAGCGGCGTGTGCCCAGCACCATGAAGCGCGCATTGAGCCAACGCATGCGGGCAATCGCCTCGTTGGTCTCGGCGGCGCTCAGGGGTGGCAGGGTGCGAAAGAGCAGCGCCCGCGATTCGTCCCAGGCCTGCTGGACCTCCGCCATCGCGTCCGCATCGGCCCCGTTGAAGAGCGCCAGGACGGCGTCGCGGCTGATGTTCTCCGCGCCGCGCGAAAGCGCATCGGTCTCGATGACCTCGATCGCGCCGCGCAGCTGTGCGAGCAGCTCGGCCAGCGCGGTCTGCCCGGTCTTCGGATTGATGCGGTCCGGGTCCGTCAGGCGCTGCGCGCGCTCGATCACTTCATAGCGGAAGCGCAGGCCCAGGCGCAGCAAGGTCGCCAGCAGGCCGAAGTCGTTCTGCACTTCGAACAGCGGCGCCACCGTGGTCTCGACGAAGTGGATGTGGAAGCGGCAGGCGCCGCCCTGCAAGCTTTCGCGCCGCGCCAGCTGCGGCTGGTACGACGCGCGCTCGGCGTGATAGATCGCCTGCACCGGCTTGAACAGCCGGCTGTTGCTCGCGGCGAAGACGGCCTCCTGCAGTTGTCCCAGCCAGCGCCGGTCGGTGGTCTTCTGCGCGGCTTCGACGATATCCTTCCAGGTCCAGTTTGCATCCGGCGCCAGGCCGAACAGCTCGAGCGAATCGGCATCCGATTCGACGCGCGAGTCGTCGGGGATCACCGGGCTTGCGAGCCGGCCCGGCGCCGCGACGACGATGTCCATGTACAGCTCGAACTGCCGCGACAGCTCGCGCTTGAAGCGCCCTTCGAGATACGCGATGCGCGCCAGCTTGTCCTGCACGCGCGTCGGCGCGATCGTCTCGATGCCGAGCGCCTTGGAGACGCCCTGGAACAGCCGCTCGAGCCCGAGCTCGGTGCCGAGCTCCAGCCCCTGCAGTCGCGACAGCGGCTCCTGCAGCGCATCCACCTTCAGGCCCGAGTGGCACACCGGGATGATGGGCACGCCCTTGATCCACGCTGCGCCGAGCTCGAACTGCACCCACGGCTTGTGGACCGAGTCGCGGCTGCACAGCACGATCACCGTGCTGGCGCGTTCGATCGCCCGCGTGATCGCCTTCAGCCAGTCCGCTCCCGTGTTGATGCTGCCGACATCGGTGGACGTGAAGAACTCGACCCGGCCGGGAAAATCCTCGTCGACGAGTTGCCGCAGCAGCGCCGCCATGTCGGCCTCGCCCGAGATGTGGCTGATGAAGATCGGGGCGCGATCGTCGCTCATGGTGCTTCTCCTGCTCGAGCGTGCGTCGGGGGCGCAAGCCCCCAGTCGACTCTAGACGGCTGTGCGCGGCTGGCCATCCCTATGTCCCCAGGTGTCCCCAGTTGTCGGGATCAGCCCCTAGACTCGTTGCATGAAGCACCCCGTCGAACTCCGCCACGCCAGCCGCCTCGTCAACCATGGTCCGACCGTCCTGATCAGCACGCAGGACGGTGCACGCCGCAACGTGATGGCGGCCGCCTGGTCGATGCCGGTGGAGTTCACGCCGCCGCGCATCGCCGTCGTGATCGACAAGAGCACCTATACGCGCGAGCTCGTGCTGGCCAGCGGCGTGCTGGCGCTGAACCTGCCGTGCGCCGCGTTGGCCGACCTGACCTACACCGTCGGCAGTCTCTCGGGTCGCGACGATGCGGGCGTCGACAAGTTCGCGCGTTTCGGCATCGCGCATTTCGACGGCCCCGCGCTGGGCCTGCCGCTGGTCGACGGCTGCGTCGCCTGGCTGGAATGCAAGGTGATCCGCGAGCCGCACACCGAGCAGGCGTACGACACGTTCTTCGTCGAGGTCGTCTCGGCGCAGGCCGATGCGCGCGTGTTCGCGAACGGGCGCTGGTCGTTCACCGACGACAACAGCGCGCTGCACACGCTGCATCACCTGGGCGCCGGCGCGTTCGCGCGGGCCGGCGACGTGGTGCAGGGGCGCGTGCTGTCGGCTGGCGCCGATTGACCCGTACGCTTCCACGAGAATCGGCGCGGGGCGCACGGAACGCGGCGCGCATGAAGGGGAACGGTCCATGAAGGTCTGCATCGTCGGCGCCGGCGCGATCGGCGGATTCATCGGGGCGCGGCTCGCACACGCCGGCCATTGCGAGGTCAGCGCGGTCGCGCGCGGTGCCACGCTGGAGGCGTTGCGCCGGCACGGCTGGCGTCTGCAACAGGGCGGCGAGCTGATCCAGGCGCCGGTGGCGGCGGTCGCGGAGCAGGCCGCATCGCTGGGCGTGCAGGACCTGGTCGTCGTCGCCGTCAAGGGCACCGCGATGTCGGCGGTCGCGCCGGTCGTCGCGGAACTGATGGGGCCGCGGACCGTCGTGCTGCCCGCGATGAACGGCGTGCCGTGGTGGTTCAGCCGCGGCACCGTGCTGGGCGATGCGCCGCTCGAAAGCGTGGATCCCGGCGGCCGCATCGCGGCGCGCATTCCGCAGGCGCAGGTGCTGGGCTGCGTCGTGCATGCGAGCACCTCCAGCCCCGAGCCGGGACTCGTGCGGCATGCGATGGGGCAGGGGCTGATCATCGGCGAGCCGGCCGGCGGCGCATCGACGCGGGTTGCGCCGGTCGCCGCGCTGCTGCGCGAGGGCGGCTTCGATGTCACCGAATCGGCGAACGTGCGCTACGACCTCTGGTACAAGCTCTGGGGCAACCTGACGATGAACCCGATCTCGGCGATCACCGGCGCGACGATAGACCGCGTGCTGGCCGATCCGCTGGCGCGCGAGTTCTGCTCGGCCGCGATGCGAGAGGCCGCGGCGCTCGGCGCCGCGCTGGGGCTGACGATCACGCAGAGCCCCGAGGACCGGCATGCGGTGACGGCCAAGCTCGGCGCGTTCAAGACCTCGATGCTGCAGGACGTCGAAGCGGGCCGGGCCATCGAGCTCGACACCATCGTCACCGCGGTGCACGAGATCGGACGCCGGCTCGCGCAACCGACGCCGAACATCGACGCGCTGCTGGGAATGACGCGGCTGTACGCGCGCACCCACGGCCTGTACCCGGCCTGAGGCACGAGTCGGCGCGCGCGAGGCGCGCTCAGCCGGCCGGCGCCATCTGCGCCGCCGTGACCACGCGG
The DNA here is from genome assembly GCA_036568605.1 of Burkholderiaceae bacterium. Classification (GTDB taxonomy): domain Bacteria; phylum Pseudomonadota; class Gammaproteobacteria; order Burkholderiales; family Burkholderiaceae_C; genus DATCSE01. Next base: position 8,908 of record DATCSE010000020.1, on the reverse strand, counting down.
TTGCGGCCGCCCTGCTTGGCACCGTACAGCGCCGCATCGGCACGGCGTATGACCTCGTCGGCAGCTTCGGCGCCGGGGTGCGCCTCGGCCAGGCCGATGCTGACGGTCACGCGCGGCGTGCCGGTGGCCGAGACCCCGAGGATCAACCGCTCCGCCAGCAAGCGGGCCTCGACCAGCTGCGTCCGCGGCAGAACCACGCAGAACTCCTCGCCGCCCCAGCGCGCGACCACGTCGCCGACCCGCACGCCGTCGCGCAGGTTCTGCGCGACGCGCTTGAGCACGTGGTCGCCTTCGAAGTGACCATGCTGGTCGTTGATCGCCTTGAAGTGGTCGACGTCGACCATCAGCACGACGTAGCCATGCCCGCTCCGGCCGGCCCGCGCGTGCAGTTGCTCGACGTACTGCATCAGCCCGCGACGGTTGACGGCGCCGGTCAAGGCATCGGTCTGGGCCTGCGCGGTGAGCTGCTGCAGCACCCGGCTCAGCACGAGGCGGATCTGCGCGAGGTTGACCAGGCCGCCGACGAACATCACCACGATCGCGAGCGGTATGTTGGAGTGCAGCGCGGCATCGATCGAGATCTTCGTCTCTGGCGGAACGCTCAATGCTTGCACCGCACGGGCGAACAGCGCGAGCGCCAGCACCGCATAGCCGCCGGTCACCACTGCGGTGAAGGTCGGCATCGCCGCGCGGGCGCGCTGCCAGATCAGCCGCACGGTCGCGACGATCATCACGGCGCACCACACGCAGACGTTGGCCACGCGCATGCCGTGGCCGTTGACCTGCGAGAAGCTCAGCCACAGCACGCACACGGCGGCCGTCAGCACGAGCAGGTAGGTGCGGTTGCGGGTGAGTTGGCCCCAGTACAGCGCCATCCCGCGGTATTGCAGCGCGCTCGACGTGATGATCATCAGGTCGCCGAGGTTGCGCGGCGCGCTGCCGGCCGGCAGGTGCGGCACGTACATCATCAGGCCCGCGGCCAGCAACAGCCAGAACAGCGCGAAGTGGCCTTCGGCCGCGCGCCAGCGCCCGGTGAGCCGCGCCACCATCGCCCAGCCCAGCGCATGAACCAGGAACTGCACGGCCACCAGCGCGATCAGCAACGGCTGTTCGCTCATGCCGGTCTGCCTCGCCCGGGTGCGCGCCACACGACCATCTGGAACCCCGAATCGGCAACGGCTGCCGCGTCAGCTCACGATTGTCGGCGAAGTGCTGAACGAGTCGGCGCTAGCGCTTGGTCGCGGGATCCCAATGTTCCGCGATCTTCCCGCTCTCGATGCGGAACATGTCGAACCACGTGGTCGTGTACTTCTGGGCCGGATCCTTGGGGTCGGTGCCTTCACGCGCGAACGCGAGGATCACGAGATCGCCCTCGGCGACGATCGCCACCAGCGGCGCCTGGATCCTGGCCTGGACGGGCTTGGGCTTCGCGACCTTGCTGAAGAACTCGACGAACGCGGCACGCCCGGTGGGCACGTTCGGGTTGTGCTGGATGTACGACTCGGCCATGTACTTATCGGCGAACTCCATGTGCCCGCCCTCGAACACCTCGCGCCAGAAGTCGTAGACCAGCCGCTTGTTCGCAACGGCCTTGGCCTCGCCGCCGGCGAGCATCTGCTCCTGGTTCGGATTCGCCGACACCGGCACCTGGGCCTGCAGCCCAGAGGCGGCGGACAGCAGCCACGCGACGATCATCGTTCGAGAAATCGACTTCACCTGGAGCATCGTTCCCTCCTTGCCACGCTGCCAGGAGACGGACGATACCGCGGCTCGCTCATCCGATTCGACGGTCGAGGCAAATCCTGAAGGACCTGCGAGGGTTGCGGCAGGGTCGTTGAGGGAACGCCGACAACGCGATAACCAGGCGCGATCGCGCCGTCGAACGGGCTATCTCCCAAGCAACGCACGAGCAACGTTCGGCCGCGATGCTCACGCCGATGTTGCCGGAGCCGCTGCCGCAGGTGGTCCGCAGCCGGCGACTCGATACGCGCGAGGCGCGGAGAGCATCCGACAGGCCATCGGCCCGGAAGTTCCGCACCTCGCGCCCTCATCAACGGAGAAAGAGGGGAAAGCCCATCGTGATTGACCGTGTCCTATTCATCGTGATGCTCGCCGCGACGGCGTTCGTCGGCGGCTGCGGCGGCTCCGACGACAGCTCGACGACGACGAGCGCACCCACCATCACCACGCAACCGTCGTCGCAGTCGGTCGCATCCGGCAGCAGCGTGACCTTCACGGTCGTCGCGAGCGGCGACGGCACGCTGAGCTATCAGTGGCGCAAGGGCGGCACCGCGATCTCGAGCGCCACCGCCAGCAGCTACACGATCAGCTCGGTGAGCAGCTCGGATGCCGGCAGCTACGACGTGGTCGTCTCGAACTCGGCCGGCTCGGTCACCAGCAGCACCGCGACGCTGACGGTCACGACGACCACCTCCAGCAGCAGCTCGGCGCTGAGCGCGAGCGTCTACACCGCGGCGATGGCGTTCTACAACACGCTGAGCTCGTCGCAGCAGTCGACCGTGCAACTGTCGTGGAGCCTGGACACCGCGCGCAAGTGGTCGAACCTGCCGGCCGCCCTGGTCGCGCGCAACGGCATCACCTGGGGCAGCCTCAGCACCGCGCAGCAGACCGCCGCGCGCACGCTGATCGCGACCGCGCTGAGCTCGACCGGCAATACGCTGCACATCGGCCTGCAAGCCGCCGACGACTACCTGAACGCGAACGGCGGCGGCAGCAGCTACGGCGCCGGCCAGTACTACATCGCGTTCCTCGGCACGCCGTCGACCAGCGACTTCTGGATGCTGCAGCTCACCGGCCACCACCTGACCTACAACATCGCGTTCAACGGCACGTACAAGTCGCCGACGCCGATGTTCCTGGGCGTCGAGCCCAAGGGTTCGTTCACGCAGAGCGGCACGACCTACGACCCGATGGAAGCGCAGCGCACCGCGATGTCCAACCTCGGCAGCGCGCTGACCGCGTACTCCGGCGCGAAGCTCAGCGGCACCTACAGCGACCTGCTGTTCGGCGCCAACGGCACCGGCAACATCGACGGCACCTGCCCGCGCAGCTACTCCAGCGTCACCGAGCACGGCCTGCTGTACAGCAGCCTCTCGTCCGCCGACCAGGCGCTGGTGCAGGCGGTGATCAACGCGTACGTGAACACGCAGGCCAGCGAATACGCGAGCGATCTGCTCAGCGCATACCTGGACAGCACCGCGCTCGCGTCGACCTACGTCGCCTATTCGGGCAGCGGCACGGTCACGACCAAGGGAAACTACTTCCGCATCGAAGGCCCGCGCGTGTGGATCGAGTTCTCGGTGCAGAGCGGCGTGATCTTCAGCACCGACATCCACTACCACACGATCTGGCGCGACAAGTACGGCGACTACGGTGGCAAGTGCATCAGCTGACGACTGCGGCGTGCAGCGCTTGCGCGCCGCGCTGATCGCGTGGCTCTGCGGGCTGCTGTGCGGCCTGTGGAGCCCGTTCGCCTCGGCCCACCCGATGCCCGAGAGCCGCGTGTGGATCGATACGACGCCGGCGGGTCTCGAGCTGACGCTGCAGCTGCCGCTGAACCGGCTCGAGTACGGCTTCGGCCAGGATCTGGCCGACCACGCGAGCACGCTGCTGGCGCAGTACGGCGACGAACTGTCGCGCTACCTGCTGCAGCACGTGGGCGTGCGCAGCGGCGGGCAGGATTGGCAGGCTACGCCGCCGCGACTCGAGGTGATCGGCACGGACGCCTCGGCCGAGCTGAACGCGGTGATCGAATGGCGTGCGCCCGCCGGCCTCGATGCGCGGACCCCGACGCTGCGCTACGACGCGATCACGCACGAGGTGCGCACGCACCGCGTGCTGGTCTCGCTGCGCAACGATTGGGCCGGCGGCTTCGTCGGCAAGCCGCCGGTGCTGCTCGGCGAGCTGAGCTACGGGCACGACAGCCTGGCGATTCCGCTGGCGCAGGCGCGCGCCGGCTCCGGTGTGCTGAGCCTGCTGCAGGGCGGCGCGCTGCACATCGCCGAGGGGACCGACCATCTGCTGTTCCTGCTGATGCTGCTGGTGGTCGCGCCGCTCGCGGCGCAGCACCGCCGCTGGCGCGAGGTGCGGCCGGTGCGGCCGGCGCTGCGCCGCACCGCGTGGGTGGTCTCGGCGTTCACCGCGGGCCACACGATCACGCTGGCGCTGGGCAGCACCGGCCTGCTGGCCCTGCCGGCGCAACCGGTCGAGGTGGCTGTGGCGGCGACGATCGCGATCGCCGCGGTGCATGCGTGGCGACCGCTGTTCGCGAAGGCCGAGGTCTGGATGGCGCTGGGCTTCGGGCTGATCCACGGGATGGCGTTCTCGGCCAGCCTGTGGGGGGCGGGCCTGACGCCGGTGCAGCACGCGTTGGCGTTGCTGGCATTCAACCTCGGCATCGAGGCGATGCAGCTGGCACTGCTCGCCGCGGTGCTGCCGCCGTTGCTGATGCTGTGCCGCCTCGCGCCGGGCCTCTATGCCATCTGGCGGCGATTCGCGGCGTCCGCGGCCTTTGTGTTGGCGCTGATCTGGATCGCACAGCGTGCCGGGGCCAGCGCGGTCGGCACGCCGGCCTGGCTCGAACAAGGGGCGCTCGCATTGGCGCCGGCGGCCGGCCTGTTGTGGATCGCGGCGCTGACCTCGTACGGTCGAAGCCGGTTCAAGGCCGCGGACCGCCGCGTCGTCGGATGAGCAGCCTCAGGGCCGCGCCGTCGCGATGACGCGCCACTCGACGCTGAGCCCCAGCGCCTGCCCTGGCGCGAGCGTCACGAGGCCGGGCTTGTCGTCGAAGTGGAACGCATCGATGGGATGGGTGATCGGCTCGAAGCAGAACGCGTTGCCGGCGGGCGGCCGGTAGAGCAGGCAGTAGGTCGGCGGACGCGGGCCGTTCGGCGTCTGGATCGGCAGCGTGCGCATCTGCAGCGCGAGGCCGCGTTCCGGCCATTCGATGCGGGCGCGGCCGTCCCAGCCGGTGTAGGCGTTGTCGATCAGGTCGCCTCGGGTCATCGAGGCGCCTCCGCGCAGATCCCAGCCATCGGGCAGTTGCGTCGTGTGACCGGTCGGGATCGGATCGTGCCCGCTGAGCCAGACGCCATCGACCTGCGCATGCAGCCGGGTCTGCGGCGTGCGCGGGAACCAAGGGTGCAAGCCCAGGCCGAACGGCAGCGCAGTGCTGCCGCGGTTCACGACGCAGACCATCTGGTCCAGCCCCCCGTCGACCAGGCGCAACTCCTGCATCCCGTCGTAGACATACGGGTTGCCTTCGAAGCGCTGCGAATCGAGCTGGAGCACGGCGCGGCCGGCGGAGACGCGGGTCAGCGTCCACGGCTGCAGCCAGCCGTCGCCGTGGATAGGGTACGGCTCGCCGGCCCGGTTCGGCCGCATGCCGTGGAAGCGGCCCTCGTGCTGGAAGCCGCCCGCGGAGATCCGGTTCGACCACGGCAGCATCGCGAACGATGCGAGCGTGTAGCGGTCGTCGCTGGCACCGTCCCAGGGCCGCCACAGGTCGACCGCGTCGGGCCCGGACCCCCATTTCCATGCGGCCACGCCGCCGCCGAGTGCCGGCACCAGGGCCAGCCGCTGCCCATGTGCTTCGAGCCAGACGATGTCGAATCCGCTCATCGTGTGTACTCCAGTGTCATCCCGCGTAGAGGGCGGGGGCGAGACCCGCTGCATCGGTCTCGAATGCGAACACGGCGCCGGCCAGCGGCTCGTTCGCGAGTTGCGCCTCGTTGAGGCCGACCCGCGCGCTGGTGACGAACACGGTTGTCAGGTTCGGGCCGCCGAATGCGACGTTGGTGATCTGGCTCGCCGGCAGCGGCACGCGCAGCAGCTCGCGCGCCGTTTCGCCGTCGTGGCAGGTGACGCACCAGCCGCCCCAGTGCGCGATCCAGAGGCGTCCGGCGGCATCGGTGGTCATGCCGTCGGGGACGCCGTCGGCCTCGCCGAACCGCAGCCACAGGCGCGGCGGACCGAGGTCACCGCGTGCCGGCGCGATGACATCGAAGGCATGCACGCAGCCGCCCACGGTCTCGTTCAGGAACAGCGTGCGTCCGTCCAGGGACCAGGTCGGGCCGTTGGTCACCGGCCATCGAACGTCGGCCACGCGTGCGGCCTGGCCGTTCGCATCGAAGCGATACAGCGCGCCGCTGGGCGCCTGACAGTCGAAGTCCATCGTGCCGCCCCAGAAGTGGCCGGCGCGGTCGCACTTGCCATCGTTGAAGCGGTTGTTCACGCGCTCCCGTTCCGGTTCGTGCAGGCGCTTCAGCGACAGGCTGGCCGGGTCGAACAGCGCGAGGCCGCGGCGCAGCGTCACCGCAAGCCCGGTGTGGTGCTCGCGTTCGGCCACGGCCGAGATCGTCTCGTCGAAATGCCAGCTGCGGCGCATGCCGCCGTCCGGCTGGCAGCGGTGCAGCTGCTTGCCGAGGATGTCGACCCAGTACAGCGATTGCTCGCGCTCGGACCAGCACGTGCCTTCGCCCAGCGATGCCCGCGCGTCCCAGATGCAGCGCGGTTCGGCGAGCAGGCGCGGGGCGTGGGTCATCGCGCTAGTGTGAATCGCGCGGCACTTCTGCGCCACTGCCTCCGACCAGGAAATCGAGGTCGGCCCCCAGGTGCGCCTGCTGCACGTGGTCGACGTACAGCTTGTACCAGCCGCGCTTCGGCGGCTCGGGCGGTTGCCACTTCGCGCGGCGGCGCTCGAGCTCGGCGTCGCTGACCTCGAGGTGCAGGCGCCGGGCCGCGACGTCGAGCTCGATGATGTCGCCGTCCTGCACCAGCGCGAGCGGGCCGCCGGCCGCCGCCTCGGGCGAGGTGTGCAGCACGACCGTGCCGTAGGCGGTGCCGCTCATGCGCGCATCGGAGATCCGGACCATGTCGGTGATGCCCTTGCGCAGCACCTTCGGCGGCAGCGGCATGTTGCCGACCTCCGCCATGCCGGGGTAACCGCGCGGGCCGCAGTTCTTCAGCACCATCACGCAGTTCTCGTCGATGTCCAGCGACTCGTCGTCGATGCGCGCGTGGAACTCCTCGATGCTCTCGAACACGACCGCGCGGCCGCGGTGCTTCAGCAGATGCTCGGACGCGGCCGACGGCTTGATCACCGCGCCATCGGGCGCGAGGTTGCCGCGCAGCACCGCGATGCCGGCCGCCGGCTTGAACGGCTCTTCCAACGGGCGGATCACCTCGCGGTTCCAGCAGCGTGCGTTCGCGACGTTCTCGCCGATGGTCTTGCCGTTGACGGTCGGCGCGTCGAGGTGCAGCAGGTGCTGGATCTCGCGCATCACGACCGGCAGGCCGCCGGCGTAGCAGAAGTCCTCCATCAAGAAGCGGCCCGAGGGCTGCAGGTCGACCAGGCACGGCAGCTCGGCGCCCAGACGGTCCCAGTCGGCCAGCGTCAGCTCGACGCCGATGCGCCCGGCGACCGCGAGCAGATGGATCACCGCGTTGGTCGAGCCGCCGATCGCGGCATTGGTGCGGATCGCGTTTTCGAAGGCCTGGCGGGTCAGGATCTTCGACATGCGCAGATCCTCCTTGACCATCTCGACGATGCGCCGCCCGGTGAGCTGCGCGAGGCGGTTGCGCCGCGTGTCGGCGGCCGGCAGCGCGGCGTTCTCCGGCAGCGACATGCCCAGCGCCTCGACCATCGAGGCCATCGTCGACGCGGTGCCCATGGTCATGCAGCTGCCCTTGGAGCGGTGCATGCAGCTCTCGGCCTCGGTGAACTCCTCGAAGCTCATCTCGCCTGCGCGAACCATCTCGCTCATCTGCCAGACGCCGGTGCCCGAGCCGATGTCCTTGCCGCGGAACTTGCCGTTCAGCATCGGGCCGCCGGACAGGCCTATCGTCGGCAGGTCGCAGCTCGCGGCGCCCATCAGCAGCGCCGGCGTCGTCTTGTCGCAGCCCATCAGCAGCACGACGCCGTCGATCGGGTTGCCGCGTATCGACTCCTCGACGTCCATCGACGCAAGGTTTCGGAACAGCATGGCGGTCGGCCGCATCTGCGTCTCGCCGGTGGACATCACCGGGAACTCGAGCGGGAAGCCGCCGGCCTCGTAGACGCCGCGCTTGACGAATTCCGCAAGCTCGCGGAAGTGGCCATTGCACGGCGTCAGCTCGCTCCAGGTGTTGCAGATGCCGATGACCGGCCGGCCATCGAGCAGGTCATGCGGATAGCCCTGGTTCTTGATCCAGCTTCGATGCACGAAGCCATCGCGGTCCGCCTTGCCGAACCACGCTTGGCTGCGGCGAGACGGCTTCTTCGGCGATGACATGGGGAGTCTCCTCGGAACGGTAGCGCTGACGTTGAAACTTGACGCGGCGCATCGTATCCCTGCACACTGATACGCGAAAAATAAAGAAATCGACTTCTGCCATATCCAAATCAATATATCAATGACTGGACCCTTGTGATGACTGGAGACACCCTCAACAACGAAACCCGTTACCCCAGCCTGCGCGACCGGCGCGTGTTCATCACCGGTGGCGGCTCCGGCATCGGGGCGGCGATGGTCGAGGCCTTCGCACAGCAGGGCGCGCGGGTTGCGTTCATCGACATCGCCGAAGCCGCGAGCGCCGCGCTGGCCGACGCGATCCAGGCCGCCGGCCATGCCCGCCCGTGGTGGCGCGCCTGCGACGTGCGCGACATCGCCGCGCTGCAGAGCGCGATCGCCGATGCGGCCGCCGAGCTCGGCGACTTCCACGCGCTGGTCAACAACGTCGCGAGCGACGACCGGCACACGCTGGAGCAGGTGACGCCAGCCTATTGGGAGGAGCGCATGGCGATCAACGAGCGCCCGGCGTTCTTCGCGATCCAGGCCGTCGTGCCGGGCATGAAGCGGCTGGGCGGCGGCTCCATCGTCAACTTCGGCTCGACCGGCTGGCAGAGCAA
>DATCSE010000019.1:0-3630 GCA_036568605.1 Burkholderiaceae bacterium | reverse complement strand
GTGCTGCCGGGCGACGCGATGCCGGCCGCGCGGGCCGCGGCGCCCGGCCGGGGCGCTGGCTTCTGGGCTGGTGCGACGTTGCTGGTGCTCGCCTGCGCCGGGCTGCTCGGTGTCGCGCTGTGGGCCGGCGGCGATGGCACGCCGGCGCGCGGTGGTGCGACGGCGACGCTGGCCGATGTCGAGAAGGCGCTCGCGCCGTTCGGCGAGGTGGAGGCCGTCGCCGCACCGGGCGGGCATGTGATCGTCAAGGGATTTGTCGAATCGCGCTTGCGCAAGCAGGCGCTGCAACAGGCGTTGCAGCCGTTCGGCGATCGCGTCGGAGCCAGCGTCTATGCGGCCGACGAGTTGGTCGAGCAGGCGCGCCGCTTCGTCGGTGCGCCGGGCGTCGCGGTCGGGTATGCCGGCAAGGGCCGGCTGGTGCTGTCCGGCACGGCCGACGACGATGCGGTGCGCGAGAAGGTGCGGCGTCTCGGCGAGGAGCTGTACCCCGCGGTGTTGGTGTCGGACAAGGTCCAGTACCGCCCCGCACCCGCGGTCGACAAGGAAGCCGCGTTGCGCGCGCAGTGGGCCGCATGGCAGGAGGTGCTGCCGGCGCGGCTGGTCGGCATCACCGAAGGCGACGACGGGCTGCGCTCGATCCAGCTCGCCAACGGCAACCGCTACTACGAAGGCTCGGTGCTGAAGTCCGGCGCCGAGTTGCAGCGCATCGACGCCAACGGGCTCGTGCTCAGCGGCGGCAACAACAACAACGGCAACAACAACAACAGCGGCGGCAGCGCGACACGCAAATGACGACGACTGCCGCCATCCCCCGAATTTCAAGCGGCGACGCGTCGCTTGGAATGCCTCGCGGCACGGCCGCGGGGTCGTTCGACGGCCGACCCCGGCCTCTTCTCTGTTCCTCACCATCCCATCAGCCAGGAGAGCAAGCATGTCCACCGTAGACACCTCGATCGCCGCGATGAACCAGGCCGCCGCCGAAAGCGCGCGGCTGCAAGCGGCGAGCATCACCGTGCAGACGACGATCCAGGCCGCCACCACATCGGCGCAGACCATCAACGCGGCCAGTGCCGCGGCCACCGAGACCGCCAAGGGCGTGGCCGGCGACACGAAGGCGGCGGCGCGAGCGTCCTGACGTTGTCGTGAGGGCGGCGGCGCTCGCGTGCGCGGCGCCGCCCGCCCGCTTTCTTCGTCGAGCCGCCTCGCGAGGCGCGCTCGGCCATCACCGCGAGAGGTGAGCCATGACCGATCCGATTGCACTGACCGCCGGTGCAGCGCAAGTCGCCGCACCCGGCACGGCCGCCGCCGCGGCGCAAGCGGCGCAGACCGCACAAGCTGCTCAGGGACCCCAGTTCGCGCCGACCGAAACGAAGATGTTCGCGACGCTGATGAAAGGCGCCACCGCGCTGACGCCGTCCGCCGCCGGCACGCCGGGCGCGTTCGGCAACGTCTCGACCTCGTTCGTCGAGCAGTGGTCCAACACCCGCTCGTTCGAAGACATCCGCCACAGCATGCTGCAGTCGTTCGATGTCGGCGACCCGATCCGCAGCATGTTCGCGATGACCAGCAACGCGATGGAGGCGCAGATGCTGTTCTCCAAGCTGCACATCTCGACCAGCCTGGCCAGCGCGGCGACCAGCCTGTTCGGCAACCTGTTGAAGAACCAACAGTGAGGTACGCGATGAAGACGCATTCATCGCTTCGCCGTTTCGTGCACGTGCTGGGCGCGCTCGCGTTCGCCGTCGCGCTCGCCGGCTGCAAGGCCGCGCTGTACTCCGGCCTGAACGAGCAGGAGGCCAACGAGATCGTCGCGGCGCTGTCCGCCGGCGGGATCGCCGCGCGCAAGGAAGTTGTCGAAGGCGCCAACTGGCAGGTGCAGGTCGACGAGAACCGCGTCGGCGCGGCGCTGGACCTGCTGAAGTCGCAGGGGCTGCCGCACGAGCGCTACGCGAGCATCGGCGAGATGTTCCAGAAGCAGGGGCTGGTGTCGACGCCGGCCGAGGAGCGCATGCGCTACATCTACGCGGTGTCGCAGGAGCTGTCGCAGACGCTGCGCTCGATCGACGGTGTGGTCGCGGCGCGGGTCCACGTCGTGATCCCGTCGAACGATCCGTTGAGCGACAAGATCCGCCCGTCGTCGGCCGCGGTGTTCATCAAGCACCGGCCCGACGTGGACCTGCGGCTGCTCGCACCGGCGGTCAAGGACATGGTCGCGCACAGCATCGAAGGGCTGAACGCGGATCAGGTGTCGCTGTCGCTGTTCGAGGCGCAGCGGCCGGCGACCCCGGTTGCGGCGGGAGACGACGCGGCAGGCCAGCGTCTGATCCTCGGCGTGCTGTCGACCCAGGCGGCCGTCACGTTGCTGGTGCTGCTGCTCGCAGCGGCCGCCTCGCTGATGGTGCTGCCCACGCTGCTGCGCCGCCGTGGGCTCGACTGGCGCACATGGATGCAGCGCGAAGTGCTGCGGCGGTGACATGAACTCGAGACCTTCCGCCGTCCACCCGTTCGGGCTGAGCCTGTCGAAGCCCTCTGTGCGAACCGCCGAGACCCTTCGACACGGGGCCCCTTCGACAGGGCTCAGGACAGGCTTCGACAAGCTCAGTCCCCTGCTCAGGGCGAACGGTGGTATGGCGCGACCCGTTCGGGCTGAGCCTGTCGAAGCCTCTGTGCGAACCGGGGCCTTCGAGAACGGTGGTTGGACGTGTTGAGATGAGCGATCTCTCCGCCGCCATTTCGGTCGCCGCACCCGAGACCGGCCCGCTGGCCTTGCTGCGGCTGGTGCTGCGCTTCAACTTGCATCCCGAGGCCACCCTGCATCCGAGCTGGCTGCCCGCGAGCTGGCCGATTCGTCAGCGCGTCGCCGCGCGCGCATGGAAGCCCTCCGCACAGACCGTGCTCGCCGACGTGCTGCGGCAGCGCGGCGTGCTCGGGTTCGAGTCGGACTACGCGTTCGATTCGCGCCGCAAGCGCCTGCTGCTGCTCGACCCGACATCGCTTCGCCGGCTCGCGTTCTACCTCAGCCTGTGCGCCCACCTGCCGCTGCTGCGCCCGCGCCGCGGTGCGCTGAGCGCGCAGATGCGCCGCCAGGCACGCCGCATCGACGCCGATGCGGTCGAGTTCGCGCTCGAGCGCGCGCCGCAGCCGACCGAGCTGCGCATGTCGGCGCATCCGCTGCAGGAGCGCCCCGCGAGCTGCGGGCGCGTGCTGATGGAACGCGGCTACCGGTTGCTGCTGGCCGCGCTCGCGCCGGAAGGCGATGCGGCGTTGCAGCGCTTGCAACGCATGTTGCCGCGCCGTGTGGCCGCGTTGCAGGTGCCGGCGCTGAACGCGCGGCAACACGATCAACTGACCGAACTGATGCTGTCGTGCATCGTGCCCGAGAGGCTGGCGCCATGGGACTGGCTTTTCTGATCACCACCGAGAACCTGCAGCTGCTTTCCGAACGCAAGGTGCTGAAGGAGGCCGAGTATGCAGCGCTGCTCGATGCGGGCGGCGTGCTCGAGGCGGCGCGCGGCGAGGCGGCGCGCATCGCCGCTCAGGCCCAGCTCGCTGCGCAGCGCGCCCGCGAAGCCGGCCATGCGGAGGGGCTGCGGCTCGCGAAGGCCGAATATGCGGAGCGGCTGGCGCGCG
>DATCSE010000018.1:0-2255 GCA_036568605.1 Burkholderiaceae bacterium | reverse complement strand
CCACAAGGGCGCGCAGGACTCGCGCATCCGCAACCTGCTGGAAGCGGACGCCTTTGGCGAGGTCCAGAAGGCCTGGCGGCGGCTGGGCTATCCCTTCGATGCGCTCACCCCCTCATACGCCAGCGCGCTCGGCGCCTCGGGCGACAGGCCCGCGGCCCTGGCCGAGCTGATGGGCATCATCGTCAACCGCGGGCTGCGCCTGCCGGTGGTCCGCGTGGCGTCGCTGCAGTTCGCGCGGGGCACGCCGTACGAGACCCGCATGGCCTACCAGCCGCCGCAGCCGCAGCGCGTCCTGGCGCCCGAGATCGCGGACGTGGTGCGGCGCGCGTTGTTCGGGGTGGTGGAGGCGGGAACTGCCAAGCGGCTCAAGGGCGCGCTGGTGCTGCACGACGGCAGCGTGGTGAAGATCGGCGGCAAGACAGGCACCGGCGACCACCGCTTCGATGTCTACGGGCCCGGCGGCAAGCTGGTCTCTTCCCGCGTGGTCAACCGCTCGGCGACGCTGGCCTTCCTGATCGGCGACAGGTACTTCGGCGTGCTGATGGCCTATGTGCACGAGCCCGACGCGGTGAACTACAAGTTCACCAGCGCGATGCCGGTCCAGCTGCTGAAGGCGCTCGCGCCCACGCTGCTGTCGCTGCTCGACGACAGCGGCGGTTGCAGCGGCGCGCGCGACGGCCGCAAGTAGGCTGCCACTAGCCGGCGCAACAGCCAGCTGCGCCTTCAGAGCAGCGCCGCGCGCCGGGCATTCGATTCCGCGGCCAGCCAGCGCAGGATGGTCTGCGCGTCGCGCGAGCGCTGCGAGCGCTTGGCGGCGCCCAGCAGCACGATGGTCACGGTGCGCGGGCCGAACGCAGCGCGCATGCCCAGGCAGCGCCCTGCGTCGTTCGTGAAGCCGGTCTTCGAAAGCAGCACGTGCCAGCTCGCGGCGCCGACCAGCCCGTTGGTGTTGTGCACCAGCCGTGCCCGGCCGTTGACCTGCACGGCTTGGCTGCGCTGGCTGGTGATGCGGGCGATCGCCGGGTAGCGTGCCGCGGCGTTCAGGATCGCGACCATGTCGCGCGCGCTGGACACGTTGCGCGCCGACAGCCCGGTGGGCTCCTCGATCCGCGTCTGCATCAGGGAGAGTGCGCGGATCTTGCGCTGCATGTCGGCATCGAAGGCGGCCGGGCCGCCGGGGTGGTGGCGCGCCAGCGCGGCCATCGCGCGGTTGTCGGAGGTCAACAGCGCCAGCTCGAGCAAGGTGCCGCGCGTCGCGAGGGTGCCGACCCGGATGCCGCCGCGGTCGCGCCCGTCCGGGTCGGTGTCGGCTGCCTCGATGCGCAGCGCCTCGTCCGGATCCTGCTCGGCATCGAGCACGACCATCGCGGTCATCAGCTTGGTCAGCGAGGCGATCGGCACGGTGCGGTCGGCGTCCTTCTGCAGCAGGACCTCGCCGCTGGCGTCGTCGACGACCAGCACATGCGACGACTCGAACCGCACGCCCGCGGCCCAAGTGCCGGAACCGAGCAACAACAGCAGCGCGAACAGAGCGGCCTTGCACATGGGCTGTGCCGGCGCGCCATGACGCGGGCCGGTCCGTCGTGTCACATGCGCTCTCAACGGCCACGCCATGGCCGCGGCCGACCGTCGCCGTACGCACCCCCGCAAGTGAGTGTCGGCGCGAACGAATCAGTGGGCGCGAACGAGTCAGCGGATCGGCGAATGCTCCGCGTCGTCCTGCGCGATGCGCAGCAGGCGCATCAGGTCCTGCGCGTGCCGGGCCGGCACGCCGAGGTTCGAGCCGCCGAAGTCGGGCAGGGTCGCGCGGTTGATCGCCATGACCTCGCCGCTCAGGTTCAGCACCGGTCCGCCGCTGCCGCCCGAGGCGGTCTGCGCGTCGTAGACGATGGCCTCGCTCGAGACCTGTCCGACGATTCCGCGGCTGGCGAGCGGCTCGATCAGCCCGGCACGCGCGAGCTCGACCGCGGCCCGCTCGGCATCGACGCCTTTGGGCCCGCCCAGCTTCGCGACGAACGCGTCGCCGGCGCGTGCGAGCATCGCGCGGATCCCGGTGGGGAACCCCAGCACGACCGCCGCCTCGCCAGGCGCGGGTGCGCGACTCGCGAGCGGCAGCGGCGTCACCGTGCGCGCGGCGCCATCGCCTTGCAGCACCGCGACGTCGTGCGTCTCGCTCATGCCCAGCACCTTCAGGTCGAACGGCTCGGAGGCTCCGCGCAGGTAGCCTTTCATGCGGCGGGTCACCGGCTCCAGCC
>DATCSE010000017.1:0-2374 GCA_036568605.1 Burkholderiaceae bacterium | reverse complement strand
GCCGGTAAGACCGGCGGCCGCTGCCACGGTGACTGCGCCGGCGACGGTGTCGCCCGCCCCGGCGCCGGCGGCGCCTGCGAGGAAGGGCTGGCAGGTCGCCGGATTCGGCGCTGCGGTGGTGGTGGCTGCGGTCGTGCTGTGGCAGTTCATCAGCCTGCTCGCGATGCCGCGCGGCACGCCCGCTGCACCGGGGGCAGCGGCCAGCACGTCGATCGCCGCGGCGAGCACGCCCCCGGCGTCTGCGCAGAGTACGCCGCCGCCCGTGGCGACGACCGCGCCGAGCTCGACCTCAGCCGCCGCATCGGAATCGCCCGCGCCCGTGGTGACCGTCGCGCCCGTGACGACGGCGACCGCGCCAACCCCGATGACCGATGGAGCCCGCGAATCGCGGCCGGTGCCGGCGGCACCGAACGCATCGGCACCGACTACCGCGACGACACTGGGCGCCGCCGCGAGTGCGCCCGCCCGTGCGCGGCCGACCGGCCGGCCGGTGCCGTCGTTGCGCGAAGGCAGCGAAACCTACGCCGGGACCGTGCCGCCGGCGACGACCGCGGTCCCCGGCAGCGACGACGAAGCGCGCCAGCGCGCCCAGGCCGCGCGCGATGCCGGCTATGCCCGTTCAGGGCCGGCCGGCGCGAGCTCGAGCCCGGTCCCGACCTTCGTGCACAGCGGCCCCCACAGCGCGAGCGAGGCCTGCGGCAAGCGCGTCTTCATCGCGCGCGCGATCTGCATGGACCGCGAATGCGAGCGCCCGTTGTTCCGCGATCAGCCCGACTGCAAGCGGGTGCTGGAGATGAAGCGGCAGCGCGAGCCGCAGTAGTGCCGCAGGACGGCCGCCCCGCCGCGGCGCTTCAGGAATCCAGCGCGGAGAGGAACTGCCTTAGCTCCGCCGTCTGCGGCGCGCCGAACAGTTGCGCCGGCGGGCCGATCTCGTGGATGCGTCCGGCGTGCATGAAGACCACGCGGTCCGAGACCTTGCGTGCGAAGCTCATCTCGTGCGTGACCATCAGCAGGGTCATGCCCTCGTCGGCCAGCGATTCGACGACCCGCAGCACCTCGCCGACCAGTTCGGGATCCAGCGCCGAGGTGATCTCGTCGCACAGCAGCACGGCCGGCTGCATCGCGAGCGCGCGGGCGATCGCAACGCGCTGCTGCTGGCCGCCGGAGAGCTGGTCGGGCTGCGCGTCGAACTTGTCGGCCAGGCCGACGCGCGCCAGCAGCCGCTTCGCCTGATCGGCCATCTCGGCGCTGCCCGTCTTCTTCACGAGCGTGGGCGCGAGCATCACGTTGCGGCCGACCGAGAGGTGCGGGAACAGGTTGAAGCTCTGGAAGATCATGCCCACGTGCTGGCGCAGCGCGCGCATCGCCTTCGCGTCGCCATGGCGCAGCGGCTGGCCGTCGACGGTCAGCGTGCCGTCCTGGAACTCCTCGAGGCCGTTCACGCAGCGCAGCAGCGTGCTCTTGCCGGAGCCGCTCTTGCCGATGATCGCGATCACCTCGCCGCGCTGCACCTCCAGGTCGATGCCCTTGAGCACTTCGTTCGTGCCGTAGCGCTTGCGCAGGCCCTGGATGCGGACGATGGGTTGATCCGCCGGCGCGGCGGACGACGACGAGGCGGCAGCGGTTTCAGCGATGGCGGCCATGCAGCTTGTTCTCCAGCGACTTGCTCCACGCCGAGACCGGGTAGCAGAGCACGAAATACATCAGCGCGACGCAGGCGTAGACAGTGAACGGCCGGAACGTCGCGTTCGTGATCATGGTGGCGGCCTTGGTCATCTCGATGAAGCCGATCACCGACGCCAGCGCGGTGCCCTTGATCACCTGCACCAGGAAGCCGACGGTCGGCGGCACCGCGACGCGCAGCGCCTGCGGGCCTATCACGTGCACGAGCTGCTCGCGCAGGGTGAGCGCGAGCGCGCTCGACGCCTCCCATTGGCCCTTGGGCACCGCGGCGACGCAGCCGCGCCAGATCTCGGTCAGGAACGCGCTCGAATACAGCGTCAGCGCGAGCGCCGCGGCGATCCACGGCGAGACGTTCAGGCCGAGCAGCCCGAACCCGAAGTACGCGAGAAAGAGCTGCATCAGGAGCGGCGTGCCCTGGAACAGTTGCACGTAGCCGGCCACCAGCGGCTCGGCGCCGCGCAGCTTCGCGATCCGCGCGACCAGCAGCGCAAGCCCGACGACCGTGCCGCCGACGAACGCGATCAGCGACAGCAGAACGGTCCAGCGCGCTGCGAGCAGCAGGTTGCGCAGGATGTCCCAGAGCGAGAAGTCGACCATGTGCTCAGCGTCCGAACAGCAGCCGCGGTCCGAGCCAGTTCAGCAGGCGGCGCAGTGCGATCGCGAGCAGCAGGTACAGCAGCATCGCGATGAA
>DATCSE010000016.1:0-5654 GCA_036568605.1 Burkholderiaceae bacterium | reverse complement strand
CGCTGTTCCAGTTCATGCGGCGGCTCCGTTCGGCACCGAGCGCGACGAGGTCGAGACGGACTTCGATACGGCAGCGCGCAGCCAGTCGGCCTCGTGCTCGCGCTCGAGCACGATCGCGCGGGCGCGCACGAACACGACCGCGAACGCGTAGGCCCAGAACGCCAGCGTCATCAGCAGCATCGCGGCGAGCATCGTGCTGTGCATCTTCGGCGCGGCGCTGACGGTGATCGTCGCGCCCTGATGCAGCGTGTTCCACCAGCGCACCGAGAAGTAGATGACGGGCACGTTGACCGCGCCGATGACCGCGAGCAGCGCGCCGGCCTGGTCGGCGCGCCTCACGTCGTCGATCGCCTCGACCAGCGCGAGATAGCCGACGTAGAGGAACAGCAGGATCAGCTCGGCGGTCAGGCGCGCGTCCCACACCCACCAGGTGCCCCACGCGGGCTTGCCCCAGAACGCGCCGGTCGCCAGCGCGATCAGTGTGAAGACCGCGCCGCTGGGTGCCAGTGCGCGCGCGAGCATCGCCGCCATGCGCACGTTGAAGACCCAGCCGATCGCGGCCCACGCGGCCATCGCGAGGTAGACCACCATCGACATCCACGCGGCCGGCACATGGATGAAGACGATGCGGTACGAGTCGCCTTGCTGCGCGTCTGTGGGGGCGGCGAAGAAGCCGAGGTACAGGCCGAATGCCGCGAGCAGCGCTGCCGTGATCCACAGCCATGGCAGCAGCGCGCCGCTCAGGCGGTAGAAGCGGGAGGGGGCGGCGAACGTGAAGAGGCGCCAGCGCGGTGTGATGGGGTTCATCGCCTCACTCCACCGCCATCCGCAGCGCCGCCGCCGTCGCCGGCAGCGCGCCCAGCGTCGTGACGATCAGCAGCGCGCCGAGCAGCGAGCAGTGCGCGCCGGCCGACAACCCGCTCTCGACCGCGACGATCGCGCCGCTGCCGAAGATCAGCGCCGGCACCGCGAGCGGCAGCACGATCAGGATCACCAGCACGCCGGCGCTGCGCAGCCCGAGCGTCAGCGCGGCACCGAGCGCGCCCAGCAGGCTCAGGATCGGCGTGCCGAGCAGCAAGGTCAGCGCGAGCGTGCGCAACGCGGCGCCGCTCAGGTCGAACAGCAGGCCGAACAGCGGCGCCGCGAGCACCAGCGGCACGCCGCTCAGCAGCCAGTGCGACGCGGCGCGCGCCGCGGCGATCGTGACCGGTCCATGGCCGGCCAGCAGCAGCTGCTCGAGCGTGCCGTCGGCATGGTCGGCCGTGTACAGATGCGTGACCGACAACATCGCCGCGAGCAGCGCCGCGATCCAGATCACGCCCGGCGCGATCTGCCGCAGGGTCTGCGGCTCGGGCCCGACACCCAGCGGGAACAGCACCACCGCGACGACGAAGAAGCCGATCGGCAGCAGCGCCTCGGTGCGGCGCCGCATCGCGAGCTTGAGGTCGCGCGCGACCAGCGTCGCGAACAGCGACGGCATCGTCGGTGCGGGCATGGCCGCGCCCATCACGCGGCGCACGCATCGAGGTCCAGCTCGCGCCACTGCAGCGTCGGCGACAGCGTCGCCTGGTGGCTGGTCAGCAGCACCGTGCCGCCGCGCTGCACATGCTGAAGCAGCAGCGTGTTCAGACGGCCGACGCCATCGGCATCGAGCGCGTCGAACGGCTCGTCGAGCAGCCACAGCGTCGCCGCATGCCCGGCCTCGTGCTCGGCCGACAGGCGCGCGAGCGCGACGCGCCGGCGCTGGCCTTGCGAGAGTTTGCCGACCGGCACGTCGCGCTGCGCATGCAGGCCCCAGTGCGCAAGCGCCGCGGCGACGCTCGCACGAGCGTCGCGCCGGCCGTGGATGCGCAGCAGAAAGGCCAGCGCTTCGGCCGCGGTCAGGTCGTCCTTCAATGCCTGCTGGTGGCCGAGGTAGACGATGCGCCGCGCGCGGTCCGCATGGTCCTCGACCGGCGTGCCGTCGAGCAGCACCTGGCCGGCTTCGGGCGTCGCGATGCCGGCGACCAGACGCAGCAGGCTGGACTTGCCGCGGCCGTTGCGGCCGCGCAGCCAGATCAGCTCGCCGGGCCGCAGCGCGAGGTCCAGGCGATCGAACAGCAGCGTCGCGCCGCGCCTGCAGGCGAGCCCGCGCACCGCGAGGTGCGGTGCGTCGGCCTGAAACGACGACGAGCGTGCGGCATGCATCACGCGCCGGAGTTGCAAGTCCCAGGCCGCGCGCGCGTGCGGGGCGCCCATGCATCACCGAACGCGCTTGCGCGCGTGCGCACGCGTGTCTTCTAGCGGTGTCGTGCCGCGCATGCGCGTCCCGTACGCGCGGCCGCAACGTCTTGATACGAGTCGACGGCGGTTTGCGAAATACGTCACGGTTGCCCGCGCTCACAGATGACGCAACTGTTCGCACCGCGGCCAAAAAAAGGCCGGCCGTCCGAGCGACACCCCGGTGGCTTGGCGCTGGGTTAACAAATATTGGCGTTTTTCCGCGTCGATGACGTGGTCTCGCCACGGGCACGTGATCTGCGTTGGGGTCGGCTGCCCGGCACTTGTGTCCGGCGGTTGGCCAAGCCGGCCGCCGACACGGCGTCGAGACCCTTCAAACGAATAACCACCAAGAGGGACACGTCATCGCCATGTTCGGCATGTCGATCGAGACCGACCGCGCCGCGTTCGCGCCGCGCCATCGCGACACCCGCGGCAATGCCGCCGCATCGCCCGCCGGCTGGATGCGCGGCGACGCAGCCATCATGGGCACCGCGATCAGCGTCGAGCTGTGGAGCGAAGACGCGCTCGCCGGCCGTTCCGCGATCGCGGCGGTGATGCAGGAGATGCACCGCATCGATCGCACGATGAGCCCGCACAAGAGCGACTCCGAGCTGTCGCGCATCAACCGCGAGGCGGCGCAGGCGGCGGTGCCGATCAGCGCCGAGATGGCAAGGCTGCTCGCCCGCGCGATCGATTTCTCGCAGCTCTCCGGCGGCGCGTTCGACATCACCTACGCCGCGGTCGGCCAGCTCTACGACTACCGCCGCGGCATCAAGCCCGACGATGCTGCGCTCGCTCAGGCGCGCGAGGCGGTCGGCTACCGCCACCTGCAACTGGACATGCGCGCGCGTACCGTGCGCTTCGGCAAGCCCGGCATGCGCATCGACCTGGGCGGCTTCGCGAAAGGCCACGCGGTCGACAACGCCGCGACCATCCTGCGCCACCGCGGCATCCGCCACGCGATCGTCAGCGCCGGCGGCGACAGCCGCGTGATCGGCGACCGGCGCGGCCGGCCCTGGACCATCGGCATCCGCGACCCACGCCGCGTCGGCGAGATGGTCGCGGTGCTGCCGCTCGAGGACACGTCGATCTCGACTTCGGGCGACTACGAACGCTATTTCCACGGCGCCGACGGCGTGCGCTGCCACCACCTGATCGACCCGGCCACCGGGCGCTCGCCGGCCGGCGTGCACAGCGTGACCATCCTCGCCGAGGACGGGCTCACGACCGAGGCCTGGTCCAAGACCGTCTTCGTGCTGGGCGTCGAGAAGGGGCTGCGGCTGATCGAGTCGCAGCGCGGCGTCGACGCGGTGGTCGTCGATGCGAACGGCGCGCTGCACTTCTCGTCCGGCCTGCTCGGGCCGGCGCAGCCGGCCCCGCGCGCGGCGACGCAGCGCTGAGACGGACGGCGACGAATAACAGGAGGGAACAACGATGAGCAAGCTTTGGTCCTCTCGAGTTCTGTTCGGCACCGCGGCACTGGCCGCGGCGGCGGCGTTGCTGGCGGCCTGCGGCAGCGGCGGCGGCAGCTCCTCGGACACGGTCACTGTCAACGGCGATGTGCCGATCGCCTATGCGATGCGGGTCAACACGATAGGCGTGAACCCGACCAACGGCGCGCCCACCGCGGCGGGCGGCGACCTGATCATCCGCGAGAAGTCCTCGGCCAGCGCGGCCGAGCACAACATGACGGAGCGCTTCACGCAGGGCAAGGGCGACGTCGTGTCGCCCGACGTCTCGTACGACGGCAAGAAGATCGTCTTCGCGATGCGCTGCCCGGCATCGAACACGTCGACCACTGCAGATGGCAAGGCGGCCTGCACGGGCCACTGGAACATCTGGGAATACGACATGAGCAAGAGCGGGCTGACCGACGGCACGTTCCGCCGGCTGACCAGCTCGAGCGACTCGGACGATGTCGACCCGACCTACCTGCCCGCCGGCAAGGGCTACGTGTTCACGTCGAACCGGCAGACCAAGTCGCACATCAACCAGGCGCTGGGCCATGACTACTACGCGCTCGACGAGTACGAGCGCGAGCGCGTGTTCAACCTGCACACGATGGACGCCGACGGCGGCAGCATCACGCAGATCTCGTTCAACCAGAGCCACGACCGCAGCCCGGTGATACGCCCGAACGGCGACATCATGTTCTCGCGCTGGGACCACGTCGGCGGCCGCAACCACTTCAAGGTCTTCCGCGTCAAGCCCGACGGCACCGACCTGTTCGTGCTGTACGGCGCGCACAGCGAGGGCAACAGCTTCCTGCACCCGCGCGACATGGACCCGGCCGGCAAGTACAAAGGCTTCCTGACCTCGGACCTGATGCCGCTGTCGCGCACCCACGAAGGCGGCGGCCTCGTGATGATCGACGCGGCCAACTACTCCGAGCAGAACACGCCGGCCAACGCGTCGGTGCCGGCCGAGGGCGGCCAGAAGCAGATCACCGCGCAGAAGCTGAACATCGGCGGCGGGCTCTCGCAGTACGGCCGCGTCACCTCGCCGTTCCCGCTGTGGGACGGCACCGACCGCGTGCTGCTGTCGTACACGCCGTGCCAGGTGCGGCGCAAGGACGTGATCGTCTCGTGCGCGACGCTGACCTCCGACGAGATGGCGCGCCTCGAGGACGACAACCGCCTGATCGCCGACGAGCAGGCCGACGAGCTGCAGGACGACGTGCCGCCGTCGTACGCGGTCTACATGTTCGACTCGGCGAAGCAGACCTTCCTGATCGTCGCGGCGCCGCCGACCGGCTTCATGTACACGCACCCGGTCGCGATCCAGGCGCGAACCGAGCCGAACGCGACCGACCCGACCGCGGTCGATTCGACGCTGGCCGCGCAGAACCTCGGCCTGCTCGAGGTGCGCAGCGTCTACGACACCGATGGCCTGGGCCGCATGGGCGACCCGGTGCTGACCGCGGCCGACCTGGGCACCGGCTGCACGACCGCGATCGCGAAGACCACGCCGACCGACACCAGCGACACACGCGCGCAGGTCGCCGACCTGGTGAAGATGAAGGACCCGGCCAACGCGGCCTACGGCTGCGCCCCGGCGCGCTTCATCCGCGCGGTGCGCGCGATCGCGCCGCCGCAGGGCATGACCGGCATGCGCAGCGCGATCGGCGAAACCGAGTTCGAGATGCAGCAGATCCTCGGCTACGCGCCGATCGAACCGGACGGCTCGTTCAAGCTGCAGATCCCGGCCGACACGCCGATCGGCCTCGCGGTGGTCGACTCGGAGGGCCGCGCGTTCCAGACCCACACGAACTGGATCCAGGTGCGCCCCGGCGAGCGCCGCACCTGCGACGGCTGCCACAGCCCGCGGCGCGGCGGCGCGCTGAACTCGGGCGCGGTCGTCAACACGATGCCGGCCGCGCTGAAGGCGAGCCT
>DATCSE010000015.1:0-4093 GCA_036568605.1 Burkholderiaceae bacterium | reverse complement strand
AGCGCCGCGTCCAGCCGCGCCAGCGCTTCGGCGCGATCGCGGCCCCAGACGATCAGCTTCGCGATCATCGAGTCGTAGTACGGCGAGATCGCGTCGCCCTCGCGCACGCCCGCGTCGACCCGCACCCGGGCGCGCTCGAATGCGCTCGCGCCGGGCGGCGTGCGGTACACCTCCAGCGTGCCGGTCGCGGGCAGGAACTGCGCATCGGGGTTCTCGGCGCAGATGCGCGCCTCGATCGCATGTCCGTTGATGCGCAACTGCTCCTGCGCGAGCGGCAGCGGCTCGCCGCTCGCGACACGCAGTTGCCACTCGACCAGGTCCAGCCCGGTGATCGCCTCGGTGACCGGATGTTCGACCTGCAGCCGCGTGTTCATCTCCATGAAGTAGAAGCGCAGATCGCCGTCCGGCGTGGGCTCGGCGATGAACTCGACCGTGCCGGCGCCGACATAACCCACGGCCTTCGCGGCGGCAACCGCCGCGGCGCCCATCTCGCGCCGGCGCGCTTCGCTCATGCCCGGCGCCGGGGCTTCCTCCAGCACCTTCTGGTGGCGGCGCTGCACCGAGCAGTCGCGCTCGAACAGGTAGAGGCAGCTGCCGTGCGCATCGCCGAACACCTGGATCTCGATGTGGCGTGGCCGGGTCACATAGCGCTCGATCAGCACCGCGTCGTCGCCGAAGCTCGCGCTCGCCTCGCGCTTGCAGGACGCGAGCGCGGCATCGAACTCGTCGGCCTTGGCGACGATGCGCATGCCCTTGCCGCCGCCGCCGGCGCTGGCCTTGATCAGCACCGGGTAGCCGATGCGCTCGGCCTCGCTCTTCAGCAACATCGGGTCCTGGCCGGCACCGTGGTACCCCGGCACCAGCGGCACGCCAGCCTTTTCCATCAGGCGCTTCGATTCGGCCTTCAGCCCCATTGCCTGGATCGCCGACGGCGGCGGGCCGATGAACACCAGGCCGGCATCGGCGCAGGCCTGCGCGAAGTCTTCGTTCTCGCTGAGAAAGCCGTAACCCGGATGGATCGCCTGCGCGCCGGTGGCCTGCGCCGCGGCGATGATGCGCGCGCCGATCAGGTAGCTTTCCTTGGGCGCCGCGGGGCCGATGTGCACGGCCTCGTCGCAGGCCTGCACGTGCCGGGCCTGCGCGTCGGCGTCCGAGTAGACGGCCACGGTGCGGATGCCGAGCTTGCGCGCAGTGGCCGCCACGCGGCAGGCGATTTCGCCGCGATTGGCGATCAGGATCTTGTTGAACATGGTGCCCTCGCGGCTCAATCGCCTGTGCACGCTGCGCGTGCCATGCAATTTGACTTCGTCGCTGCGCCGCTTCGCGGCTGGTCGCCGCGATTCGCAATCAGGATCTTCTGGAACATCGAGTCGTCACCTCAACACAGCCGGGGCTCGCTCGCCCCCGAACCAACTGGATACGCGCCGGGCCAGCCCGCGCAGGAAGCGCGCGAGCATCCAGATCAGCGCGATGCTGAGCAGCACCGCGATCGCGAGCACGCCGTAGAACACGTACGGATGCTCGACCGACAGCCACAGCCCGACCGGCACCGCGGCATCGCCGAGCAGCGACATCGCGAGATTCGAGAACGGCTCGGGCGATGTGTTCAGCGCGGCGCGCGTGGTGGCCTTCGCGACATGGCTGGTCGCGGCCAGCGTGCCGCCCATCAGCGCCGCGGCCAGGGCCCAGCTCGCCTGGTCGGCGCCGAACACCGAAGCCGCCAGCGCCGCGCCGGCCGGGATGCGGACCACGGTGTGGATCACGTCCCACAAGGTGTCGATCCCGGGGATCTTGTCGGCGAAGAACTCGACGAACAGCATCAACCCGCTGGCGATCAGCAGCACCGGCGTCTGCAGCACGTGCAACCCGCTCGGCAGGTCGACCCAGCCGAGGTAACCGGCAAGGCCGGTCAGGAACACGACCGCATAGAGCCGCAGCCCGCTGGCCCAGCCCAGCGCGGCAGCGATCGCGAGGAGCTGCGCGGTGTCCAGATTCAGATGCGACATGGTGTGGTCTCCCTGAAGCGACGACGATGCCGACGGCACAGTGTCGATCAACCGAGCCACGCCGGCTTGCGCTTGCCGAGAAAACTCTGCACGCCCTCGCGGCCTTCGTCGCTCGCGCGGATGTCGGCGATCCGGCGCGCGGTCTCTTCACGCAGCGCCGCGGTGATCGGTTGACCCGCAACGTCCTGCACCAGCGCCTTGCAGGCGCGCAGCGCCATCGGGCCGTTCGCGACCAGCGCCGCGACGATCTCGTCGACCTTGGCATCCAACGCGTCGCTCGCGCAGACCTCGTGCACAAAGCCCAGCGCCGCGGCCTGCGCCGCACCGAAGCGCTCGGCGGTCACGAAGTAGCGGCGCGCCGCTTGCTCGCCCATCGCGCGGATCACGTACGGGCTGATCGTCGCCGGCAACAGCCCGAGCTTGGCTTCGCTGAGGCAGAAGTTCGCAACGTCGGCCGCGACCAGCACATCGCAGACCGCCGCGAGGCCGACGCCGCCGGCATAGCAGTCGCCGTGGATGCGCCCGACCACCGGCACCGGGCAGCGCCAGATCGTCCACAGCATCTCGGCGAGCTGGCCGGCATCGGCGCGGTTCTGCTCCCAGGTGTAGCCGGCCATGGTCTTCATCCACGACAGGTCGGCACCGGCGCAGAACGCCTTGCCGCGCCCGCCGAGGACGATCGCGCGCAATGTCGCGTCGCTCGCGAAACGCTCGAACGCATCGCGCAGCTCGGCGATCACGCCGTGGTTGAACGCGTTGCGGACGTCGGGGCGGTTCAGCCAGATGCGGGCAACGTGGCCGTCGCGTTCGATCTGAAGTGTCGCGGTCTCGCTCATGTCGGCTCCTTCAGTACCTCTTCGCCACTTCGTCCAGCATCACCTCGGTCGCCCCACCGCCGATCGCGAGCACGCGCGCGTCGCGCCACAGACGCTCGATCGCGGTCTCGCGCATGTAGCCCATGCCGCCATGAAATTGCTGGCAGGTCGAGACGACTTCGTTGACCAGCTCGCCGGTCAGCGCCTTCAGCATCGAGACCTCCTGCACGACGTCCTGCCGCTGCGTGACGCGCCACGCGCAGTGGTACATGAAGGAGCGCGCGGCGCGCACCTTCGCATCCAGCATCGCCAGACGCTGGCGGATCGCCTGCTTGTCGAACAACGGCGCACCGAAAGCCTGGCGCGTGCGCACGTGCTCGAGCGTGAGCTTCAGTGCCTGCGTGCAGTGGCCGATCGCCATCGCGGCCAGCGCGAGGCGTTCGGTCTGGAAGTTCTTCATCACCGCGTAGAAGCCCTTGCCCTGTTCGCCGAGCAGCGCGTCAACCGGCAGGCGCACGTCGTCGAGCACGAGTTCGGCGGTGTCGGACGAGAGCCAGCCGGTCTTCTTCAGCGCTCGGCCGACCGAGAAGCCTGGCGTGCCCTTCTCGACGATGAACATCGACATCGCGTGACGTGCCGATCCGCCCGCGGCGGCATCGGGCGTCTTTGCGGCGATGAAGTACAGGTCGGCGTGCACGCCGTTCGTGATGAAGAGCTTGGTGCCGTTCAGCACCCAGCCGTCGCCGCGCGCGTCCGACACCCGGCGCGCCGTCGTGCGGATGCCGGCCACGTCCGATCCGGCCCCGGGCTCCGTGATGCCCACCGCGGTGATCGTGCGCCCCGACGTGATGCCCGGCATGTACTTCGCCAGTTGCGCCGCCGTGCCGGCATGGTGCAGGTGCGGGCTCGCCATGTCGGTGTGCACGAGCACCGTGATGATGAAACCGCCGAAGGTCGATTGCGACAGCGCCTCGGCGAACACCAGGTTCGTCAGCGCATCGGCCTCGGCACCGCCGTATTCGCTCGAATACATCAGCCCGAGCAGCCCGGCGTCGCCCAGCTTGCGCAGCACCTCGCGCGGCGTGCAGCCCTGCTCCTCCCAAGCCTGCGCATGCGGCTCGACCTCGCGCGCGAGGAAGCGCGCGACCTGCTCGCGCAGCAGTTCGTGCTCGGGAGTGATGTAGACGTTGTCCACGGCTTTCCAGAAGTCAGTGCTGCCAGGCGCGCATGCCGCGCAGTTCGACGAAGGCGTCGAAATCGCGGTCGTTGTGC
>DATCSE010000014.1:0-4831 GCA_036568605.1 Burkholderiaceae bacterium | reverse complement strand
TCCTGGATCTGCGCGTTCGACTGCGCGTTCGCCGCGAGCTGCTGCTGCGCGGTCTCGATCGCGCGCTGCAGCTCGCCGCGCCGGGCCGCCAGCGCACGGGCGTTGAACTGCGCCTCCTGGGCCTGGCGTTCGAGCGAGCGCAACTGCTCGCGCGCATCGGCCAGCTTGCGCTCGGCGGCGATCACCGCCTCGTCGAGCTCGGCATGGCGCTCCTGCGTGTTCGCGAGCTGCATGTCCAGCTCCTCGAAACGCGCCTCGCCGGTCGCGCTGCGCTCGGCGAGCTCCTCGAGCTGTGCGTCGATCTCGCCCAGCTCCTCGTCGAGCTGGCTGCGCCGCGTGCTGGCCGCCTCGGCGAGCTGGGTCAGCTGCAGCAGCTCGACCTGGAACTGGTGCGCGCGGGTCTGCGCCTCGGCCGCCTCGCGGCGCGCGACGACCAGCCGCTGCGACGCCTCGGTGTACGCGGCATCGGCGCGCACCAGGCCGCTGCGCGACTCCTCGACGATCAGCGCCTGCGCGCGCGACTGGCGCTCGAGGTTCTCGATTTCCTGCGCGCGCTGCAGCATGCCGGCCTGCTCGGAATCGGGCGCATAGAACGCGACCGCGTACTGGCTGATCGCATGCCCCTCGCGGGTCATGATCACCTCGCCGTGGGTCAGCTTGTCGCGCGAGGCGAGCGCCTCGTCGATGTTCTGCGCGACGTAGACGCCTTCGAGCCAGTCGTTCAGCAGCGCCTTCAGCCCGGCATCGGACAGCCGCAGCAGCTCGGACAGCCGCGACAGCGTCTCGTGCGTGTTGCTGATCGCGGCCTGCGGCGGCGTGTAGAACGCGAGCTTGGCCGGCGGCGCGTCGGTCGCGAACGCGCGCACGATCTCGACCCTGCCGACCTCGAGCGCGTTGAGCCGCTCGCGCAGCGCCGACTCGAGCGCTGTCTCCCAGCCCGATTCGATGTGGATCTTCGTCCACAGGCCCTGCAGCCCGTCGAGGCCGTGCTTCGCGAGCCAGGGCTTGAGCTTGCCTTCGGTCTGGACCTTCTCCTGCAGCGCACGCAGCGCCTCGAGCCGCGCCGACAGGTCGGCCTGCTTCGCGGCGTCGGCGTTCAACGCGTCCTGCTTCGCGCGCCGGTCGGCGTCTATCGCCGGGACCCGCTCGGTCAGCTCGTGGAGCCGTTCGTCGGCCACGCGCTGCGCTTCTTCGGCCACGCCGTGCTGGCGCTTCAGCTCGGCGATGCGGTCGGCGTCCGGCGCGGCGAGCTGGCCTTTCTCGGCCGCGAGCCGGTCGCGGCGCGTCGTGAACTGGCGCTTCTGCTCGTCGACGTTGCGGCTCTCGGCCGCCAGCACCTGGATCTGCTGCTGCACCGCGCTGACCTTCGCGCGCTGCTCGTTGCTCGCGTTCTGCGCGGCACGCACCGCGTCCTCGAAGCTCGGCAGGTTCGCGGCCTGCTCCTCGGCCTGCGCGGCGAGGACCTCGCCCTGCTCGTCGGCCTCGGCGATCTGCGCGGCGATCTGCTCGATCTCGTCGTTCGCCTCCTGCTGGCGCTGGTCCCATTGCGCGTCCTGCGCCTTGAGCTCGAGCAGGCGCTGCTCGAGCCGCTGCCGGCCTTCGACGACATAGCGGATGCGCTCCTCGAGCCGGCTGACCTCCAGCGCGGCCTCGGCCAGCGCGCCTTGCGCGGTGTGCAGCTCGTCGCTCGCCGCGTAGTGCGCCTGGCGGATGGTCTCGAGCTCGGCTTCGCCGTGGCGCAGTTCGGCCATGCGCGACTCGAGCGCGTTGACCGCCTCGGCCACCGCCTTCTTGACGCGCGCTTCCTCGTTCGCCGCGTCGCGATGCTTGAGGAACCAGAGCTGATGCAGCTTCAGCTCGCCCTGCGCCTGCAGCGCGCGGTACTGGCCCGCGACCTCGGCCTGCTTCTCGAGCTTCTCGAGGTTGGCGTTCAGCTCGCGCAGGATGTCCTCGACGCGGGTCAGGTTCTCGCGCGTGTCCTTCAGCCGGTTCTCGGTTTCGCGGCGCCGCTCCTTGTACTTCGAGACGCCGGCCGCCTCCTCGAGGAACAGGCGAAGCTCCTCGGGCTTGCTCTCGATGATGCGGCTGATCGTGCCCTGGCCGATGATCGCGTAGGCGCGCGGGCCCAGGCCGGTGCCGAGGAACACGTCCTGCACATCGCGCCGGCGCACCGGCTGGCTGTTGATGAAGTAGCTGGAGGTGCCGTCGCGCGTCAGCACGCGCTTGACCGCGATCTCGGTGAAGCGGTTCCACTGCCCGCCGGCGCGGCCGTCCTCGTTGCTGAACACCAGCTCGACGCTCGCGCGGCTCGCCGGCTTGCGGTTGCCCGAGCCGTTGAAGATCACGTCCTGCATGGACTCGCCGCGCAGCTCGCTGGCCTTGCTCTCGCCCAGCACCCAGCGCACGGCGTCCATGATGTTGGACTTGCCGCAGCCGTTCGGCCCGACGACGCCCACGAGCTGGCCCGGCAACTGAAAGTTCGTGGGTTCGGCGAAGGACTTGAAACCGGAGAGCTTGATGGAGTTCAGACGCATGGCTGAGAGGGGCCGGCGGCTTCGGCGTTCATAGCGCCTAAGTCATTGATTCGTCTAACAAAAGAGCCCGCGCAGCGGGCCCTCGGGTAGCGCGGATGATAGCATCGCGCCCTCGTCAGAATGCTCTCGAAACGTCACCCGACCGCACCCGAATGGCCAAGTCCAAACCGCTGAACCAACGCATCGCTCCTGCTACCCCGCCGAGCGCGCCGAGCAAGGAGCTGCAGGTGTTCCCGAACCCCGCGCCGAAGCGCGACTACGTGATCCAGATGCAGGTGCCGGAGTTCACCTGCCACTGCCCGTTGACCGGCCAGCCGGACTTCGCGCACTTCACGATCGAGATGATCGCCGACAAGCTCTGCATCGAGCTGAAGAGCCTGAAGATGTACATGTGGAGCTACCGCAACGAAGGCGCGTTCCACGAGAAGGTCACGAACGACATCCTCGACGACATCGTCAAGGCGACCGACCCGCGCTTTGCACGCATCACCGCGAAGTGGTACGTGCGCGGCGGCATCTACACGAACGTGATCGCCGAACACCGCCAGAAGGGCTGGAAGCCGCAGCCGCGCGTCGAGCTGCCGCCGCAGGAGCAGGCGACCGGGCTGGCCTGAACGTTCGAGAAGCGCAGCCCGCCGTGGGGCGCGGGCGACGCGTCCGATAATCGGGCGATGAATCCGCTGCTGGGACGACTGCACCCCTACCCGTTCGAACGCCTGCGCGCGCTGACGCAGGACATCACGCCCAGCCCGGCGCACACGCCGATCAGCCTGGGCATAGGCGAACCCAAACATCCGACACCCGAGCTGATCACCGACGCGATCCGGGCCAACCTGAAGGGCCTGGCCCGCTACCCGGCGACGGCCGGCGAGCCGGCGCTGCGCCAGGCGATGGCCGACTGGGTACACCGGCGCTATGGTGTGACGATTGACCCGGCCACGCAGGTGCTGCCGGTCAGCGGCTCGCGCGAGGCGCTGTTCGCGATCGCGCAGACCGTCGTCGATCCGACGCGGCCGAACGCGACGGTCGTCGTGCCGAATCCGTTCTACCAGATCTACGAGGGCGCGGCACTGCTGGCCGGCGCGCAGGTGGCGTATGTCAACAGCGACCCGGCCCGCAACTTCGCGCCCGACTGGGCGAGCGTGCCCGAGGCGACCTGGGCGGCGACCCAGCTGCTCTACGTCTGCTCGCCCGGCAACCCGACCGGCGCGGTGATGCCGCTGGCCGAGTGGGCGCGGCTGTTCGAGCTCAGCGATCGCCACGGCTTCGTGATCGCCTCCGACGAGTGTTATTCGGAGATCTACTTCCGCGACGAGGCGCCGCTGGGTTCTCTCGAAGCGGCGACGAAGCTGGGCCGGGGCTTCCGCAACCTGATCGCGTTCACGAGCCTGTCCAAGCGCTCGAACGTGCCGGGCCTGCGCTCGGGCTTCGTCGCCGGCGATGCGGCGATCCTGAAGCCGTTCCTGCTGTACCGCACCTACCATGGCGCGGCGATGGGCCCGGTCGCGCAGGCCGCGAGCATCATCGCGTGGAGCGACGAAGCCCACGTGATCGCGAACCGCGACAAGTACCGCGCGAAGTTCGCGCAGGTCACGCCGCTGCTCGCCGAGGTGCTCGAGGTCGCGCTGCCCGATGCCGGCTTCTACCTGTGGGCCCAGGTCCCGCATGCGCAGCGTCCCGACAGCGACATCGCGTTCGCCCGCGGCCTGCTCGCTCAATACAATGTGACCGTGCTGCCCGGCAGCCTGCTGGCACGCGACACGCCGGCCGGCAACCCGGGCACCGGCCGCGTGCGTCTCGCGCTGGTCGCCGAGGTCGACGAGTGCCTCGAAGCAGCCCGGCGCATCGTCTCCTACACCCGATCCAACCCATGAACCATCAAGAAGCCCAACAGATCGTCGACCTCGCGTGGGAAGGCCGCGCGTCGCTGAACCCCACCAACGCCGCGTCGTCGATCCGCGAGGCGGTGGACCTCGTCATCGCCGACCTGAACGCCGGCCGGCTGCGCGTCGCCGAGCGCCGGGGCGTGGGCGACTGGACCGTCAACCAGTGGATCAAGAAGGCGGTGCTGCTGAGCTTCCGCCTGAACGACAACCACTTGATGCGCGCCGGCGACCTGGGCTTCTACGACAAGGTGCAGACCAAGTTCGCGCACCTGTCCGAGGGCGAGATGCGCGCGACCGGCGTGCGCGTCGTGCCGCCGGCGGTCGCCCGGCGCGGCTCGTTCATCGGCAAGAACGCGGTGCTGATGCCCAGCTACGTGAACATCGGCGCGTATGTCGACGAAGGCACGATGG
>DATCSE010000013.1:0-8906 GCA_036568605.1 Burkholderiaceae bacterium | reverse complement strand
CCAAATGAAAGGAGGCAAAGCAAAGGGCCTCACACCCCGCTCATTCAGCACGACGGTGTGGCCAAAAGAAATCGGTTGATGGCGAGCCGAGCAACTCCATCAGCGGCTCGGCCATCCCAGAAGACTTGCGACGAGAGCGCGCCCTTGCGACGGGTCGAGCCGCTCGTCATCAGCCGCGTCTTCTTGCCGAAGCGTTGGGCTCGAATCGTGTTAGGCCCTTTGCTTTGGTTCCTTTCATTTGGGCCAGCAAATGAAAGGAACTCGCCGGCCGGGCGAGACCGGCGGGCTGTCGCGCCCAGCGACAACGTTGCCAGCGAAGCGGGAGCATTGAAATGGAAGCCATCGCTCATCTACTTCACGACACGCTGAACGCGGGAACGGTTCTAGCCTTCGCCGCCCTAGGCATGCTCATCAACGAACGCTCCGGCATCGTCAACCTCGGCGCCGAGGGCATGATGCTGGTCGCCGCGATCGCCGGCTTCGCGACCGGCGTGCACACCGGCAACGACTGGCTCGCGTTCGCGGCAGGGGCCGGCGCCGGCGCGTTGCTCGCCGCGGCGTTCGGCGTGCTGGTGATCTGGCTCAACACCAACCAGTACGCAACCGGGCTCGCGCTCAGCCTGTTCGGCACCGGGTTCTCGGCATTCGCGGGGATCAAGTACACGCAGGAGAAGCTCTCCGAGCGGCCGCACTTCGAGATCCCCGGGCTGGCCGACATCCCGCTGATCGGTCCGGCGCTGTTCAAGCAGCACCCGATGGTGTACGCCGCGATCGCGCTGACGGTCGCGCTCGCCTGGTTCCTGTACCGCTCGCGCGCCGGGCTGGTGCTGCGCGCGGTCGGCGAATCGCCCGAGTCGGCGCATGCCCTCGGTTATCCGGTGCGGCGCATCCGGCTGCTCGCGGTCGTGATCGGCGGAGCGCTGTGCGGCATCTCGGGCGCCTACCTGTCGGTGGTGTACACGCCGCTGTGGGTCGAGGGCATGGTGGCCGGCAAGGGCTGGATCGCGCTCGCGCTGACGACCTTCGCGACCTGGCGCCCGGCACGTGTCTTGCTCGGTGCGTATCTGTTCGGCGGCGTGACGATGCTGGAGCTGTTCCTGCAGAACCAGGGGGTCGAGGTGGCGAGCCAGTTCCTCAGCATGCTGCCGTATCTGGCGACCATCGTCGTGCTGGTGCTGATCTCGCGCAATGCCACCTTCATCCGCGTCAACATGCCGGCGGCCATCGGCAAGCCGTTCTTTCCCGGAAGCTAGTCCGTGATGGCGGGCTGATAATCGCCGCGCTCTCGATCCCGTCCCTCAACCTGGAGACAACAACATGACGACTCTGATTTCCAAACGATCCGTGATCCGGGCCGCGGGCTGGGGCTCGCTCGCGGCGGTTGCTGCGCTGGTCGGTTGCGGCAAGAAGGAAGAGGCGCCCGCCACCGCGGCGAGCGCACCGGCTGCGGCGCCGGCCGCGGCGGCTTCGGCAGCGCCGGCCAAGCTGAAGGTCGCGTTCGCGTACGTCGGCCCGGTCGGCGACGGCGGCTGGACATTCGCGCACGACAACGGCCGCAAGATGCTCGAGAAGGAGCTGGGAGACAAGATCGAGACCAGCTTCGTCGAGAAGGTGCCCGAGGCGGCCGACGCCGAGCGCGTGTTCCGCGACATGATCGGCCAGGGCAACAAGCTGATCTTCGGCACGACCTTCGGCTACATGGAGCCCATGCTCAAGGTCGCCGCCGATGCGAAGGACGTGAAGTTCGAGCATGCGACCGGCTACAAGGGCGCCGACAACATGCGCACCTACGACTCGCGCACGTATGAGGGCGCCTACATGGCCGGCGTGATCGCCGGCGGCATGACCAAGACCAACACACTGGGCGTCGTCGGCTCGATCCCGATCCCCGAAGTCATCCGCAACATCGACAGCTTCACGATGGGCGCGCAGTCGGTGAACCCGAAGATCAAGACCAAGGTGGTCTGGGTCAACGAATGGTTCAACCCGCCGAAGGAAACCGAGGCCGCGCAGTCGCTGATCAACGGAGGCGCCGACGTGCTGATGCAGAACACCGATTCGCCCGCGGTGCTGCAGACCGCCGAGAAGGCCGGCAAGTACGCGTTCGGCTGGGACAGCGACATGACCAACTACGGCCCGAAGGCGCACCTCGCCTCGTCGATCATCAACTGGGGCCCGTACTACATCAAGGCCACGAAGGAAGCGCTGGACGGCTCGTGGAAGGCCGGCCCCGACACCTGGTGGGGCGTCAAGGAAGGCGCGATCGACATCGTCTCGGTCTCCGACAAGGTGCCGGCCGAGCTGAAGGACAAGCTCGAGAAGGTCAAGGCCGGCCTGAAGGACGGCAGCCTGGTGATCTGGAAGGGCCCCATCGTCGGCAGCGACGGCAAGGAAGTGCTCGCGAAAGACGCGGTCGCCGACGACAAGTTCCTCAAGGGCATCACCTTCTACGTCAAGGGCGTCGAGGGCAAGGTGCCGAGCGGCGACAAGAAGTAGCAGCAGCCCGTCGCCGTCGCGCGACGACCATCGACGGGCCGCCGCTGTGCGGCCCGTTGTCGTTTCCAAGATTCGTCTTTCTCTCAGATCGGTTCAGCCCATGATCGACTTCGACGCCATCCCCCGCGAACGCCTGCCCGCGCTGCTGCAGGCGATGCCCAAGGCCGAGCTGCACATCCACATCGAAGGCTCGCTCGAGCCCGAGCTGATCTTCGCGCTCGCGCAGCGCAACGGCGTCGCGCTGGCCTACCCGAGTGTCGAAGCGCTGCGTGCGGCCTACGCGTTCACGGACCTGCAGAGCTTCCTCGACATCTACTACGCCGGCGCAAGCGTGCTGCTGAAGGAGGACGACTTCTACGACATGGCGATGGCGTACTTCCGGCGCGCCGCGGCCGACCATGTCGTGCGCGCCGAGCTGTTCTTCGACCCGCAGACCCACACCGAGCGCGGCGTGCCGTTCGGGACCGTGATCGCCGGACTGACCCGCGCCTGCGAGACCGCGCAGCGCGAGCTGGGCATCAGCGCCGCGCTGATCCTCTGCTTCCTGCGCCACCTGAGCGAAGAGGCAGCGTTCGCAACCCTGGACCAGGCGCTGGCGTACCGGGCGCAGTTCATCGGTGTCGGCCTGGACAGCAGCGAGCGCGGCCATCCGCCCGAAAAGTTTGCGCGCGTCTTTGCCCGCTGCCGAGAGCTCGGGCTGCATCTTGTTGCACATGCCGGCGAAGAGGGGCCGCCCGAGTACGTGAAGAGCGCGCTGGACGTGCTGCGCGTCGAGCGCATCGACCACGGCGTGCGCAGCATCGAAGACGCAGGCCTGATGCAGCGCCTCGCGCGCGAGCGCGTGCCGCTGACGGTATGCCCGCTGTCCAACGTGAAGCTGTGCGTCTACCCGACGATGGCGCAGCACCAGCTGCCGGCACTGCTCGCACAGGGCCTGTGTGCGATGGTCAACTCGGACGACCCGGCGTACTTCGGCGGGTATCTCAACACGAATTTCCTCGCGACCTTCGAGGCGCTGCCGCAGCTCGGCGCGCGCGAGGCGCATCAGCTCGCAGCGAACAGCTTCGAGGCCAGCTTCGCGCCCGAGGCCGACAAGCAGGCGTGGCGCGCGCAGCTCGATCGCGTGTTCGCCGTGGCGGCGGGCGGAGCCGCGGCTTGAGCACGGAGGCCTCGTCGTCACGATGGGTTGAGCAAGATCCAGCGGCCGAGGGTCTTTGACCGACGGCGTGCGCGGCGCCGCTACGCTACGCGCTTTTGCCGACCGGACGCCCGCCGCCATGCTGCAACTGCTGACCGACCCGCAAGCCTGGATCGCCCTCGCGACACTGACCGCGCTCGAGCTCGTGCTCGGGATCGACAACGTCATCTTCATCTCGATCCTGGTCGACAAGCTGCCGGTTGCGCAGCGCGAGCGGGCGCGCCGCATCGGCCTGTTCATGGCGATGTTCATGCGCATCGGCCTGCTGATGATCCTGTCGTGGATCGTCGGGCTGGTCGCGCCGCTGTTCACGGTGCTCGGGCAGGCGATCTCGGGCCGCGACCTGATCCTGATCGCCGGCGGCCTGTTCCTGATCTGGAAGAGCACCGGCGAGATCCATCAGTCGCTCGAGGGCGAGGAGGGTCATGCGTCCAGCGCGGTCAAGGCGACCTTCGCCGCGGTGATCCTGCAGATCATGGTCGTCGACATCGTGTTCTCGCTGGACTCGATCATCACCGCGGTCGGCATGGTCGACCGCATCGAGGTGATGATCGCTGCGGTGGTGCTCTCGGTCGGTTTGATGATGGTGTTCGCCGGCGCGATCGGCAAGTTCGTGTCGGACCACCCGACGATCAAGATGCTCGCGCTGTCGTTCCTGGTCGTCGTCGGCGTCACGCTGATCGCCGAGGGCTTCGATCACCATGTGCCCAAGGGCTACATCTACTTCGCGATGGCGTTCTCGGTCGCGGTCGAGATGCTGAACATCCGGATGCGCAAGAAGGCGGCGAAGCCGGCCGAGTTGCACGCGGCGTACGTGCGCGACAAGTCGCGCTGATCGACACGCGATGCCGCGCTCAATGCAGCGTCTCGTGCGCTGCCGCGCGCGTGCACTCGCCCATCGCCTGCCAGCGGCGCTGCAGCCCCGACAGCACTTGCCGGAATCCGGCGGAAAGCTGCGGGTGGTCGAGCAGCAACCCGAGGTTGTCGCCGATCTTGTCGCCCATCGCGATGCGGCCGCGCGGGTCGACCTCGGCCTGCAGCGCCTGGCTGTACCCCGTCATCAGCGCCAGCGTGCCGGCGAGCACCGCTTCGACGCTGGGCAGTTCATGTTCTTCGATCAAGTGGGCGGCGGCGGATCGGGGCATGGGCGCACTCCTGGTTCGGATGGTTCTATCCTATATCAAATGAGAATCATTCTCAAATAGAGGTGGCCGAGCTGATGGGCCCGGGATGGCTCTGCGACAATTCGGATGTCGCCCGCGTGCCCCCGCGGGCGACTCTTCTTTTGCTTGGGGCCATGTAGAGGAACACCATGCTTCAAAACCTCGCCCGCGCCGCCGTGTCCCGGCGGAGTGCGATTGGTTTCATCGCCGCCGCCACGCTGACCGCCACCGCGGCGCTGGCCCAAACCCAGAGCTCGCAGAAGCCACCGCTGAAGGTCGGCTTCGTCTACGTCAGCCCGATCGGCGAAGCCGGCTGGACCTACCAGCACGAGCAGGGCCGGCTCGCGTTGCAGAAGGCGCTGGGCGCGCAGGTGCAGACGAGTTATGTCGAAGGCGTGGCCGAAGGCGCCGACTCGCAGCGCGTGATCCGCGACCTCGCCTCGCAAGGCCATCAGCTGATCTTCGCGACCAGCTTCGGCTACCTGGAGCCGACGCTGCGGGTGGCCGCCGAGTTTCCGCAGGTCAAGTTCGAGCATGTCGGCGGCTACAAGACCGCGGCCAACGTGAACACCTACAACGCGCGCTACTACGAGGCGCGTTATCTGGCCGGGCTGCTCGCCGGCAAGACCAGCAAGAGCGGTGTCGCCGGGTATGTCGCGGGCTTCCCGGTGCCCGAAGTCGTGCAGGGCATCAACGCGTTCGCGCTGGGCATGCGCGAGGCGAACCCGAAGGCCGAGGTGCGCGTGCTGTGGCTCAACACCTGGTTCGACCCGGCGCGCGAGCGCGAGGCGGCGCTGACGCTGATCAACCAGGGGGCCGACGTGCTGACCAACCACAGCGGCTCGCCGGCCGTGCCGCAGGCCGCGCAAGACCATTACAAGGACCAGGGTGTGCGCGTGATCGCGTACCAGGGCGATTTCGGCAAGTTCGCGCCCGATGCGCAGCTCGCCGCGATCACGTCGAACTGGGGCGACTACTACGCGCAGGTCGCGCGTTCGGTGATTGCCGGCACCTGGCAGCCCAAGCCGGTCTGGGGCGGGTTGCGCGAAGGCATGGTGCGGCTCGACGCGGTCGATCCGAAGCTGCCCGCCGACGTGCGCAAGATCGTGGACGCGAAACGCGAAGCGATCGTGGCGGGCCGGCTCCATCCGTTCGCCGCGCCGCTGGTCGACAACGAAGGCAAGACGCGGCTTGCTGCCGGCACGCTGGACGACGCCGCGATCAGCTCGATGAACTGGTTCGTGCGCGGCGTCGTGGGCTCGGTGCCGCAGCCGCGTTGAATCGATCGCGGCGAGCGGGCACACTGCCGCGTCGTCCACGGTGTCCGGCGCCGCGTCGCGTCGATCCAGCATGACCGCTACCGCATCGCCCGTCCGACCCGGCTGGAGCCGCTCCGCCGGCCTTCGTGTCGAAACCGAGGCCCATGGCGCGCTGCGCGCGCTGGCGCTCGGCGACATCGTGGTGAACCTGTTCGTCGCCAACGCGCTGGAGGGCGGGCCCGCGAACCTGGCGCTGCGCCGCCATCATGGCGACACGACGGCCGCCACCGTACTGCTCGGGCCGCGCAGCCCGACCCGCTGGCAGGCCGACCCGCAGGCCGGCCGGCTCGACGGCATCGGCCAGTGGGACACGCTGCGCTATCGCGTCGCGCTGCGGCTGGCGGCCGACGCGCCGGCCTGGTTCTGGCACCTGCAGGTCGAGAACACCGGCCGCGAGCCGGTGCGCATCGACGCGATGGCCTGGCAGGACCTGGCCCTGACCACCGACGCCGCGCTGCGCCTCAACGAGTACTACGTCAGCCAGTACATCGATCACACGCCGCTGGTGCACCCGCAGCGTGGCGTCGTGCTCGCCGCGCGGCAGAACCAGCCGGTCGGCGCGCGGCATCCGTGGTGCCTCGTCGGTTCGCTGAATCGCAGCGTGGCCTATGCGACCGATGCGCTGCAGGTCTACGGCCGTGCCGCGCGCGCCGGTGCGCCGCCGCCGTGCCTCGCCGAAGGGCTGCCGTCGCAGCGGCTGCAGCATGAGCATGCGATGGCCGCGCTGCAGGATGCGCCGTGCGAGCTCGCACCCGGCGCCGTGGTGGACCTGGGCTGGTTCGGCCGCGTCGTCGCCGACCATCCGGCGGCCACGTCGGAGGCCGACCTCGCGCTCGTCGACGAGACCCTGGCGTTGCCCGAGGCTCGTACGCCGGTGTGGGGCGACCTGGCCGGCGCCGAGCCGGCGGCGCCCAACCTGTTCTCGGCATCGCCGCTGCTCGCCAGCCTGCCGCTGTTCGATGCGATGCTCGACGCGCGTTTCGGCACCGCGCGCCGCCACGTCGAGCGCGACGACCTGGGCTGCGTGCTGTCGTTCTTCCACGGGCCCGATGCCCACGTCGTGCTGCGCGACAAGGAGCTTGCGGTGCTGCGGCCGCACGGCCAGATCCTGCGTACCGGCACGCACCGCGAACCCGATGAACGCGCGCTGACCTCGACGGTCTGGATGGGCGGCGTGTTCCATTCGATGCTGACGCAGGGCCATGTCAGCATCAACCGCTGCCTCTCGACGGTGCGCAGTTACCTCGGGCTCTTTCGCTCGCACGGCCTGCGTGTCTTCGTCGAAGGCGAGGGCGGCGGGTGGCAGTTGCTCGATCAGCCCTCGGCGTTCGAGATGCGACCGGACGTGTGCACGTGGATCTACCGCCACGCGGCCGGCGAGATCGAGGTGGCGAGCCGGGCGCACAGCGATCCGCATGCGCTGGATCTGGACATCCGCTTCGTCTCGGGGGCGGCCGCGCGCTGCCTGGTCGTGCTGCACGTGGCGCTCGACGGCGACGATGGCCGCTCGCCGGCCCGGCCGCAGGCCCGGCTCGAAGACGGCGCCGCGCTGATCGCGCCGGCGCCGGGTTCGCCGCTCGCACAGCGCTTCCCGCAAGGGCATCTGCGTCTCGAGCCCGGTGCCGGCACGACGATCGAGCAACTCGGCGGCGATGAACTGCTGTTCCTCGACGGGCAGCCGCGAGAGACGGCGTGGCTCGCGCTGCGGATCGCGCCGGCGCCGAGCGTGCGTTTGACGCTGCGAGGACGTTTCGTCATCGACGGGCCCGACGTGCCGGCCGCAGCGGCCGCCGACGCTGCACGGCTAGGCCCGCTGCGCGAGCTTGGCGTGCCGGCCGCGAGCCCGCACGACCAGCGACTCGCCGCGCTCGCCGATTTGATGCCGTGGCTCGAGCAGAACGCGCTCGTCCACTACCTCGCGCCGCGCGGACTCGAGCAGTTCTCCGGCGGCGGCTGGGGCACGCGCGATGTCAGCCAGGGTCCGGTCGAGCTGCTGCTCGCGCAGGGGCGCCACGAGGCGGTGCGCACGCTGCTGCTGCGCGTGATGAAGGCCCAGCAGCCCGACGGCGACTGGCCGCAGTGGTTCATGTTCTTCGAGCGCGACGCGGCGATCCGCGCCGGCGATTCGCATGGCGACATCGTGTTCTGGCCGCTGCTCGCGCTGGGCCAGTACCTGATCGCGAGCGGCGACGCGACCGTGCTCGACGAGCCCGTGCCGTTCCACCGTGCGCGCCGCCCCATCCGGCCGGCGGCCGCGCCGTCGCTCTGGGCGCACGTGCTGCGGGCGCTGGCGCTGATCCGCCGGCGCACCATCGCCGGCACCGCGCTGCCGGCCTACGGTCACGGCGACTGGAACGACGCGCTGCAGCCGGCCGATCCGGCGCTGCGCGAGAAGCTGTGCAGCGCCTGGACCGCGACCCTGCACCATCAGACGCTGACGACGCTGGCCCGCGGCCTGCGCGGCATCGGCCGCGGCCGTGCGGCGATCCGGCTGGAGCGCGAGGCCGAGGCCGTGCGGCGCGACTTCGCGCGGCTGCTGATCGCCGACGGCGTGCTCGCCGGTTATGCGCGCTTCGATGGCTCAGGCGAGGCGCAGCGCATCGAACTGCTGCTGCACCCGCGCGACCGGACGACCGGCGTGCGCTACAGCCTGCTCGCGATGATCCACGCGATCCTCGAGAACCTGTTCGATCCGGACCAGATGCGCGAACACCTGCGCCTCATCGCCGA
>DATCSE010000012.1:0-20367 GCA_036568605.1 Burkholderiaceae bacterium | reverse complement strand
CGAACTCGGGCAGCGCCTGTCCCAGCGCCAGCGGATGGCGCACGACCAGAACGTTGTCGTTCGCGTGCAGGCGGATCAGCGGCGAGATCGCGTCGGCGGCCACGTCAGCCCTTCGCCATCAGTTCGCGCAGCTTCAGGCGCTCGATCAATTGGGTCTCCTTGCGGTAGGTCGCGGCCACGTACTTCGCGTAGTCCGGGCCGTCCAGGTACATCAGCGGCGCATCGAGGCGGCCGCAGGCCTCGGCGAACTCGGGGCTCGCCGCAGCGGCCTTGAACGCCTCGCGCAGGCGCTTCTCGATCGCCGGCTCCAACCCCTTGGGCGCACCGACGCCGTTGGGCGCGTCGACCACCACCTCGTAGCCCTGCTCCTTCAGCGTCGGCACGTCCGGGAACTCCTGCGTGCGTTTCTCGCCCCAGGTCGCGAGCAGCCGCAGCTTGCCGGACTTGACGTGCGGCGCCCACGAGCTCGAGTCGGCCAGCGCCTCGATCTGGCCGCCCACCAGATCCTGCAGCGCCGGCGCGCCGCCCTTGTACGGGATGTGATTGAGCTGGATGCCCGCGGCCAGCGCGAACTCCTCCATTCCGACATGCGTCGCGCCGCCCACGCCGGCACTGCCGTAGGTCAGCTTGCCGGGCGCGGCCTTCGCGGCGGCGACGAAATCCTTCAGTGTCCTGAACGGCGCATCGGCACGCACCGCGATGCCGAAGGTCTGGCCGGACGTGCGCGCGATGAAGGACAGGTCCTTCATCGGATCGAGCTGCACGGTGCCCAGCTGCGAGAAGCGCGCCACCGAGATCGGCACCTGGCCGATCGTGTAGCCGTCGGGCTTCGCGCTGGCCAGCACCTTCAGTCCCAGCATGCCGGATGCGCCGGCCTTGTTGTCGACGACGATGGTCTGGCCCAGCGACTTGGCCGCGGCGCTGCACAGCGCACGCATCGTCACGTCGGCCGTGCCGCCGGCCGGCCAGGGGCAGATGAAGGTGATCGGGTGTTCGGGATAGGGGCTGCCGCCGGCCGCGAACACACGCGGGCCGGCGCCGGCCAGCACGGCGCTCAGGCCGCCGAGGACGAACTGACGGCGTTGCTGACGCATCGGGTTTGTCTCCAGTGTCGGTATGGGATCGACGGCGATTGTGGCGACGACAATCATGCCCATCCAATGAAGAAGTGGACTCTCTTCATTGCAAACCCTTCATGTAGGCGACGAGGGAGAACTGAATGAGCGACATCGACCGCGTGCTTCGCTCCAACCTGAAGCTGCGCCACCTGCAGCTGCTGGTCGCGCTGGATCAGTTCCGCCACCTCGGCCGCGCCGCCGAGTTCCTCTCGCTGACGCAGCCGGCAGTGTCGAAGTCGCTGGCCGAGATCGAGCGCATGTTCGGGCTGGCCCTGTTCGTGCGCTCGACCCGCGGCACCGAGCCCACGCCGCATGGCACGACAGTCGTGCGCTTCGCGCGCTCGGTGCTCGCGGACTACGACCGCACGCGCGACGAGATCGCCGCGGTGTCCAGCGGCGCCGCGGGCCGCGTTCGAGTGGGCGCGATGGCCGTCGCAACGCCGGGCCTGCTCGCGCGCGCGGTGCAGCTCGTCAAGGCAGTCTCCGCGCAGACCATGGTGTCGATCGAGGAAGGCGACCTGACGCGGCTGCTGCCGCGGCTGCGGGTCGGCGAGCTGGACGTCATCGTCGGCCGCCTCGAGCCCGGCTACGCGGCGCCCGATCTCGAGACCGAAGCGCTGTACGACGAGGCGATGTGCATCGTCGCACGGCCCGATCACGCAGTGCTGCGCAAGGCGCGCTCGCGCTGGGCCGATCTGGCGGTGCATCCATGGGTGGTGCCGCCGCCGTGGGCCTCGTCGCGCCTCAAGCTGAACCAGATGTTCTACAAGCACGGGCTGAACCCGCCGGCCGATGTGATCGAGACCGCGTCGTTCCTCGTGATCCTGACCTTCGTGCGCGAACGCGCGGCGCTGGGCTTCGTCGCGCTCGGCGTCGCCGCGTACCTGGAACGCGAAGGCCTGGCGCGACGGGTCGGTCTCGTCGTGCCGATCGAGCTGCCGCCGGTGGGCTTGATCGGGCTGCGCGGGCGGTCGCGCACGCCGGCGTGCGCGCAGCTGGTCGAGGCGCTGCGCAAGGAGGCGCGGCCGCTGCGCAAGGGCGCGGCGGAATCCGCGAGCGACGTCAAGCGGCGGCGCACTGCATGAGATCTGCGAGACGCTGTCGCAGGGCCGTCTGCCGGTTGGCCCACTACCCGCCGACTTGAGTCCCTTCGGGGCCGCGGGTCAGCACCCGTCCGGATCGACGGGCACAGCCTGCGGTGCACAGAATCAGGCTTGATGACCGTTTTGTGGCAGGTACCCCCATGAAGACCTTGTTCCTCGTCCGGCACGCCAAGTCGGACCGAAAAGACGACCCCACGTTGGCCGACCGCGATCGCCCGCTGTCCGATCGCGGGCTGAAGGAAGCGCCCAAGATGGGCAAGCGCCTGGCTCGTCACGACGCGAAGCCCGAGCTGCTGATCTCGAGTCCGGCGCTGCGCGCACTGACGACGGCCCAGCTGATCGCCGACGAGATCGGCCGCCAGCGCGGCGACATCGTCATCGAGGAGAAGCTGTATGAAAGCAGCGTGAACGGCTTGCTCGGCGTGATTCACGCGCTCGACCACCGCCTCGATCGTGTGATGCTCTTCGGTCACAATCCCGAGTTCAGCGACCTCGCGCGCCGGCTGTCCGGCGACATCGCGGAAATGCCGACTTGCGCCGTCGCCGAGTTCCGGTTCGACACGCGCACGTGGTCGGACGTCGGCAAGATCGCGCCGGTGACCTCCACGCTCGATCATCCGGGCCAGTAGCCGGCGTCGCGCCGGCGCAGCCGTCATCGGCATACGCCTGCCCCATGGAGCTCCACTCGGTGCTGCTCAAGCTGGCGATCGCGCTGGCGCTCGGCTTGCTGGTGGGGCTGCAGCGCGAACGCGTGGATTCGCGCATCGCCGGCGTGCGCACGTTCCCGCTGATGACGCTGTTCGGCGCGCTGACCGCGCTGCTGGCGCAGGCGCTGGACGCCTGGGCGGTGGTGGCGGCGGGCCTGCTGGCGCTGACCGCGATGCTGATCATCGCCAACCTGGCGAAGCTGAAGCTGGAAGCCGACCCCGGGCTGACGACCGAGATGGCCGCCTTGCTGATGTACGCGGTCGGTGCCTACGTCGTCGTCGGCCACGCGGAGGCGGCGATCTTCGTCGGCGGCGCGGTGCTGCTGCTGCTGCACCTGAAGGGGCCCATGCACCGCTTCGTCGCCGCGATGGGCGAACGCGACCTGTCCGCGATCATGCAGTTCGCGCTGATCACGCTGGTCATCCTGCCAGTCCTGCCGAACCGCACCTACGGGCCGTACGACGTGCTCAATCCGTTCAAGGTGTGGTTGATGGTCGTGCTCATCGTGGCGGTCAGCCTGGGCGGGTACGTGGCCTACAAGGTGATCGGTGCGCGCGCCGGGACGCTGCTCGCGGGCGTCGTCGGCGGTCTGGTGTCCAGCACCGCGACCACGCTCAGCTTCGCGCGACGCACCCACGCCGGTTCGGAACAGGCCGACGCGCCGGCGATCGCGCTGGCGGCGCAGGTGATCGTCGTCGCGTCGACGGTGGCGCTGCCGCGCCTGATCGTGGCCATTGCCATCGTGGCGCCGGCGCAAGCGCTGGCGATGGCCGGTCCGCTGGGCGCGCTGTTCGCGTGGATGCTGGCGCTGTCCGCGCTGGCCTGGCTGCGCGGCCGCCACGAGGCGGACGGCGAACTGCCGGAGGTCGACAATCCTGCCGAGCTGAAACCCGCGCTGATCTTCGGCGCGCTGTTCGCGCTGATCAC
Source organism: Burkholderiaceae bacterium (assembly GCA_036568605.1). GTDB lineage: Bacteria > Pseudomonadota > Gammaproteobacteria > Burkholderiales > Burkholderiaceae_C > DATCSE01. The sequence goes on along the minus strand of DATCSE010000012.1, from coordinate 16,511 downwards.
GCTGGCCGTCGCCTTCGTGAAACAGCGCTTCGGCGATGCCGGTCTGTACCCCGTCGCCGTGATCAGCGGCCTGACCGACATGGACGCGATCGCGCTGTCCACCGCCAACCTGGCCGCCGGCGGTCGGCTCGCCGTCGCGACGGCGGGGGAGCTGATCCTGGTCGCCGAGCTTTCGAACCTCGCGTTCAAGGCCGGCAGCGCCATGGTGGTCGGCGCGGCCGCGCTGCGCACACGGATCGCCTTCTACTTCGGACTCGCGATCGCCGGAGGTGCCGCCATCCTGCTGTTCTGGCCGTGGTGACGGCGCCGGCTCCCGCCGCTACAGCAGCATCGGCGACGTCGAACGCCTCGGCCGCGTTGACGACCGGGCGCCGATGCGCGTAGGGTGGGGTTCCTGCCGCCCCGCCGTTGCGCGCAGGGGCGGCGTTCTGAACAGGAGGACGACATGACCCCATCGCTCGAACAGTGGAAGGTGCTGCCGCACGGCCAGCTGACCGAAGTCGACGAGAACATCCTGACCGTGACCGGAGACCTGCAGATGCCGCTCGCGCACATCCCGCGGCGCATGACGGTGGTCCGGTTGGCAGACGGGCGGCTCGTCATCTTCAGCGCGATCTCGCTGGCCGAGGCGCAGATGCGCGAGCTCGAAGCCTACGGACGACCTTCGTTCCTCATCGTGCCGAACGACCATCACCGGCTCGATGCGAAGGCCTGGAAGGAACGTTATCCGGCCCTGCAGGTGGTTGCGCCGGAAGGCGCGCGCGGGAAGGTTCAGGCCGTGGTGCCGGTGGACACGACAAACCCGCGATGGGACGACCCGAACGTGCAGTTCATCGCCGTGCCCGGCACGCTTGAGCGCGAGTCGGCCCTGCTCGTGCAATCACGCCATGGCACGACGCTGGTGCTGAACGACGTCATCGGCAACATGCCGGACGAGTCAGGCTTCGGCGGCTGGTTCCTGCGCAAGATGGGCTTCGCCGGCGATCAGCCGCACATTCCGGGGCCCGTCAGGCTCCTGATGGTCGATGACAAGGCCGCGCTGCGCCGGCAGCTGCTGCAATGGGCGGACATCGAGTCGCTGCACTGCATCCTCGTGTCGCACGGGCTGCCCATAGACGAGAGACCGCAGCAGACATTGCGCGAGCTGGCCTCCACGCTGGCGTAATGCACGCCGGGCCATGCCTCGGCCGGGACACGCGGCCCGGCCGAGGCATCGTCATAACCTGCCCATCAGCAGCAGGACGAGCACGACGACCACGAGCACGCCGAGGACGCCGGTCGGGCCGTAGCCCCAGCTGCTGCTGTATCCCCAGCTCGGCAACGCGCCGACCAACAGCAGAACGAGAATGATCAGAAGGATGGTACCCAAGGACATCGCTGTCTCCCCGAGTTGGAGTGAGTCAACTCTAAGGGCGCTCCCTCGGAACCGTTGTGGGCCGCGGGCGCGATGCGGCATGGGTTGCTGTCCTACAGCGCGGGACTGCAAGACGCGTGCGCCACCCGCTCAGCCTTCCGGCACCGGCTGCATCGCATCGTCATCCGGCAGCTCGTCGTCCAGCGGCACGGCGTGCCGCTCGCCGCGTTGCAGGCGCGCCATCCACACTTCGACGGCGTGGATGCGCTCGGCGATGCGGTCGATGCGCTCGCTGGGCCAAGGGCGCTGTGCATAGGCGGCCGACAGGTCGTCCAACAGCGTCGAATAGCGGGCGTGGCACTGCTCTCGGTCCAAAAGAATTTCTCCCAACGGAAGCGGCACGGCGGCCAATCCATGCAGCGTACGGGCCGCCGCGAATCCCGCGTGTCGGACAACGCCGCGCACGCGCCGCAGAATTCAGGCATCGTCGGGCACGTGCCCTTTCCGCACGAGCCCTGCTGCGTTCTCGCTTGCCATGAAGCTCACGGAGCTGACCATCGCCAACTTGTCGTCCGCACTGCGGCGCGGGCTCGCGTTCACATGGCGCACGATGAAGGCGTTCCGTGCGAACCAGGGCCTGCTGCTGGCCGGCGCGGTGGCGTACTACGCGCTGCTGTCCATCGTGCCGCTGCTGATCCTGATCGTGATCGCGCTGTCGCACTTGCTCGCACCCGACGAGCTGCTGCAGACGCTGGGACGCTATCTCGAGTGGCTGGTACCGGGCCAGTCGCGCGCGATCCTCGTCGAGCTTGCCAACTTTCTCGCGCATCGCGACGTCGTCGGCTGGCTGCTGCTCGTGACGATGCTGTTCTTCAGCTCGCTCGCGTTCACGGTGCTCGAGAACGCGATGTCGGTGATCTTCCTGCACCGGGTCGCGGTGCGCCGCCGGCATTTCATCGTCTCGGCCGTGCTGCCCTACTGCTGCATCCTCTTTCTCGGCGTCGGCCTGTTGATCGTCACGCTGGTCAGCGGCGGCCTGCAGGCGCTGGGCGAGGACGGCATCGACTTGCTGGGCCGGCACTGGTCGCTGGGCGGCGTCTCGGGTGCCTTGCTGTACCTGCTGGGCTTCACCGGTGAAGTCTTCATCCTGACCGGCATCTACCTGGTGATGCCGGTCGGACGGCTGTCGCTGCGCCACGCGCTGATCGGCGGCGTGACCGCGGCGGTGCTGTGGGAGCTGACGCGGCACGCGCTGGTCTGGTACCTCGCGCACATCTCGCAGGTCAGCATCGTGTACGGCTCGCTGACCACCGCGATCGTCGTGCTGCTCAGCCTGGAGCTCGGTGCGACGCTGCTGCTGTTCGGCGCCCAGGTGATCTCGGAATACGAACGCCCGCGCCGCGAGGCGACGGGCAGCGAGCGCCGGACCGCCTGACGCAAACGCGTGCCCGAAGGTGGCCTCTATGGGCGCGTTAGGCACAGTCGATCGGACCTTGTCGCAAGCCGTGGCACAATGCTATCCGTTGCTATCAACCGATAGTCATCAACTACCAACCCCGAAAGGAAGCAGTCACGATGTCGATCATCAACAGCACCGTCCAGCCGTTCAAGGCGAACGCGTTCCACAACGGCAAGTTCGTCGAGGTGACCGACCAGTCCACCAAGGGCAAGTGGTCGGTGTTCATCTTCATGCCGGCGGCCTTCACGTTCAACTGCCCGACCGAGGTCGAGGACGCGGCGACCCACTACGCCGAGTTCCAGAAGGCCGACGCCGAGGTCTACATCGTCACGACCGACACGCACTTCGCGCACAAGGTGTGGCACGAGACCTCGCCGGCCGTCGGCAAGGCGAAGTTCCCGCTGGTCGGCGACCCGACGCACGCGCTGGCGCGCCAGTTCGGCGTGCTGATCGAGGAAGAAGGCCTGGCGCTGCGCGGCACCTTCATCGTGAACCCGGAAGGCGTCGTGAAGACCGCCGAGATCCACGACAACTCGATCGCCCGTGATGTGCAGGAAACCCTGCGCAAGCTGAAGGCGGCGCAGTACGTCGCGAAGAACCCGGGCCAGGTCTGCCCGGCCAAGTGGAACGAAGGCGCGGCCACGCTGACGCCGTCGCTGGACCTCGTCGGAAAGATCTAAGCACGACGTTGAAAACGACTGGGCCGCGGGCCCAGTCGGCAGCGCCTCGCGCCGGGGGCGCTGCCGAGCGGGCCCGCCCTCCCCTGACTCGAAAGCCTCCACCATGCTCGATACCAACATCAAAGCCCAGCTTGCCGGTTATCTGGCACGCGTCACGCAGCCGGTCGAACTGATCGCGTCGCTCGACGAGCGCGACGAGTCGCGCCAGATGCGCGAGCTGCTCGAGGACATCGCGGCGATCGGCGACAAGGTCACGCTGCGCCTGGACGGCACGGCCGCGCGCCGCCCGTCGTTCCAGGTCACGCGCCGCGGCGAGGACATGGGCGTGAGCTTCGCGGCGATCCCGATGGGCCACGAGTTCACGTCGCTGGTGCTGGCACTGCTGCAGGCCGGCGGCCACCCGCCCAAGGTGACCGACGAGGTCATCGCGCAAGTGCGTGCGCTGGACACCGATCTGGTGTTCGAGACCTGGATGAGCCTGACCTGCCACAACTGCCCTGACGTGGTGCAGGCGCTGAACCTGATGGCAGTGCTGAACCCGCGGGTGCGCCACGTCGCGATCGATGGCGCGTTGTTCCAGGCCGAGGTCGACGAGCGCCAGATCATGGCCGTGCCCACGGTGTTCCTGAACGGCCAGCCGTTCGCCTCGGGGCGCATGGAGCTGAGCGAGATCCTGGCGAAGGTCGACACCGGCGCCGCGGCCCGCGAGGCGAAGAAGCTGGCGGCCAAGCCGACCTTCGACGTGCTGGTCGTCGGCGGCGGCCCCGCCGGCGCCGCGGCCGCGGTCTACGCCGCGCGCAAGGGCATACGCACCGGCATCGTCGCCGAGCGCATCGGCGGGCAGACGCTCGACACGCTGGGCATCGAGAACTACATCTCGGTGCTCGAGACCCAGGGTCCGAAGTTCGCCGCCGCGCTGGAGGCACACACCCGCGCCTACGACGTCGACCTGATGGCCGGCCAGCGCGTCGCCGCGCTCGAACCCGGCGCGACGATCGCGGTGCAACTGGAGAACGGCGCGACGCTGCAGGCCAAGAGCGTGGTGCTCGCGACCGGCGCGCGCTGGCGCAAGGTCGGCGTGCCGGGCGAGGCCGAGTACGCGAACAAGGGCGTCGCCTACTGCCCGCACTGCGACGGGCCGCTGTTCAAGGGCAAGAAGGTCGCGGTCATCGGCGGCGGCAATTCGGGCGTCGAAGCGGCGATCGATCTGGCCGGCATCGTGCAGCACGTCACGGTGATCGAATACGCCGAGCAATTAAAGGCCGACGCCGTGCTCGTGAAGAAGCTCGAGAGCCTGCCGAACGTGACGGTGCGCGTGAACGCGCAGACCACCGCGATCACCGGCGACGGCCAGAAGGTCGATGGCCTGACCTGGAAGGACCGCGCAAGCGGCACCGAACAGCACGAGCCGCTGGCGGGCGTGTTCGTTCAGATCGGCCTGGTGCCGAACACCGAATTCCTGAAGGGCACGGTGGAGCTGAGCCGCTTCGGCGAGGTCATGATCGACGAGCGCTGCGCGACCAGCGTGCCGGGCGTGTTCGCCGCCGGCGACGCGACGACCGTGCCGTACAAGCAGATCGTCATCGCCGCGGGCGAAGGCGCGAAGGCGGCGCTGTCGGCGTTCGACCACCTGATCCGCACGCCGGCCTGACGGCAGGCGGCCGAACAGGCAGCAGGCTGGCTCCCAGGAGCCAGCCCGCTTATTTTTTTGCATGACTCATGTTCAACAACTGTTAACTCCCCTCCTGAATGGCCGATAAGGCGTGGGCTTGTCGAGCACCTCACGACTCACCCTTCGTCAGCCGGCCCCGGGCCGAGGAGCAGCATGAGTTCGACCTACAAGGGCCTGGAGTTCCCCGATCACGTGGCGCCGTTCCTCCACCACATGGAGGCCATGAACGACCACCGCGAAGCCCTGCGCGCGCTGCAGAGCTCGTGGGACACGCTGGCGCTGCTCGGACATCTGTCGAACCTGCGCGCCGACATGAGCGAGACGCGCGAGTCCTTCGATTCGCTCACCGGCCGGCTGTTGGCGAGCCTGGCACAGGAGAGCCTCTCGCGCGTGCTCGGCGGACTGGGCTACAAGGCCCAGGTCGCGATCGACATCCTGGTGCGCAACCTGTTCGAGCGCACCGCCGACATCGGCTTTCTCGCCACCGACGCCAGCATCATCGAGGCCTGTCACGTGCAGGCGCAGGCTGCTGCAGCCACCAACACTCACGACACGACGCGTGCACTGCGCGAGCGCTTCGCGGCCTACGTGCAGCGCTACAGCGTCTACCAGGACGTCGTCCTGTTGACCCCGTCCGGCGAACGGATCTGCCAGTTGCGGGATGCACCGCCGGCAAGCTCCGCGGCGCTGGCCGCGCCCGCATGCGCCGCGAGCGGCTACGTCGAGCGCTTCGACGCGACGCCGTTCACCGGCACTGCTCCGGTGCTGACCTACTCGAGCGCGGTGCGTGCCGCAGGCGGTTCACCGATGGGCGCACTCGTGCTGGTCTTCGACCTCGCGGGCGAGTCGGCCGTCGTGTTCGACAAGCTGTGCGAACGCGAGGAACTGATCGCGTTCCTGGATGGCGCCGGCAAGGTCGTCGCCTCCAGCGACTCGCAGTTGCTGCCCATCGGGTACCGCATGCCCAGGGCCGGAACGTCCTCGCTGGTCCGCGTGGGCGGGTGCAGCTACGTGGCCGTGCAGCGCGGCGCCGCGAGCTATCAGGGTTACGCCGGCCCGGGCTGGACCGCCATCGCGCTGACGCCGGCCGACGCGGCGTTCGTCCGCAGCACCCGATCGGAAGACGTGCGCTTCAGCGGCGAGGGGATCTTCTCGCCCGAGCTCATCGCGATTCCCGAGGAAGCCAGCCACATCCAGCGCCGGCTGGAGCGCATCGTCTGGAACGGGCGACTGCAGCAGGGCGACGATGAGACCAACCGGTTCTCGCGTGCGCTGCTGCAGGAGATCGCGGCGACCGGACGCCGCACCCGCGCGATCTTCGAGACGTCGACGCGCGAGCTGCTCGGCACGGCCGCGGCCAGCCTGCTCGAAGAGAGCCGGATGCTGTCGGCGCTGGCCGTCGACATCCTGGACCGCAACCTCTTCGAGCGTGCCTGCGACTGCCGCTGGTGGGCGCAGGACGCGACGCTGCAATCGCTGGAGCCGGGCGCCAGCCGCGACGTCCTGAAGTACATCAACGGGCTCTACACGGTCTACACCGACATCGTGCTCTTCGACGGTCAAGGGCGGGTCGTGACGTCGAGCCGCGGCCACGTCGCGCCGGGCACGCTGCTGGACGACGCCTGGGCGCGCGATTGCCTGGGCGTCGCCCAGCCGCTGGGCTACGCGGTATCGGCTTTCGCGCCGGCCTCGCTGTACGACGGCGCCGCCACCTACATCTACACGGCGCCGCTGCGCGACCAGGGCCGAGTGGTCGGCGGCGTGGGCCTGGTCTTTGATGCCGCGCCGCAGTTTCGGGCGATGCTCGAAGCGGCGCTGCCGAAGCGTGAGGGGGCGGCCGCCGCCTTCCTGCGCCAGGACGGCACGCCCATCTCCGCCATCGGCACGCTGCCGATCGAGCCGTCGCCGCACATGCTGGCGCTGGCGCCCGGGCAATCGTGGTCCGGGTTCGTGACGCAGGCAGGCCGGTGCTACGCGGTGTCGGCCACGGCCGGCAGCGGGTATCGCGAGTTCAAGACCTCCGACGGCTACCGCGAGACCGTCGTCTCGCTCGTCGTGGTGCCGTGCGGCGCGGCCCGGGACGCCGCCGACCGCGATCGCGGCGCGTTGACGCCGGTCGCCGGCGGCCAGGAGGTCGCGACCTTCGACATCGGCACGCAATCGGTCGGCGTGCTCAGCGGGCACATCATCGAGTGCATCGAGGTCGACCGCTCGGTTCGCGTTCCGGCGAAACTGGGGACCGGCGTGCTCGGCTACACACCGTGGCGCGACGGCATGCTGCCGCTGGTGGACATCGGCGAACAGCTGGGCGAGATGCTGCCCGACGGCCAGCAAGCCGTCGTGATGCAGGTGGATGACCGGCCGTTCGGGCTGCTCGTGTCCGAGCTCGGCCCCATCGTCGAGCTCGAGGTCTCGGACATGCCGATGCGCTCGCGCGTCCCCGGCGGGCGCGACCTGATGAGCCTCATCGCGAAATCGCGGAGCGGCATGGTGCCGCTGCTGTCGCCCGACTCGGTCGCCGAACTGGCTCGCGATTCACGCGCGATCGGTGGCGCGTGAACGAGATCAGCGCAGCCGCTTGAAACCGATCCGGGCGATCAGCGGCTCGTCCTCGGGATCGGAGACCAGCTCTTCGTGCGTGATCTCGACGAGCCCGCTGCACGCCATCGCCTTGAGCTCACGCGCCGCACTGTCGTAGACGTAGGGATTCTCGAGCGATGTACCGGCATGTTGCAGTTCCACCGGCACGCCGTATTCGGAGTCGAGATAGACCGAGTTGACCAGCGTACTCATCGCGCGCACCTCGTCGGATAGCAGACTCGTCGGATGCGGCGACGCCGCAGCACTGCCGATCCTCGTGGATCGCCCCGCGGATTTCAAGGCGATCGCCGGTATCGTCCGGAAAAATTTCCAGCGCCGTCGGGAGGGCGCCCCATCCCTGTGCATGCCGCGGGCGGTCCGTTACCGCCGCGCGTGTCGCATGCATAGTGCCGGCATGTGACATTTCAGTGAAACGATTTAAACTGTTTAAATCGTTCCCTGAGAGCGCCACCGCATGCCGACGACCACCCCCAAGCCGCGGGCTCGCAAGCTTGCCCCCGCCCTCGCTGCCGCGAAGGTCGTGAAGGCGAAGGCGAAGGCCGCCCCGCCGACGACGAACGACGACAACAAGGCCGCGAAGGCGAAGCGCGTCGCGCTGGTCCGCGACGGCTTCACGATGCCCGAGTCGGACTTCGCGCTGATCGCGATCCTGAAGGCGCGTGCACTGTCCGCACGGCGCGAGGCGAAGAAAAGCGAGCTGCTGCGCGCCGGGCTGCAGACACTGGCCGCACTCGACGACGGTGCGCTGGTGCGCGCCCTGAACCGGCTCGAGCCGATCAAGATCGGCCGGCCGAAGAAGGGCCACTGACGGCGCGCTTGCGCCCCCGATCCGCACAAGAGGCCCGCACGATGAACGCGACGTTGGACTGGTGGGCACTGCTGTGCGGCGTGGCGCTGGCGAATGTGGCGGCATGGCTGTGGACTGCCGCGACCGTGCCGCGCGCCGCGCGCCGTCCCGGCGATTCGCGCCAGCTCCAGCTGCTCCTGTCGGCGGGCTATGTGTTCGGCTGTGCCTACCGGTCGCTGCTGCCGGTCTACGACATCCAGCGCCTGTGCCTCGTCGATTCGTGGATGTCCAGCGTGATCGTCGGCCGGTCGGTCGCGACCATCGCCGAGCTGTGTTTCGTCGCGCAATGGTCGGTGCTGCTGCGCGACGCCGCCCGCGCGGCCCGCAACCCGGTGGCGCTGCAGGTTTCGCGCGCGCTGCTGCCGATGATCGCGGTCGCCGAGGTCTGCTCGTGGCACGCGGTGCTGACCACCGCGAACCTCGGCCACGTCATCGAGGAATCGTTGTGGGGCACGAGCGCGGCGCTCGTCAGCGCGTGCCTGTGGGCGCTGCGGCGCACGGCGCCGCAGCGCCTGCGCCCGCTGATGCTGTTCTTCTGCGCGGCCGGAGCGGTCTACGTCGCCTACATGTTCGCGGTCGACGTTCCGATGTACTGGGCCCGCTGGATCGCCGACGAGGCGCAGGGTCGTCCGTACCTCCCGCTGCTCGACGGCGTGTTCGACGCCGCGCTGCGCCGCGTCGTGTCGTACCGCTGGGAGGACTGGCGCACCGAGGTCGTCTGGATGTCGCTGTACTTCAGCGTCGCGGTCTGGCTCAGCATGGCGCTGGTGCACGTGCGCATGGCCACGCCGTCAGCGGCCGCGAACGGCAACGCCCAGCGGCAGCGCCGTCGTGGACTTGATCTGCTCCATCGAGAACGCCGATGAGACCCCGGTCAGCTGCGCGACCCGGATCAGCCGCTTGTAGAACGCGTCGTAGCCGTCGATGTCGCTCGTGACCACCTTCAGCAGGTAGTCGACGTCGCCGCTCATGCGGTGGAACTCCTGGACCTCGGGCAGCGTCGCGACCGCCGCGGCGAACTTCTTCAGCCAGCGCTCGTCGTGCTGGCCCGTGCGCACGCTGACGAACACCGTGACGCCGAGGCCCACCTTCTTGCGGTTGACGATCGCGACCCGCCTCTCGATGTAGCCCTCGTCCTCCAGGCGCTTCACGCGCTTCCAGCACGGCGTGGTGGACAGGCCGATGCGCTCGCTCAGCGCCGCGATCGACAACGCGCCGTCGTCCTGCAGGGCCGCCAGGATCGCGACGTCGAACTTGTCGAGTGAATTCATACCTGCCGCTCCCGGCATGTCGAGGAACGTTCATTCTACGAATCCAGCTTTGCACGCTGGTCTTTGGCATGTCTTCACCAGGCCGGCGCGGCAAACTGCTCGCCGATACGGCTTCCGACAATCCCATGGCGCACGACATCTACCTCGACGGCAATGCCACCAGCCCGGTGCTCGCGACGGCGTTGAGCGCCGCGATGCACGCGATGGAGCAGGACTTCGGCAACCCGAGCAGCACGCACCGCGCCGGGCTGCGCGCAAAGGCCCTGCTCGAAACGGTGCGTGCGAAGGCCGCCCGCGCGCTGGGCGCCGGCGACGGCCGGCTGATGTTCAACAGCGGTGCCACCGAGGGCATCCACACCGCCGTGCTGTCGGCGCTGGTGGCGATGCGGGAGCGCCGCGCCGGCGGGCAGCGCATCGGCCGCTGGCTGCTGTACGGGGCGACCGAGCACAAGGCGGTGCAGGAGAGCCTCGCGCACTGGAACCGCCTGCTCGGGCTGGATCTCGAGATCGTCGCATTGCCGGTCGACACGCACGGTCGCCATGACCTCGCCCGCCTGCGCGCCCTCGCGCCCGAGTGCGCGCTGGTGTGCACGATGGCGGCGAACAACGAGACCGGCGTGATCTCCGATCTCGCCGGCATCCAGGCCGTGCTCGACGCGACCGGGAGTCCGGCCTGCTGGCTGGTCGACTGCGTGCAGGCGCTGGGCAAGCTGCCACTGAACCTCGCGGCCACGCGCATCGACTACGCGCCCTTCTCCGGCCACAAGCTCTACGCGCCCAAGGGCATCGGCATGCTGTACGTGCGCGAAGGTGCGCCGTTCACGCCGTTGCTGGTCGGCGGCGGCCAGGAGGCGGGCTGGCGCTCGGGCACCGAAAACATGGCCGGCATCGCCGCGCTCGGCGCGGTGCTCGACCTGCTGCAACACGGAGCGGATGGCGGAACGGAAGGCACAACGGATGGCGGCCGCACGCTGCGCGACCCGCTGGCGCTGGCCGCGTTGCGCGACCGACTGGCCGACGCGCTGCGGGCCGCGTTCCCCGGCCTGCAGTTCAACACGCCGTTCGAGCTGGCCCTGCCGACGACGCTGAACTTCTCGGTGCCCGGCGTCGCGAGCGCCGAGCTGCTGGATGTCTTCGACGCAGCCGGCCTGCACGTCAGCGCGGGCAGCGCCTGTTCATCGGGGCGCGGCACGCCCAGCCCGGTGCTGAAGGCGATGGGCCTGCCGGCATGGCGCAGCACGTCGGCGATCCGGATGTCCTTCGGCCCGCTGGTCAGCGAGGCCACGATCGCCGCTGCCTGCGATGCGATCGCGCGTTGCGGCGCCATGCTCGCTGCGCGACCGGCGGCACCGGATCGCTCGATCGCCGACATCGCGGCACTCGAAGCCTTTCTCCAGAGTCACCCGGATGCGATGCTGGTCGACGTGCGCGACGCCGACGAGCTTCGCGCGAGCGGCGGACTGCGGGTTGGCGGGCGCAGCGCGCTCAACGTGCCGATGGCGCGCTTGAGCGAGCACGCCGGCGCGTGGCTGCAGGCGAACGAAACGCCGCTGGTCTTCGTGTGCCGCAGCGGCCAACGGGCGCGCCGCGCCGCGGCCGCGATGCGCGATCAGGGCCACGCGCAGGCGTGGCACCTGGCCGGCGGCCTAGATGTGAAGCTTGTCGTAGAGGCCTTCGACCTGGCAGCTGGTCCCGTCGGCGAACACCAGCCGGCCGGCGTTGGCAGCGCCTAGCGTCAACGCCGCCCGCTGGGCCGCGGCGGGCTGACCGCAGCCCTCGGTCCTGATGTAGGTTCCGTCGCCGGCGACCTCGTACCAGTTCTCGGCGTCGTGACTGACCGTCACCGCGAATTCGCCCGGGTTCGCGATGGTCGGGCCGTACGCGGCCTTGACGTCGCAGTTCTGCGCCGCATCGACGAACTGGAGCTTCAGGCCGTCGGCGTCCGACTTGAAGACCGAATTGCGGGCGGTCGCGGGAACATCGCAGCGCCGGGTCTGGATCACGATGTCCTTGCCGAGGACCTTGTAGAAGTCGTCCGCGGTGCGCGTGACGCTGAGGTCGTAGGTTTGTGCCTGCGCGGCAGCCGGTGCAGCCAGGCAGAAAGTCAGCAGGGCCAGCGCGGCGGCGTGGATTCGGCTCGTGCGTTGCATCGCGTTCCTCGATACGTACCCTGCCCCTCGATCGTTTCGAGAAGCTTAGGGACAGGCCGGCATCCCGATCGCCCGAAAAGCCGGGCGCTGCGGCATCTGTTTGCCGGTTCTGACGCCAGGTGGGTTGCAGGAACTGCGAACGCCGTTCAAGGGATGTGCAGCTTGCTGGAATGCTTCACTTCTTCCATGACCGCGTAGGTGCGCGTCTCGCGCACGCCGGGCAGCTGCCACAGCACCGTGCCGGCGAAGGTGCGGTACGCGTCCATGTCGGCCACGCGCGTCTTGATCAGGTAGTCGAAGCCGCCGGCCACCATGTGGCACTCCAGAATCTCGGAGTGCACCTGCACGGCCGCACGAAATTCCTCGAAGACGTTGGGCGTCGTGCGATCGAGCAGCACCTCCACGAACACCAGCATCCCGGCGCCCAGCAGCCGCGGATTCAACCGTGCCTCGTACCCTTGGATGTAGCCATCGCGCGTGAGCCGCTGGACCCGGGCCAGCACGGCCGTCGCCGACAGCGAGACCGCCTCGGCGAGCTTCAGGTTCGAGATCCGCCCATCGTCCTGGAGATGGCGCAGGATGCGACGGTCGATCCGATCGAGATCGTGCAGGCCTGCCGCCATAGTGAATCCTTCGGCCATTTCGGAAAAGTTCGAAACAACATCCTAGCCGGAACCGGGATCATCGACGAAGTCCCACAGAAATCGTCACGCCATGCCTTCCCCCTCGCCCCACCCGCCCGCGCCGTTCTTCGAGCCCGCCGAGCTCGCGATGTCTCCGCTGCGCCAGGCCATCACCGCGGCGCACCGCACGCCGGAACCGGAGGCCGTGCAGCGTGTTCTGGAGGGCGCCCGCCTGCCGGACGATGTGTCGGCACGCGCTCAAGCGCTCGCGAGGCGCCTGGCCGAGAACCTGCGCCTGCGCAAAACCGGCGCGGGGCGTGCCGGCATCGTGCAGAACCTGTTGCAGGAGTACGCGCTGTCGTCGCAGGAAGGCATCGCGCTGATGTGCCTGGCCGAAGCGCTGCTGCGCATCCCGGACGCAGCCACGCGCGACCGCCTGATCCGCGACAAGATCGCGCAAGGCCAATGGCACACGCACCTGGGGAAGAGCCCGTCGCTCTTCGTCAACGCCGCGACCTGGGGTCTGCTGATCACCGGCAAGCTGGTGGCGACCCACAGCGAGTCGGGCTTGTCCGCGGCGATCGGGCGCCTGGTCGGCATCGGCGGCGAGCCGCTGATTCGCAAGGGCGTCGACATGGCGATGCGGATGATGGGCGAGCAGTTCGTCACCGGCGAGACGATTGCCGAGGCGCTGCACAACGCGCGCGAGCGTGAGCAGCAAGGCTTCGGCTACTCCTTCGACATGCTGGGCGAGGCGGCCCTGACCGCGCACGACGCCGATCGTTATCGGCGCGACTACGAACACGCGATCCATGCGATCGGCCAGGCATCCGCCGGCCGCGGCATCTACGCCGGCCCGGGCATCTCGATCAAGCTGTCGGCCCTGCACCCGCGCTATGGCCGCGCCCAGCACGACCGCGTGATGGGCGAGCTGTACCCGGTGCTGGCGCAGCTGTGCGCGCTCGCGAAGGGCTACGACATCGGCCTGAACATCGACGCCGAGGAGGCGGAGCGCCTCGAGATCTCGCTGGACCTCCTGGAGCGGCTCGCGTTCGAGCCGCAGCTGCAAGGGTGGAACGGCCTCGGCTTCGTCGTCCAGGCCTACCAGAAGCGCTGCCCGTTCGTGATCGACCACCTGATCGACCTTGCGGCGCGCAGCGGGCGGCGCCTGATGATCCGCCTGGTCAAAGGCGCCTACTGGGATTCCGAGATCAAGCGGGCGCAGCTCGACGGCCAGGACGGCTACCCCGTGTACACGCGCAAGCCCTACACCGACGCGTCTTACATCGCCTGCGCCCGCAAGCTGCTCGCGGCGCCTCGGGAGGTCTATCCGCAGTTCGCGACCCACAACGCGCACACGCTGGCCGCGATCTACGAGCTGGCCGGCCCATCGACATACGCGCCGGGGCAATACGAGTTCCAGTGCCTGCACGGCATGGGCGAACCGCTGTACGAGCAGGTCGTCGGCGACGCGGCCGACGGCAAGCTGGGCCGCCCCTGCCGCATCTACGCGCCGGTCGGGACGCATGAAACGCTGTTGGCCTATCTGGTCCGGCGGCTGCTGGAGAACGGCGCCAACACCTCGTTCGTGAACCGGATCGCGAACCACACGATCCCGATCGAGAGCCTGGTGCGCGACCCGGTCGACGTCATCGAGGACAGTGCCGGCCGGGAGGGCGCGCCGGGGTTGCCGCATCCGGCGATCCCGCTGCCTCGCGATCTGTATGGCGCGCTGCGCCGCAACTCGCGCGGCATCGACCTGGCGAACGAGTTCCAGCTGCGCGACCTCGCGGCCGCCTTCGCCGCCGCGGCCCGGGAGACGTACACCTCTCATCCGTTGCTCGTCGACGCGGAAGCATCGAGCGGCGAGACGTCGCCCGTGCTCAATCCCGCCGACCACGCCGACATCGTCGGGTTCGTGCAGCCGGCCACGTCGCAGGACGTCGTGCTCGCGTTGCAGCATGCGGCCGACGGCGCGGCACGCTGGGCGGCGGTCGCGCCGCAGGAGCGCGCACGGTTGCTCGAAGCGGCCGCGGACCGGCTCGAAGGCGACATGCCGCGCCTGATGAGCCTGCTGATGCGCGAGGCCGGGAAGACCGCGTCCAACGCCGTGGCGGAGGTGCGTGAAGCGGTCGACTTCCTGCGCTACTACGCAGGCGAGGTGCGCGAGCATTTCGACAATGCCACGCACGTGCCGCTCGGTCCGGTGGTCTGCATCTCGCCGTGGAACTTTCCGCTGGCCATCTTCATGGGGCAGATCGCCGCGGCACTGGCCGCCGGCAACGTGGTGCTCGCCAAGCCGGCCGAGCAGACGCCGCTGATCGCCGCGGAAGCGGTGCGCGCGTTGCGGGCCGCCGGTGTCCCGCGCTTTGCGATCCAGCTTCTTCCTGGCGAGGGTTCGGTCGTCGGCGCCCAGCTCGTGGCCGACCCGCGCGTGCAGGGCGTGCTCTTCACCGGATCGACCGAGGTCGCCCGGCTGCTGCAGCGCAGCGTGGCGGGGCGCGTCACCCTCCGCGGGCGGGCCGTCCCGCTGGTCGCGGAGACCGGCGGGCAGAACGCGATGATCGTCGACTCCTCCGCGCTGGCCGAGCAGGTGGTCCAGGACATCCTGGTGTCGGCATTCGACAGCGCGGGCCAGCGCTGCTCGGCGCTGCGCGTGCTGTGCCTGCAGGACGAGGCGGCCGACAGGATCCTCGAGATGCTGCTGGGCGCGATGGCGGAACTGCGGATCGGCAACCCCGGCCGGCTGGCCACGGACGTCGGCCCGGTGATCGACGACGAGGCGCAGGCCGGCATCGCCCGGCACATCGCCGAGATGCGCACGCGAGGACGCCGCATCCACCAACCGGCCGGGCGCGGCGACGAGCGCGCGCTGCACGGCGGTACGTTCGTGCTGCCCACGCTGATCGAGATCGACGCCATCTCGGAGCTGAAGCGCGAGGTGTTCGGCCCGGTGCTGCACGTCGTGCGCTTCAAGCGCGAAGAGCTCGATGGGCTGCTCGGGCAGATCAACGGCACCGGCTACGGCCTGACGATGGGTCTGCACACGCGCATCGACGAGACGATCGCGCGGGTCGTGAGCGCTGCGCACGCCGGCAACGTCTACGTCAATCGCAACATGGTGGGCGCGGTCGTCGGCGTGCAGCCGTTCGGCGGGGAAGGCCTGTCGGGCACCGGCCCGAAGGCCGGCGGCCCGCTCTACCTCTATCGGTTGCTGGCCCAGCGCCCCGACGACGTGCTGGCCCGCGCCCTGGCCTCGGATGCGCCCGGCGACCCGCGAAACGGATCGCGCGCGACGACGGGCATGCTGCGTGCGCTGGGCGCGTGGAGCTCCGCGTCATCGGGCGACGTGGCGACGATGTGCGCGCGCATGGCGACGCTGGCGCCTGCTCGCGAGTCGGTGGTGCTGCCGGGCCCGACCGGGGAACGAAACGTGTACGCGATCGCGCCGCGGTCCACCGTGCTGTGCCTGGCCGGCCGCGACGCCGATCGGCTGGCCCAGCTCGCAGCGGTGCTGGCGGTCGGCGGTCGCGCGATCTGGCCGGCGTCCGCCCACGATCTGCTGCTGCGCCTGCCAGCGGAGCTGCAAGCGCAGGTCACGCTTGCGAGCGACTGGACCGCGCCCGGCGTCGCCTTCGACTGCGTGCTGATGCACGGCTCGACCGAGGAACTTGCGGACGTGCAGCAGCGCCTGGCGCAGCGCCCGGGGCCCGTCGTCAGCGTCGAGCGGCTTGCGCCGGGAGAGACCGCGGTACCTCTCGAGCGGCTCGTCATCGAACGCGCGCTCAGCGTCAACACGGCGGCAGCCGGCGGCAATGCGTCGTTGATGACTATCGAGTAAACGACGACAGAGA
>DATCSE010000011.1:0-6879 GCA_036568605.1 Burkholderiaceae bacterium | reverse complement strand
GGTAGTAGCAGAACCCGTGCAGCCCATACGAACGCGCGAGGTTGGCCTGCCACTCGAGTACTCCCGGATCGGTCAGATCGTAGTAGCGTTTCCCGGCCGGGACCCTCGGCTGGTAGTGGCCCGGGACGACGGGCCGCGCGCGCCGGACGTTCGTCCATTCCGTAAAGCCTTCGCCCCACCATCGATCATTTTCTTCAATGCGATGGAATTGTGGCAGCACGAAGGCCAGAATCTTGGGGGGTGAGCGTTCGTCACCAGTGGGCGAAGTTACGGCCGCGCGAAAGCGATGTTGTGACTGTGCCAAGTGTGTCAGTTTGTTTTGATTGGTCTGCGTGCCAGTCCAGAGCTGGGCTTCGCGCCCTAGGAAAATCCTAGCGATACTTGCCAAGGCACTCATGTTGAGCGTTCGGCGCCCACTGCTCCCGTCAGTTGGCGCAATGAAAATGTCAGTAGAAATCTTACTTTGCTTTGGCGAGCTGCTTGTAGAAGCACCCCACTATGCACTTTCAACTAGTGTGTCGGGCCAAAGGTTCCAGCGCTGAGCTGAAGCTTGCGTCATGCCTTCATCGCGTCGTTTGCTCTTACCAACCGTCACTCTTTGCTGCGTCGACAGTACGCGGCGCGTGCCCTGGGCCTTGAAGGCGCTGCAGCGCTGCGTGCAGCAGATCGAGTTCGCCGACGCCATCCTCTGCACCGATCGTGCCCACCTCGGCGCCCACCCACTCCCGCACGGCGTGCGCTGGGTCGAAATCGGCCCCCTGACCAGCATCGAGGCCTATTCGCACTTCATGCTGAAGTCCCTCGCGCCGCACATCCGGACCGAGCATGTGCTGATCGTCCAGTGGGACGGCTACATACTCGATCCGGCCGGATGGCGCGACGAGTTCCTGGCCTACGACTACATCGGCGCGCCGTGGCCCCATATCGCCGAGCCGAACAAGGTCGGCAACGGCGGCTTCTCGCTGCGCTCGCGGCGCCTGCTGCTGGCGCTGGAGGATCCGGCGCTCGCACCCGGCGACCCGGAGGACATCTGCATCTGCGTCACGCATCGCGCGGCGCTGCAGGCACGTGGCCTGCGCTTCGCGCCGACGTCCCTGGCTGCCGATTTCTCGGTCGAGGAGGGCGCCGATCTGCGTGCGGGCCTGTTCGGCTTCCACGGCGCCTATCACCTGCCGAACGTCCTGCCGCCCGATGAGGTGCTGGCCTTCGTCGAATCGCTGGAGACCAAGGCCGTGCTGGTGCATTCGTTCGGCAATTTGATGCGCAACTTGACGCGGCTGGCGCGGCGCGACGCTCGCCTGCGGCCCGCGTTTGCCGCGATGGAAGACCTGATCCGGCGGGCCGTCGACGAACTGCGCGGTCCGAGCAGCCTGACGCCCAAGGCGCTGTGGCTGTGCAAGGCGCTGATCCGCTACGGCCAGCACCAGGCGGCGAGCCAGTTGCTGCGGCAGCGCCGCGCCGCGTTGCGGCAGCCGTTCGGCGAGCCGGCGTTGCGCGCGCGGCTGCAGATGCAGCGCATGCGAGCCGCGGTGAGGTCGCTGTTCTCGCCGTCGCGCGCGGCTCAGGACGCGGCGTCGTCCAGCGCCAGCAGCCGCCGGTAGATCGCCAGATAGCCCTGCACCGCGCGGTCCCAGCTGAATGCCGCGGCGTGTGCGCGTATTGCTTCGGGCATCGCGAGCAGCCGCGGGCTTTCGGTCTCGATGCAGCGGCGCATCGCCGCGGCGTCGAAGCTCGTGAAGTACGCGGCGACGCGGCCGCCGATTTCCGGCAGGCTGGTTCGGTCCGACAGAAACACCGGCTTGCCGAAGTGCATCGCCTCGAGCGGCGGCAGCCCGAAGCCTTCGGTCCAGGACGGGAACACGAACGCCTGGCAGTTCGCGTAGAGCCAGGCCTTCTGCGCATCGCTGACCTGGTGGATCAGGCGCAGGTTGGGCAAGCCGCCGCGTGCCTGTACCTGCTGGCGCACGCGTTGCGCGTCGGGTCCGTCCGGCCCGGCCAGCACGACCAACTGCTCCGGCCACGCGGCCGCCAGTCCGATCAGGCTGTGCGGGTTCTTCGACGCGGCAAGGCGGCTCAGATGCAGCAGAAAGCGCCCCGGTGGCAGATCGGGCACTGCCTCCTGCGGATGCGCCGTCAGATCGCGCGCGCCGTTCGGGACGATGTCGACCGGGCCGGTCCAGGCCAGATGCTCGCGGATGTCGCGTTCGACATGCCGGGTCAGTGTCGTGACCTCGTCGAACTTGCGCAGCCGCGTGCGCAGCTTCGTCATCGAACGGCGTCGTGCGCGTTCATCGTCCAGGTACAGCCAGTTCAGGTCGTGGATCGTCAGCAGCGAGTGCCTCGTGAACAGCGGCGGCCCGATGCGGCCGAGCTGGTTCAAGCCATGCCACACGGAAAAGCGCTGCGCACGTTGCCAATGCCAGTGGCCCTGCAGCTTGGCCGTGGCCAGGTAGCCGACGTCGTCGCCGAAGCGGCCGTGCCAGCGCGCCGGCATGTGAAGGTGAAAGATGATGCCCTCCTGGCGCCACGCCGGCGCCTGTGCGGCGATGCGCTCGCAGATCTGCGTCGAGAATTCGCCGAGGCCGTCGCTCAACGAGTCGATGATCCCGAGGCTCAGGCCGATGTGCCGTATCGGTCGTCGTGCGGCGCTCATCGCCGAGTCGCCGCGAGTTCGTGTGCCGATGCGGCGACAGCCGCGTCATGCGCTCCGGACGACGCGGTGACGGCCGCGGCAACGGCCTCGGCGACCGAGGCCGGTGCGATCTCATCCACCTCGTTGCCGGGCGACGCCAGCGCGGTGCCCTGTGTCGCGACCGGCACGCGCCATTGCGGCGCGATCGCGGCGTTGAACAGCGCCACCACCGGAACGCCGGTCGCGAACGCGAGATGCATCAGCCCGCCGTCGGCGCAGACCGCGGCATCGCAGCGGGCGATCAGCGCCTGCGCCTCGGGCAGGCTGGTGCTGCCGACGCGGTCGAGCAGCTCGACGCCGTCCGGCACGCTGTCGCGCAGGCGATCGGCCAGCGCGCGGCCGTTCGCGCTGCCCAGCAGCACGAAGCGCCGCAGGCCGCGCGCGTGCAGCCGTGCGAGCAGCTCGTCCCAGCGGTGATAGGTGCGCTGCGGCCACACGCCGCCGAGCGCCAGCGCCACCGTCCGTCCGGCGTCGTGCCACGCAGTGGTCCATGTCGCCGCCGCCTGCGCGATGGCGGGCGCACTCAACGGCAGCTTCTGCGCCGAATGCCGTGCATGCTCCTCGGGCGTCAGCGTGACGCCCAGCAGGTCGGCCAGCCGCGTCGTCGCGAAGCGCGCCCGATGGAAATCGGGCCCGCCGTAGAAGCCCTGCAGCGACACCCACGGCAGCGCCGGCAGCCGCGCGCGCTTCAGCCGCAATGCCTTGCGGTCGTGGCTGAGCACGATCGCCGCGTCGTAGTCGGCGGCGTGCACGTCCTCGGCGCGCCAGCACGATCGCGCGAACCAGGTGTCGTGCTCGAACAGCTCGGCGATGTGCCGGCCCGCGTACAGGTCGACGTGAATGCCGCGCTCGACCAGCAGGCTGCGTGGGGCCAGGTCCATCAGCGCATCGCCGATTTGCGGCATGCCTTCATGGATCCACAAGAGGCGCCGCCAGGCGGGGTCGAGGCGCGACTGCAGGCCGTGCAACTGGCCGCTCGCCTGCAGCAGCAGCGCGCGCCGTGTCGTGCGCAGTGCCAGCTTCAGCGTGCCCTTGCGCGCCGCGAAGGCGGCGTCGTCGGCCGGTACCGGCACGCTCAGGCGCTGGCGCACGCTCGCCTCGGCCAGCGAGCGCGGCGGCGAACGCAGCAGCTCGCGCCAGATGGAGTGGGCCACGGTCGTGTTCGCTTCAGCGGCGCGGCACGCGGCCCATCAGGTAGAACTCATCGTTCGGCCGCAGCGACATCATGCTGGCCATGCGGTTGGACAGTCCGAACAGCGCCGTGATACCGGCGATGTCCCACGCGTCCTCGTCGCTGAAGCCGTGCGCGCGCAGCGCGGCGAAATCGGATTCGTCGACGGCCGCCGAGTCCTCGCAGACCTTCATCGCGAAGTCCAGCATCGCGCGCTGGCGCGGCGTGATGTCGGCCTTGCGGTAGTTGGTCGCGACCTGGTCGGCGATCAGCGGCGCCTTCTCGTAGATGCGCAGCAGCGCGCCGTGCGCGACCACGCAGTACAGGCAGCGGTTCGCGCCGCTGGTCGCGACAATGATCATCTCCTTGTCGCCTTTGCTGAGCCCCGAGTCGCGCAGCAGCAGCGCGTCGTGGTAGGCGAAGAACGCCCGGAACTCGTCGGGCCGGTGCGCGAACGCCAGGAACACGTTGGGCACGAAGCCGGCCTTCTCCTGCACCTCGAGGATCTTCGCGCGGATGTCGTCGGGCAGCTTCTCGAGCGCCGGTGTCGGGTAGCGGCTGATCGGATGGGCGGCCGCGGCACCCGTGCTCGCGGCCTTGCCGGTCTTGGCGGTCGTCATACGGTCTCGCGTTGGGGCTGGGCTGGCGTCTCGGTCCTGAACTGCAGCGCGTGCAGCCGCGCATACAGGCCGCCTTGCGCCAGCAGCTCGGCATGGCTGCCTTGCTCGACGACCTTGCCGGACTGCATCGCGACGATGCGGTCGGCGCGCTCTATCGTCGAGAGACGGTGTGCGATCACGATGCTGGTGCGGCCCTTGAGCAGCGTGTTCAGCGCCTGCTGCACGAGTCGCTCGCTTTCGCTGTCCAGCGCCGAGGTCGCTTCGTCGAGGATCAGGATAGGCGCGTCCTTGTAGATCGCGCGTGCGATCGCGAGGCGCTGCCGCTGGCCGCCGGAGAGCTGCGTGCCGTTGTGGCCGACCATCGTCTGCGCGCCCTGCGGCAGCGAGTCGACGAAGCCGCCGAGGTTCGCCGCGACCAGCGCCGCGCGGATCTTCGCGTCATCGGCCGGCGCGCCGAAGCAGACGTTCGCGGCGATCGTGTCGTTGAACAGCACCACGTCCTGGCTGACCAGCGCGAACTGCTCGCGCAGGCTGTGCAGGTTCCACTCAGGCAGCGCCACGCCATCCAGTTCGAGGCGGCCTTCGGTCGGGTCGATGAAGCGCGGCAGCAGGTTCACCAGCGAGGTCTTTCCCGCGCCCGATGGGCCGACCAGCGCGATCGTCTCGCCGGCGCGGATGTCGAGGTCCACGCCGTCCAGCGCGGCCGGGCCTTCCTGGCTGCCGTAGTGCAGCGTCACGCCGCGCAGCGACAGGGCGCCTTGCGCGCGGCCGGACTCCGGCACATGGCTGCCGCCCGTCTCCAGCGGCGTCTGGTGGATCAGGTCCAGCCCGCGCTCGATCGCGACGACGCCGCGCGTGATCGCGGTCGAGACATCGGTCAGGCGGCGCAGCGGCTGCGCCACCGCGATCGCCGCCGAGATGAAGGCGACGAACGTGCCCATCCCGGTCTCGTTGCCGCGGCTTTGCCACAGCGCCACCGCGATCACCGACGCGATCGCGAACGCAGTGAACAGCTGCGTGATCGGCGTGACGGTGGCCGAGGCCACCGTCGTCTTCATCAGCAGCCGGCGCAACGCGCGGCTCGCTTCGTCGAAGCGGCCGCGCTGCACCGCCTGCACGCCGTGCAGGCGGACCATGCGCCAAGCCATCACGTTCTCTTCGACGATGTAGCCCAGCTGGTCGACCGCGACCTGCGACTGCTGCGTGATGCGGTGCATGCGCTTGCCGTACAGCCGCATCGTGATGCCGACGGCCGGCACGACGGCGGCCATGAACAGCGTCAGCAGCCAGTTCGCCCACAGCATCCAGCCGAGCAGCGCGATCACCGTGAAGCTGTCCTTCAGCACGGTCTGCGCGGCGCCGACCAGCGTGCTCACGCCGGCCAGAACTTCGTAGACCACGGTGT
Source organism: Burkholderiaceae bacterium (assembly GCA_036568605.1). GTDB lineage: Bacteria > Pseudomonadota > Gammaproteobacteria > Burkholderiales > Burkholderiaceae_C > DATCSE01. The sequence continues at coordinate 991 of DATCSE010000011.1, read as the reverse complement.
TGATCAGGCTGCTGGCCGAGCGCGCGCCGAACAGCTGCGGGTGTGCGTCCAGCAGGCGTGCGAAGAGCTGCAGCCGCAGCTTCAGCGTGGCGTGATTGGCGGCCCATGCGAGCGTGTAGTCGGTGACGAAGCCGGCCGCCCCGCGCACCAGGAACAGCGTGATCAGCGCGACCGGGATCAGCCACAGCGGCGGGTGCGTCATGTCCAGCAGGCTGGCCGCCCCCGGCACGGCCTTGAAGTTGCGGTCCACCAGCGGCACCATCAGCCACGCCACGCCTATCTCGCACCACGAGGCGATCATCGCGCCGAGGCCGCCGAGGACGAAGGCCCACTGCGTCCCGGCGAAGATGGGCGCCAGCGCGCGGAGCTTCTTCAACAAACTCATCATGGGGCCGCATTATCGGGGTGCCTACAATCCGCCAGTTTTGCCGCGCCGTCCCGCATGAGTTCGCCGCCACTGCTCTCCGTCGTCCTGATCACGCACAACGAGGCGGCCAACATCGCGGCCTGCCTCGAATCGGTCGCGTTTGCCGACGAGTGGATCGTGCTCGACTCGGGCAGCACCGATGCGACCGCCGAGATCGCGCGCCGCTTCGGCGCGACGGTGGTCATCGCGTCCGACTGGCCCGGCTTCGGCGCGCAGAAGAACCGCGCGCTGGCGCTGGCTCGCGGGCGCTGGGTGCTCAGCCTCGATGCCGACGAGCGGGTGACGCCGGAACTGGCCGCGAGCATTCGGCAAGCGCTGGCGGACGATGGGGCGGCTGCAGGCTACGAGCTCTCGCGCCTGTCGAACTTCTGCGGGCAATGGATGCGCCATGGCGACTGGTACCCCGACCGCGTGTTGCGCCTGTTCCGCCGCGAGGCCGCGCGCTTCTCGGACGATCGCGTCCACGAGCGCCTGATCGTCGACCCCGGCGCGGGCGGCATCGGCCGGCTGGCCGGCGAATTGCTCCACCACAGCATGCCGACGCTGGACAGCGCCCTCGACAAG
>DATCSE010000010.1:0-25341 GCA_036568605.1 Burkholderiaceae bacterium | reverse complement strand
GCGCTAGCCTGACCGTCAGATCGCATCGAATCACAAGGACCGAATCATGCATTCCTGGACAAATGCGCTGCGCACGCACTACCGCTGGATCATCGTCGCCGCCGGCGGCGCACTCGGCTGCGTGGCGATCGGCGGACTGTTTTCGCTGCCGGTGTTCCTGCGGCCGATCGCACAGGACACGGGGTGGTCCACCACGGGCATCTCCTCCGCGATGACGCTCGCTTTCGTGGCGCTCGCGTTCGGCAGCATCGCCTGGGGCACCCTCTCCGATCGCGTCGGCCCGCGCATCGTGGTGATGGCCGGCTCCGTGCTGCTCACCGCCGGTCTCGCGCTGGCGAGCCTGGCGACATCGCTGCTCGCGTTCCAACTGTTGTTCGGCGTGGTCGTCGGCGTCAGTGCCGCGGCGATCTTTGCGCCGATGATGGCGTGCGTCACCGGCTGGTTCGACACGCGGCGCAGCCTCGCGGTGTCGCTGGTGTCGGCCGGCATGGGCATGGCGCCGATGACGATGTCGCCGCTCGCCGCGTGGCTGGTGCAGGGCCACGACTGGCGCACCGCGCTGCAGATCATCGCGGCCTTGGTGGCGGCCATCATGGTGCCTGTGGCGTTGCTGGTGCGCCGACCGCCCGCGCTGGCGCAAGCCGCATCCGCCGCGGCACCGGGCGCGGCCTCCGCTGCCTCGCACCATCCGGCCATGTCCGTCGGGCAAGCCCTGCGCTCGGCGCCGTTCCTGATCCTGGTGCTGACCAGCTTTCTGAGCTGCGCCACTCACTCGGGGCCGATCTTTCACACGGTGAGCTACGCCGTCACTTGCGGCATCCCGCTGATGGCCGCCGTGTCGATCTACAGCCTGGAAGGGCTCGCGGGCATGGGCGGCCGCCTCGTGTTCGGGCTGCTGGGCGACCGCTTCGGGGCCGCACGCGTGTTGGTGCTGGCGCTGCTCGCGCAAGCGCTCGTGGTGCTGGGCTATGTGGCCGCGCGCCAACTGGGGAGCTTCTACACCGTCGCGGCGTTGTTCGGCTTCACCTATGCCGGCGTGATGCCGCTGTTTGCCGTGATCGCGCGGGACAACTTTCCGCTGCGCATGATGGGCACGGTGATCGGCGGCACCACGACGGCCAGCAGCCTCGGCATGGCACTGGGGCCCGTGTTGGGCGGGCTGATCTACGACACGTTCTCCAGCTATGCGTGGCTCTTCATCGGCGCGTTCGCGCTGGGCATCGGGGCCTTCCTGTCCGCGCTCGCGTTCACGCGGCTGCCGCGGCGGCGGCAGATGGTCGCCGCGGTGGTGTGAGCGATCGGCGACAACGCAGCGACGAACATCGGCTGCGCAATCGGCCTGTCACGATGGGCAGTGTCCTACAGCCGCAGGCGTTCGCTCCCTACTGACCCACGCTGGCATCGATGCGAAGGTGAAGCGCTCAAGCTTCAAAGGAGATCTCATGAAAGTCAGACTTGCCATCACCGGTCTCGTCGCGTGTGCCTTCCTGACCCCCGTGATCGGCCATGCCGCCGACGACCAGGACACGGATCGGGCGCATCCCAAGGCATTCGTCAAAGACTCCGCGATCACGACCGCGGTGAAGACGAAGCTGGCGGCCGAACACCTCGGCAGCCTCGCGAAGATCCGCGTCGACACGGATGCCAACGGCGTCGTGACGCTGCGCGGAACGGCCAGAAGCCAGGCGGAGATCGACAGAGCAGTTGAAATCGCCAGCAAGACCAAGAATGTGCGCAGCGTCAACAACGAGCTGACGATCAAGAAGGACGACTGAGATGGACGGGCTGGGTGATCCAGCCCCGAGGCCATTCAGCCGTCGAGTCCTTCAGCCCGATAGAAGCGATTGAGCGCGTCGGCGTCGCGCGCTTCAGCGTGGCGTCGTCGAGATGGGTCCTGGGTAATGTTGGCCCATGCGCGCCACACCGGGGAGAAGCGCTACTGCTTTGCACACAATCTGTGCGAACCATCTGTCTGTGACCACGTCGGCACTGGCATTCACTGCATGCGGAGTCCTGGCGCGCAGCTTGCTACGCCTTTCGCATGGCAATCGATTTCCGACAGCATCGTCGCCTCGCATGCATCGCAACGCGAGATTGCCGTATGCCGTTGGCAATCGATTGCCAAACCATTCCCGAAGCACTCACGCCGACCCGATCACGCCGCCGTCCCGCGGCGCTCACAGCGGCGCTGGCCCTGGCGCTGGCCTTGGCCGCGTGTCGGCCAGCCCCGCAAGCCACCTTGGGGCATTCGGCCAGCGATGCGGCGCTGCCGGCCGACGTGGTGCACTCGTGGACATCCGGTGGCGAACTCAAAGCGATCGCCGCCCTCGCCGAGGCCTTCAACGCTCGCGGCGGTACTTGGCGTGATGCCGCGGTTGCAGGCTTCGACAATGCCGGCGCGCTGGGCATCAATCGGATGGTGGGAGGCCAACCGCCTAGCGCGATGGCCTTCGTGGCCGGCCCCGCGCTGAACGATCTGGCCGATCGCGGCATGCTCACGCCGATCGCGGAGCTGTCCGGCGAGTCCGACTGGAAGCACCAGTTGCCGCCGGCGCTGGTGGCTGCCGTGACCCGCGGCGGCAAGCCGATGGCAGTGCCGCTGAATCTGCACGAGCAAAGCCTGTTCTTCTGGTCTCGCCCCGTACTGGCCAAAGCGGGCATCACGCACGTGCCGTCGAATTGGTCCGAATTCTTTGCCGTGCTCGATGCCGTACAGGCGCAAGGCGCGATCCCTCTCGCGCTGGGCGGCCAGGCGTGGCAGGAAAGCACCCTCTTCAACTCGGTGCTCGCGTCCGTGCTTGGCAAGTCGGGCTACGAGAAGGTCTACCTCGAGCGCGACGTGGCCACGATCCTGGGCGCCGACTTCCGGCGCGCGGTCGAGACCTTCGGTCGCCTGCGCCGCTATGTCGACGTCAACGCCCCGGGCCGCAACTGGAACGACGCGACGCAGCTTGTCATCGCCGACCGCGCCGCGCTGCTCGTGATGGGCGACTGGGCGCTCTCCGAATTCGCGCTCGCCGCGAAGACGCCGGACATCGACTTCTTCTGCCGGGTCGGCCTGCAAGACGACCTCGCAGTCATCGGCAGCGACGTGATGGCCTTCCCGCGCGCTCGCACCGAAGCGGCGCGACGCGCGCAACGCCTGCTGGCCGAGGTGATACTGGAGCCGCAGGTACAGCACGAGTTCGCGCGCCGGCTTGGCCCCCTGCCGGCGCGGCTGGATGCGCCGGTGGACGATCTGCACCCGTGCATGCGACACGCGGCGAGCCTGATGCGCGATGCCGCGACGACCGTGCCGACGCCGTACATGACGCTGCCGCCCGACGTGCTGGGTGAGATCGACGACGTGATCGCCGAGTTCTGGAGCGATCCATCGATGTCGAGCGACACGATGGCGCGGCGCTTCGCCGACGTGCTGCGCACCGCGACATGAGCACCGCCCTGCAGCATCCCCGATCAGTCTCGGCGCTGCGCGAGCGCATCGCCGAAGGCCTGTTCATCGCGCCGGCGCTCGTGCTGACGTTGGTGGTGTTCGTCGGCACGATGGTCTGGACCGTCGGACTCTCGTTCACGAGTTCACGCGCCCTGCCGATCGGACATGGGGTCGGCACCGCGCAGTACGTGCGGCTCTGGCACAACGCGCGCTGGATCGCATCCGTCGAAAACCTGGCGGCCTATGCGCTCGCGTACGTGTTGCTGAGCCTGGTGGCCGGCGTGTTGCTGGCCGTGCTGCTGGATCACCAGCGACGCTTCGAGAACGCCTGGCGCACGATCTTCTTCTATCCGTACGCGGTCTCGATGATCGTCGCCGGTCTGGTTTGGCAGTGGCTGCTGAATCCCGCCGTCGGGCTTCAGTCCTTGTTCGGCGGCGAAGGCTTCGCGTGGCTCTCGAATCCGCGGCTGGCGATCTATGCGGTCGCGCTGGCCGGCGCGTGGCAGTCGGCCGGGCTCGTGATGGTCATCGTGCTGGCTGCGCTGAAGGGCATAGACCCCGAGATCCGCCGCGCCGCGGCACTCGACGGAATTCCCGCGTGGCGCACCTATGTCTCGCTGCTGCTGCCGCAGGTGCGCGGCGCGATCGTCGCAGCGACGCTGCTGCTGGCGATGGCCGCCGCGCGCGTCTACGACCTCGTCGTCGCGATGACGAACGGCGGCCCCGGCAACGCCACCGAACTGCCGGCGAAGTTCGTGATGGCGTATCTGTTCGTGCGCCAGAACGTCGGCCTCGCATCGGCCGCGGCGACACTGATGCTGCTGGCCGTGGCCGTGCTGATCGCGGTCGCTTGGGCGGCGCGCCGCGCCATGGCCCGTTGACGAGCAAGGCCCTCATGGTCACACCGACGATGACGACCCGAACGGGTGGCACGCCGGCCGCTGCGCGGCAGGCAACGCCCAGCCGTGCACGCTGGACGCGCCATCTGCCGACGGTGCTGCTGCTGGGCGCGGCCGCCGCCTTCCTGCTGCCGCTGTGGGTGATGCTGGTCGGCTCGCTGAAGTCCATGGACGAGATCCGTCATGGCTCGCTGCTGCTGCCGCCGCTGCGGCCGACGCTGGAAGCCTGGCGCCGGGCGCTGGACACGCTGTCGCCCGGCCTCGTGAACTCGCTGCTCATCACCGTGCCCGCCGTGCTGCTGTCGACGCTGCTGGGGGCGCTGTCCGGCTACGCGCTCGCCTTCAGCCGCTGGCGCGCCGGCAGCCGCGCGCTGTCGAACCTGCTCGTGCTCGCGGCGTTCATCCCGTTGCAGCTCTTCCTCTACCCGGCCGTGCTCGGCCTGGCCTGGGTCGGCCTCTTCGGCTCTCCGGCGGGCGCGGTGCTGGCGCACGTCGTGTTCGGCCTGCCGCTGACGACGATCCTCTTCAAGGGTCACTTCGAGCAGTTGCCGCCGGAGCTGCTGCGGGCCGCGCAGATCGACGGTGCCGGCTTCGCGCGCACCTTCTTCTCGATCGTGATGCCCGTGTCGATGCCGATGTGTGCGGTCGTGATGCTGCTGCAGTTCACCGGCATCTGGAACGACTTCATCGTCGGCCTCGTGTTTGCCGGCGCCGAGAGCCGGCCGATGACGGTGCAGCTCACGAACATCGTGGGCACGACCTTCGGCGAGCGCGCCTACAACGTGGAAATGGCCTCGGCCCTGTTCACGGCCGCGCTGCCGCTGGTCGTCTATTTCTATTCCGGCCGCCTCTTCGTGCGCGGCGTGCTGTCGGGGGCGGTGAAGGGATGAACACGGGTGCGGCCATCGAGATCCGGTCCTGCTGCGTCGGCTATGGCGCCGCGCAGGTGCTGCATGACATCGACCTGGACATCGCCGAAGGCGAGTTCGTCGTGCTGGTCGGCCCGTCCGGGTGCGGCAAGTCGACGCTGCTGAACACGATCGCCGGCTTCGTCGAGCACAGCGCCGGCCGGCTGGCGATCGGCGGCCGGGACGTCAGCGGCGTGTCGCCCAAGGACCGGGGCATCGGCATGGTGTTCCAGTCGTACGCGCTCTACCCGCACATGACGGCGCGCCAGAACCTGGGCTTCGCGCTCAAGGTGGCCGGCGTGCCGCGTGCCGAGATCGCGCGCCGGGTGGACAACGTCGCCCAGCTATTGCAGCTTCAGCCGGTGCTCGACCAACGGCCGGGTGCACTCTCGGGCGGGCAGCGGCAACGCATCGCGATCGGCCGCGCGCTGGTACGCGACGCCTCGGTCTACCTGTTCGACGAGCCGCTGTCCAACCTGGACGCATTGCTGCGCAACGAGCTGCGGGTCGAGCTCAAGCGCTTGCATCAGAGCTTGCGCAAGACGATGGTCTACGTCACGCACGACCAGGTCGAGGCGATGACGCTGGCCGACCGTCTGGTGGTGCTGAACCAGGGGCGCGTTCAGCAGATCGGCACGCCGCTGGAGGTGTTCACGAAGCCGGCGAATCGCTTCGTCGCGTCGTTCATCGGCTCGCCGGCGATGAACTTCATCGATGGCAGCGTGTGCCGTGACGGCGCCGCCTCCGTACTGGACCTGCCGATCGGCCGACTGCCCATCGACGAACCCGCGAGCCCGCCTTCGCGGTCGACGCCCACCGACATCGTGCTGGGCGTTCGGCCCGAGCACGTGGCCTTGGACGCCGACGGCGCGGGAATCCAAGGCACGGTCACGCTGACCGAACCCATGGGATCGCAAACGCTGGTGTGGGTGCGCTGCGGCGGCATCGACTTGTCGAGCCTGCAGGCCCCGCACCTTGGATACGCCCCGGGGCAGCCAGTAGGGCTGCGCCTGGACACCCGGTTCTGCTCGATGTTCGACCGCGCGAACGGTTGCCGCATCTGAGGGCGAACGAATGCTGCCCAACCACGACCTGTCCTTCCAACTCTGGTCCGCGGCTCGCGCGGCCGACCCGCTGGAATTGCAACTGCGGAACCTGAAGTCCTTCGGCTACACCGACGTGCAGCCGTACCACACGCAGTACGACGACCCCGAAGGCATGAAGCGGCTGATCGACGAGATCGGCCTCACCGCCAAGACGGGCCACTTCAACGTCTCGATGTTCGAAGACGAGTTCGAGCGCGTGATCGCGGCGGCGAAGCTGCTGGGCATGAGCCTGCTCGTCGCGCCCTACATCCAGCCCGACGACCGGCCGGCCGACGTGATCGGCTGGCAGCGTTACGGCAAGCTGCTGCAGGGCTACGCCGCGCGCTGCCAGGCGCTGGGCTACGGCTTCGCCTGGCACAACCATGAGTTCGAGTTCGAGGCGCTGCCCGACGGCTCGTATCCGATCGAGCATCTGCTGGGCGAGCAGTTGCTGTGGGAGGTCGACGTCGCGTGGGTGCTGCGCGCCGACGTCGATCCCAAGCCGTGGCTCGCGCGCTATGCGGGGCGCATTCCGGCGGTGCACGTGAAGGACATCGCGCCGAAGAAGGCGGTCGTCACCGAAGGCGGCTGGGCCGATGTCGGCCAAGGCATCGTCGACTGGCCGACGCTGTGGGACGCCTCGGTGGCAGCCGGCGCGCAGCTCATGATCGCCGAGCACGACGAGCCCGACGACTACGTGCGCTTCGCGCGCAACAGCGCGGCGGCGATGAAGCGTCTGGCCGGCATCGCGTGATGGCGACGATGACGCTTGCCCTCGTCGCCTGCGCCGACCTCGGGACGGGAGGTCCGGCGCCGGGCTGAACCGCCCGGCCAGCCCCGTATGCGGGCCACATGGCAATCGTTTGCCAACGGAGCGTCGCATCGCCGGCACTCCGCGGTTTGGAGTCTTGTCGTTCGTTGATCAACTGGAGGATCGAATGAGGGTTGAAATTGGGATGTTCACCGTGGCCAGGGTCCACGCCTGCAACGCTGGCGTGCCGCCCCGCCTGCGCCGCCGGACGTTGAGCCTGGCCTTGAGCGCGGGCTTCGCGGCCGCGACCTCGCTGGCGGCGCACGCGCAGAGCGCGCCGGCCGCGCCGTCGGCCGCCGCGTCGGCGCCGGCGCCGAAGAAAAGCGAAGAGCAGCAACTGCAGACCGTCGTCGTGACGGCGGAGAAGAAGCCGTCCTCCGAGCAGAAGACCGCGATCTCGATGAGCGTCTACGACGGCGAGAGCCTGGCCGCACGCGGCGTCAGCGACCTGCGGTCGCTGTCGACACTGGCACCCGGCCTGAGCTTCTCCGAGTCCGGCTCCGGTGCGGCTCCGGTCCTCACCGTGCGCGGCATCTCGAGCCGCGACACCACCGAGATCGGCGACCCCGCGATCTCCGTGAGCGTCGACGGCACGTACTCGAACCGGCCCTACGCACTCACGTCGACGCTCTACGATCTCGAACGCATCGAGGTTCTGCGCGGACCGCAGGGCACGCTGTACGGGCGCAACGCCACCGGCGGCGCGCTCAACATCGTCACGGCCGCGCCTAGCAAGGTCTTCGGCGGATACGGCTCATTCGAAATCGGCAACTACCGAACCCACAACGTCGAAGGCGCACTCAACGTGCCGCTGTCGGATACGGTCCAGATGCGCGCAGCGGTCTCGCAGCGCGCGCACGACGGCTACCTGAAGAACGGCGCCCCGCAGAACGGCAACGACGAGGACAGCCGCTCGGCCCGACTCTCGCTCGCGTTCCAGCCCAGCACGGCGTTCAGCGGGCTCGTGACCGTCGAGACGACCGCCATCCGCGGCATCGGGCAGCAGCCGTTGATGCTGCCGTTCCAGACCGACGCCGCGGGCAACGTGGTGCACACCGGCATCGCACTGCCCGACGACCCACGCAGCTTCCCGCTGCGTTCGCCGGCCTACCTGGACATGAACCAGGACCTGGTGCGCTGGCGCTTTTCGTACGCGCTGCCACTCGTGGACCTGAGCTACATCGGCGGCTACGCGAAGATCAGCTTCCATCATGCCGACATGCAGAGCAGCTCGGCGCTGCTGCAGTCGTTCGTGCAGAACGAATACCCCAAGACCTGGAACCACGAGTTGCGCGTGTCGGGCAAACCCGGCGGCGTGCTCGACTGGCAGGCCGGCTACTACCACTTCGACGAGGACTCCAGTCTCTTCAGCTACAACGCCGTGCCGGGCGACGGCGATCTGGTGAACCGGCTCTTCTCGTTCGACTACGCCACCAAGGCAAAGTCGGACGCGGCGTTCGGGCAAGCCACGTACAAGATGTTGGAGAATCTGCGCCTTTCGGCAGGGCTGCGCTACACGAAGGACGAGAAGTCGCGCAACGGCAATATCCTGATCAACACCAGCGACACGCCGCCGATCGACTACTTCGCGGTTCCGTCGAACGCCTCGGGATCCTGGAACAAGACGAACTACCACCTCGGTGTCGACTGGGATCTGCAGAAGGACCTGATGCTCTATGCCAAGTACGACACCGCTTACAAGGCCGGCGGCTTCACCGACATCGCGCCCTATGGGCCGGAGAACGTGCGCGGCTTCGAGCTAGGGTCCAAGGGCCGCTTCCTGAACCAGCGGCTGCAGGCCAACCTCGCGGCGTTCCACTACACCTATGACGGCCAGCAGGTCAGCCAGAACGCGACGCGCGCCGACGGCAGCACCGGCACGCAGATCCTGAACGCAGGCAAGACCAGGATCTACGGCGCCGAGGGCGAGGTGGTGGCCTTGGCCGGCGACCTGGGACGCTTCAACGCCTCGCTGCAGTACCTGAATGCGCGCTTCAAGGACTTCGTCGTGGCGAGCGGCAGCACCAACGTCCAGCTCGCCGGCAACCGGCCGCCGCAGAGTCCGACCTGGACCGGTGCACTGGGCTGGGAGAAGAGTTGGGCGCTGGGCAGCGGTTCGCTCATCTCCCGCTTCGACGTGAAGGGCCAGTCGTCGCAGCACTTCACGTTCTGGAACTACGACACCGACTATCAGAAAGCCTACGCCTGGGCCAATGCTTCGGTGGCCTACGAACCGGCGGACGGCAAGTGGAACCTGCAGTTCTGGGTCCGCAACCTGACCGACCGCACGGTCCTCACCGATGCGGAGGACTCGCAGTTCTCCGGCTCGTATCGCTACACCTTCGCCGCGCCGCGCACCTACGGCGTGAAGCTCTCGGTGAACTGGTGAACGCGTGATGGGTCGACATTCCCAGACCCTGCTGCGCGGTGCGACGCTGCTGACCCAGGACCCGGCACGCAGCGCCCCGCTGCGCGCCGACCTGCTGGTCGAAGGCGATCGCATCGCCGCGATCGGCCCGGTGCCGCCGGGCCGGTTGCAGCCCGACTGCGAAACCATCGAGCTGGCCGGCAAACTGGTGCTGCCCGGGCTGGTCAACACCCACGTGCACACATCGCAGCAGCTCGCTCGCGGGCTGGCCGACGACGTGGACCTGCTGACCTGGCTGCGCGAGCGGACCTGGCCGTTCGAAAGCGCGCTGACGCCGGACGATTCGTATTTCTCGTCGCTGGCCTGCGGCATCGAGCTGATCCGTTCGGGCGTGACCACGTTCGCCGAAGCCGGCGGCTGGCATGTCGACGGCATGGGCGCCGCGGTCGAACGGTTGGGACTGCGGGCCGTGTTGTGCCAGTCGGTGATGGATCTGGCCGAAGGCCTGCCCGCAGGCTGGAGCGACACGCCGCAGGCGCTGATAGACCTGCAACGTGGTCATCACGAGCGCTGGCACGGCGCGGCCGATGGCCGGCTGCAGCACTGGCTAGGCCTGCGCACGGTGTTCAACTGCTCCGACGACCTGATGCGCAGGACCAAGGCCGAGGCCGACCGCCTGGGCGTCGGCATTCACATGCACGTGGCCGAGATCCCGGGCGAGATCGCCTTCATGCGCGCGCGCAGCGGCGCCGGCACCGTCGAGCACCTGCATCGCCTGGGCCTGCTGGACCGCAATCTGCTGGCCGTGCACGCGGTCTGGCTGACCGAGCGCGAGCTGGACCTCTTTGCATTGCACGACGTCAAGGTCTCGCACTGCCCGGCCGCTGCGATGCGCGTGCTCGGCTTCGCGTTCGTGCCCGAGATGCTGGATCGCGGCATCGCGGTGGGCCTGGGCACCGACGGTGCGCCCAGCAACAACCGCATGGACCTGATCGACGAGATGCATCTCACGGCGCTCATCCACAAAGGCCGGCGCCTGGACCCCGCGATCGTGCCGGCGCAGGCCGTGCTGCGCATGGCCACGCTCGACGGCGCGCGCGCCTTGCAGATGGAGGACGAGATCGGCTCGCTCAGCGTCGGCAAGAAGGCCGATCTCATCGTCATCGACCCGCGCGACGCAGCGACGCTGCCGGTGCACGACCCGGCCTCGGCGATGGTCTACAGCATGCATTCGCACAACGTCGAAGCCTCGATGTGCAACGGCCGCTGGCTGATGCGCGGCCGCAAGGTCCTCACGGTCGACGCGGACGAGATCGTCGGCGCGATCCAGCAGCGCGCCGAGGCCATCAGGGCGCGCGCCGGCATCCGCCCACCTCTCGCCGAATCGACATGAGAGACGACGAGGCACTCCGCCGAAGGAGCAACTTGCCATGAAGCCCCGAGCACTGCGGCCGGAACGAACGGTCAACATGAAGCAGATCGCGCAGGAGCTGGGCCTGGCCGTGTCGACGGTCAGCCGCGCGTTGTCGAACCCGGGCCGCGTCAGCAAGAGCACCCTGGACAAGGTCACCGAGGCCGCGAACCGGCTGAACTACACGACGCATGCCGTCGCGCGCAGCTTGCGCGTCGGGCACTCGCGCCTGCTGATGGCGTTGGTACCGGAGATGCACTCCTCCGAATCGGTCGTGCAAACGCTCGCCGGCATCGACGAGGCCTTGATGCCGCGCGGCTACGGACTGCTGCTGGCGCACCTCAACCGCATCCAGTCCACCGAACGCCAGCTGTTCGAAGTGGCGTGCAGCGGCTTGGTCGACGGCATGATCATGATCGGCCCGCATCTGAACGGCAGCGCGTCGCTGCAGAAACTGCCGCTGCCCAGCGTGAGCCTGCTCGTCGACCGCAGCGCGCTCGGCGTGCCCAGCGTGGTCACCGACGATCTGGCGGCGACGAAACGCGCGGCGCAGCACCTGCTGGAACTGGGCCACGAGCGCTTCCTGTACATCGGGGGCGAGGAAGGCGAGTACCACGAGGAGGAACGCCATGCGGGCGTTCGCGAAGCGCTGGCGGAGGCCGGCCTGCCTCTTGCGGCGCTGCAGCGCTATCCCGGCGGGTTCGGCATCGCCGACGGAGAAGCTGCGGCGAAGGCCTATTTGGAATCGCGTATCCGCCAAAGCGCTGTCGTTTGCTGGAACGACTACACGGCCATCGGCTTCATCAAGACGGTGCGCGATGCGGGCCTGAAGATTCCGCGCGATGTCGCGGTCACCGGCTTCGACGGCATCGAAGGCGCGAGCTACTGCGACCCCGGGCTGACCACGCTGGCGCAGCCGTTCAAAACGATGGGCGCGGCCGGCGCGACGATGCTGCTGGGCATCGTCGAGGGCAAGGCGCTCGACTCGCCGCTGCGCACCGTGGTCGAAAGCACGCTGGTGGTCCGCGAGAGCACGCGGGTGACGGGCAAGCGACGCTGAATCGCCGCTCACACCGCGCTACACGGGCCGCATGCCCGGCACGCGGGTCTTCAAAAGATCGAACCGATGCAGCAGGCAGCAAGGGAAAAGCGTTGCTTTGCCTTTCGATCGCGGCACGGCAACGAACATGGGAAGAACACAAATCGAATGAGCAAGCACTTTGATGTCATCGTCGTCGGCTCCGGTGCGGCGGGCAGTTTCGCAGCGAAAGAACTGACGGAACGCGGCCTGAAGACCTTGCTGCTCGAGGCCGGCCCCACCATCACGCCGCGTGACTTCAAGGTCGATCCTCGCGGGCCCAGGGCCGCCGGGATCCAGCTCTGGGATCGAGCGATGGCCGCGGTCTCCGGCCAGCCGATCCAGTCCAGGGTGACGTTCTTCGGCAAGCAGACGAGGCACTTGTTCGTCAACGATCGCGAGCATCCCTACAGCACGCCGAAGGACGCGCCCTTCCTCTGGCTGCGCGGCAAACAGTTGGGCGGCCGCCTCCACACCTATGGCCGCATGCTTCTGCGCTGGTCGGACTATGACTTCAAGGCCGCCAGCCGTGACGGGTTCGGGATCGACTGGCCGATCGGGTACAGCGATCTGGCCCCCTACTACTCTCGCGCCGAGCGCTTCCTCGGCCTCTACGGTCGCAGCGAACGACTCAAGAGCCTGCCCGACGGAGACTTCGTGGGCCAAGCCTGGTTGACCGGGGCCGAAGAGCACTTCAAGCAGGCGATCCAGTCGACCTGGCCGGATCGGACGGCCACCGCGTGGCGCTACGTGCCGCCCAACGCGAAGCGGATTCCGCAGCCTATCGCGGCCGCTCAGCAGACGGGCAACCTGACGTTGCGCACCGACGCCGTTGTCCGCCGAGTCATGGCGAACGAGGTCTCCGGCCGGGCGACCGGGGTCGAGTTCATCGACCGTGTCACCGGCAAGGTCGAGCAGGCACATGCCGATGTCGTCGTCCTGTGCGCATCGCCGATCGAGACCGTCCGGCTGATGCTCAACTCGACGTCCAAAAAGCATCCCAGGGGGCTCGGCAATGGTTCGGGATTGCTCGGCCGCTACTTCATGGACCAGATGCCGAACCTGATCATGGGTACGGTACCGGGAAAGACCGGCTGGGAAGCTGACACGACGGTGGAGTCCGACCCGTTCTACGGAGTCTCGGGAGGGATCTACGTTCCTCGCTACGAAAACCTGGACTCACGAAGCAACCGCAACTTCGCTCGAGGCTTTGCCTACCAAGGCACGATAGGCCGCGCATTCACCGCGAGCCATCGACCGGCCAGGTTCGCGTTCGTCGGATATGGCGAGATGCTGCCCAACCCGGAAAACACCATCACCCTGAACCCGGCGCGCAAGGATGCGTGGGGGATGCCCATCCCCCACATCACCTGCGTGATGTCGGAAAACGAGAAGGCGATGCTTCTCGAACAGATGCGAGGCATTCGCGAGATGGTCGATGCCGCAGGACTTCAAGTCGAGTTCAACGGTTCGTCGTTGAAGCTCGAGGAGACCGGTGCTGGCGCGTTCCCCGACGACGACCCGATCAGCAGGTGGATCTTCCGGAAGAACTTCAAGGGCAGCATGGCGATGGGGGCGGCGATCCATGAATGCGGCGGCGCCCGCATGGGGTCCGATCCGTCGAACTCGATCGTGAACATGCACAACCAATGCTGGGAAGCGCCGAACGTCTTCGTCACCGACGCGAGTTGCTTCTCGTCGGGCGGCTGCGCCGGAACGACGCTCACGATCATGGCGCTCAGCATTCGGGCAGGCGAGTACATCGCCAACCACCGAGGGATCGTCTAGGCCTCCAGAGGCGTGCACTCGATCACTGAGCTCAGCCGCCGAGCATGAACTCGAGGAATCGACTCGCCGGCGCCGGCAGGTGCCCGGTCTTGCAGCAGAGGTACATCTGCCGCTTCGCCCACGGATCGCTCAGGCTCAGCATGCGCAGCTTCATCGGCTGGATGAGCGCCCGAACGGCGCCCCGCGGAAGCACGCCAATACCCTGGCCGGCGGCCACGAGCTTGCAGACGGCCTCGAACGAGCTGACCTGCACCCGCAGGCGGAGGAACTTGTCGGCCGCCTCAGCCGCGCGCTTCATCGTCTGGGTGACCATCGCGGAGTCGTCCAAACCCACGAAGTCCTCGCCGAGCAGGTCGGCGAATGCGACGCGCCGGGCCCGGATTGCATGCCTGGCCGGCACGAGCACGCACAACTCGTCGCTGCAATAGGGTTCGAAGCGCAGGTCCGGTTCGGGTTCGGACGTGACGACCCCGACGTCCGCCAGGCCATGACGCACCGCATCCACGATGTTGCGGCTGCGCGCCTCCTGCAGTTCGAGCTTGATGCTCGGATTCAGGCTAGCCCAGCGGGCCAGCTTCTCCGGAAGATCCTGGCTCATCGCCGAGACATTCGCGTGCAGGCGCACCCGTCCGACTCCGCCGCCGGCATAGTCCGCCAGCTCGGCCAGCAGGCCTTCGACCTCCACCATCAGCGCCTTGGCGCGGCGATTCAGCGCCTCGCCCGCGGGGGTCGGCACGACGCCGCTGTGGCGCCGGTCGAACAGCGCAATGCCGAGCTGGTCTTCCAGCGACGTGAGACGCCGGCTGGCCGCC
The DNA here is from genome assembly GCA_036568605.1 of Burkholderiaceae bacterium. GTDB lineage: Bacteria > Pseudomonadota > Gammaproteobacteria > Burkholderiales > Burkholderiaceae_C > DATCSE01. The sequence goes on along the minus strand of DATCSE010000010.1, from coordinate 10,748 downwards.
GACAGCGACATGTGCGAGGCCTCTGCCGCCTTCGACAGGCTCCCCAATCGCGCGGTGGTGAGGAACAGCTTGATGGAGGACAGGTCGGGCAGCATGGAAGGCGCTCCGTCTTCACGAGCAGCCATTGTCCGGCGCGTCCCAGGGGGTTGCAATTCGTGCAACCCTTGCTTCCCGAGATAGAACTACCGCGTCCGACACGGGGTTCCTATAGTGTCTTCATCGAAGGGCGCATCGACGTCCCGCTGAACACCACGCAGGAGACATCCCGTGAAGCAACGGGTCGGACTTGTCGGTGCGGGCCTGATGGGCCACGGCATCGCGTTGAACATCCTCCGCCACGGCCACGCGCTGGTCGTGCTGGAGCATCCGGGCAACCAGCCCCTTGGGGAACTCGAAGCGCTGGGTGCGCGAACCGCGCCCTCCGGAACGCAACTCGCAGCGCAGAGCGACGTGGTCATCCTCTGCGTCACCGGCGCGCCGCAGGTCGAATCCGTGCTGTGCGACGCCGACGGTGTGCTCGAGGGGCTCCAGCGGGACGCGATCGTCGTCGACTGCTCCACGTCGCTGCCCACCACCAGCGTGCGCATGGACGCGGCCGTCCAGGCGGCTGGCGGCAAATTCGTCGATGCGCCGATGACGCGCACCGCGGCCGAAGCGCGCGCGGGCAAGCTGAACCTGCTCGTTGGCGGCGACGTGCAAACGCTGGAGCGGGTGCTGCCGCTGCTGCGCTGCTTCGCCGAGAACGTGACGCACGCGGGCCCGGTGGGCGCAGGGCATCGCCTGAAGCTGCTGCACAACTTCGTCTCGCTCGGCTGCATCGCGTTGATCTCGGAAGCCGCAGGCCACGCGCTGAGCAGCGGCATCGCGCCGGACGTCTTCGTGAACGTGCTCGCCAGCGGCGGTGGTGCCGGCGTGGCGCTGAACCGCATCAGTCCCGTCGTGCTCGACCGCGAAGCCGCCGGCATGCAGTTCTCGATGAGCAATGCGCTGAAGGATCTTCGCTACTACACGGGCATGGTCGGCGACGCACGAGGTGCCGACGAGATCGCCCGCGCGGTCGCGCAGACGCTGGAGCGCACGCTGGGCACGCTAGCCCCGCACGCGCTCGTGTCGGACCTCGTCCACGCGCTGGCCGAGCGCAATCGCCGCGCGGCGAACGCCTGAGCCGGCGCACCAAGACCCGACTGCATCGAACAACCCACCGGAATCGACGCCATGCCCATGCCCCAGACTCAGAGCAAGCACCGCATCGCCGTCATTGCCGGCGACGGGATCGGCGTCGAGGTCATGCCCGAAGGCCTGCGCGTTCTGGACGAGGTCGGCCGCAAGTTCGGCATCGACTGGACCTTCGATCACTTCGACTGGTGCAGCCGTCACTTCGTCCAGCACGGGACGATGATGCCGCGCGACTGGCAGGACCGGATCGGTTCCCACGACGCCATCTACTTCGGCGCCGTCGGCGCCCCGGACCTGATCTCCGATCACGAGGCCGTGTGGGAGTCGCTCATCAAGATCCGGCGCGATTTCGACCAGTACGTGAACCTGCGCCCTGCCCGGCTGATGCCCGGCGTGCCCACGCCACTCGCGAACCGCCGCCCCGGCGAGATCGACTTCGTCATCGTGCGCGAGAACACCGAGGGCGAGTACTCCACCGTCGGCGGCCGCATGTTCGAGGGCACGGCGCGCGAGTTCGCGATCCAGGAATCGGTGTTCACGCGCACGGGCGTCGACCGGATTCTGGAGCATGCGTTCGCGCTTGCGCGCAGCCGGCCGAGGAAGTCGCTCGTGGCGGCGACCAAGAGCAACGGCATCTCGATCACGATGCCTTACTGGGACGAGCGGCTCGCCGCGATGGCCAGGCGTTATCCGGATGTGACGGTGCGCAAGTTCCACATCGACATCCTGTGCGCGCACTTCGTGCTGCATCCCGACTGGTTCGACGTGGTGGTGGCCTCCAACCTGTTCGGCGACATCCTGTCCGACCTCGGGCCCGCATGCACCGGAACCATCGGCATCGCGCCGTCCGCGAACATCAACCCCGATCGCACGCACCCCTCGCTGTTCGAACCGGTCCACGGGTCGGCACCCGACATCGCCGGAAAGGGCATCGCGAACCCGGTCGGCCAGATCTGGTCGGCAGCCCTGATGCTCGAACACCTGGGCCGCGGCGACGCCCGTTACCAGGCCGCGGCGGCGAGCATCGTCGAGGCGATCGAGGTGGTGCTGAAGGACGGGCCGCGCACACCCGATCTGGGTGGCAAGGCGACGACCGTGGACATCGGCCGCGCGATCGCCGACTGCGTGGCGCACACGCCGATGCACACGCCGATGAACTGAGAGAGAACTCGATGCGACTGCAACACTACATCGGCAACGCGTGGGTTGGCCCCTCGAACGGCGAGACCATTCCCGTCATCGATCCGAGCAACGGCCAGACCCTAGGCGAACTCGCGCGCGGCAACCAGGACGACGTGAACGCGGCCGTGGCCGCAGCCCGCGCCGCCATCGGCGATGAGTTCTCCGGACCCTGGGGTTGCACGACGGCGGCTCAGCGCGGCCGGCTGCTGTACCGCTTCGCCCGCGAGGTCACCGAGCGCAGCGAGGAGATCGCCGCGCTCGAGGCGAAGGACACCGGCAAGTCGATGAAGACCGCGCGCGCCGACGCTGCGGCGCTGGCGCGCTATCTCGAGTACTACGCCGGCGCGGCGGACAAGCTGCACGGCGAGACGCTGCCCTACGAGTCGGGCTACACCGTGCTCACGGTGCGCGAGCCGCATGGCGTCACCGGGCACATCATCCCGTGGAACTACCCGATCCAGATCTTCGGCCGCACCGTGATCGGCTCGCTGGCAGCGGGCAATGCCTGCGTGGTCAAGCCCGCGGAGGATGCGAGCCTGTCGACGCTGAAGCTGGCCGAAATCGCCGGCGACATCGGCTTTCCCGCGGGGGCCATCAACGTGGTCACCGGCTACGGCCACGAAGCGGGCGCGCTGCTCACCGCGCACCGTGGGATCGACCACATTTCGTTCACGGGATCGACCGCCACAGGGCGGCGGGTTGCCGAAGCTGCCGCGCAGCGCCAGTGTCCGATCACGCTGGAGCTCGGCGGCAAGTCGCCCCAGCTCGTCTTCGAGGACGCCGACCTGGACGCGGCACTGCCCGTCATCGTCAACGCGATCGTCCAGAACGCGGGCCAGACCTGCTCGGCCGGCAGCCGGCTGCTGGTGCAGCGCTCGATCTACGAGGCGGTGCTGGAGCGGTTGTCGGAGCGATTCCGGGCGCTGCGTTCCGGCCCTCCTTCGCTCGACCTCGACATGGGACCGCTGGTCAATCGCCAGCAGTTTGCGCGCGTGAAGGATGTGCTTGCGCAGGCGGAAGAAGCAGGCATCGTCGTCGCGGCGCGTGGTCAGGTTCATGCGGAAGCGCCCAGTGCCGGCTACTACCAGGAGGCCGTCCTGCTTCGCGACGTTCCGCACGACAGCGGCATCGCCCAGCAGGAGATCTTCGGCCCGGTGCTCGCGGCCATGCCGTTCGACGACGAGGCGCACGCGCTGCGTCTGGCGAACGGCACCGACTTCGGCCTCGTCGCAGGCGTCTGGACCCGCGACGGCGCGCGGCAGCTGCGGCTTGCACGCAAGCTGCGGTGCGGCCAGGTCTTCGCCAACAACTACGGCGCGGGCGGCGGCGTGGAACTGCCCTTTGGCGGCGTGAAGGCCAGCGGCTTCGGGCGCGAAAAGGGATTCGAGGCGTTGCTGGGCTTCACGGTGCTGAAGACAATCGCGATCCGCCACGGTTGAAGACGCCATCACAGGGCCAGGAAATTCGCCTGGCACGAACGGGAGACGCATCGATGAATCAGGCCGTCTTGGGCGCAGCCCCCACGAACGATCTCGAGCAGCGGACCTACGCCAAGATCACGCTGCGCCTGATCCCGCTGCTGCTGCTGTCGTACATCGTCGCGTACCTGGACCGGGTCAACGTGGGCTTTGCCAAGCTGCAGATGCTCAACGACCTCAAGTTCACCGAGACCATCTACGGGCTGGGCGCGGGCATCTTCTTCCTCGGCTACTTCCTCTTCGAGGTGCCGAGCAACCTGATCCTGCATCGCGTCGGCGCGCGACGCTGGATCGCCCGCATCATGATCACCTGGGGCGTGATCTCGGCACTGATGATGTTCGTCACCACGCCGGCCATGTTCTACGTCCTGCGCTTCGCGCTCGGCGTCGCCGAGGCGGGTTTCTTCCCGGGGATGATCCTGTACCTGACGTACTGGTACCCGGCGCAACGCCGGGCGCGAATCACATCCCTGTTCATGACCGCGGTGCCGCTGGCCGGCGTCATCGGCGGGCCGCTGTCGGGATGGATCCTCGAACGCTTCGCCGGCGTCAACGGCTGGGCCGGCTGGCAGTGGCTCTTCCTGCTCGAGGGCATTCCGTCGGTGCTGGTGGGCCTGCTGGTGCTGGCCTTCCTCGATGATGGCATCGCGAAGGCGAGCTGGCTGGATGCGGGCGAGAAACAACTGCTCGCGAGGAACATCAGTGGCGACGAGACCGGCCGCGCGAGCCACGCGTTTCGCGATGCCGTGAAGGACACGCGGGTGTGGGCCTTGAGCCTCGTGTACTTCTGCCTCGTGATGGGTCTCTACGGGATCGGCTTCTGGCTGCCCACCCTGATCAAGGCGACCGGCGTGAAAGGGGCGCTCGACATCGGCCTGCTGTCGGCCGTGCCGTATGCCGTCGCCGCCGTCGTGATGGTGCTCGGTGGACGCAGCGCGGACCGGCACCGCGAGCGCCGCTGGCACGTGATCGTGCCGTGCGTGCTCGGCGCCGCGGGTCTGGTGCTCAGCGCGGTGTATGCCGGCAGCACGGTGTTCGCGCTGGGCGCGCTGACGCTGGCGTGCGCGGGCATCCTGACCGCCCTGCCGCTCTTCTGGAGCTTTCCCACGGCCTTCCTGGGCGGCACGGCCGCGGCGGGCGGAATCGCGCTGATCAACTCGTTGGGCAACCTCGCCGGATTCGCCAGTCCGTACATGGTCGGCCTCATCAAGGACGCGACGCAATCCACGAGCTGGGCGATGTACGCCCTGTCGGCTTTCCTGCTCGTGGCGGCCGCGGTGGTGCTGGCGGTCATCCCGGCGCGCCTGGTCAATCGTTGACTCTGATCCGTTGAACTCCGGCGCCGGGTCGATCCGCTGAAAACAGGGCCATTGCCGGCCCTTCTCCGCGGGCCGCGTGCCCGCCGCCCATGCCACCCTGCGACCTGTGCCCATGCGCGCGCGCGCATTGCCATGAGTCGCCCCGCTGTACGCCCTCTCGACATCCGCCATGCACTCGCCAGTGCGACGTGCGCGTTGGCCTGCGCCGGGCCAGCATCTGCGGCCCTCGCGCAAGCGACGCCGCCGCCCGCTTCGACGCCCGTGCTGCCCAGCCAGCTGGTGGCGCCGACCTCGCGCCCGACACCGGACGCGCACGCCACCGTGCCCCCCGAGCGCCTCGCGGGCGACGACGAAAGCGCCGCGCAGCCGGACGCCGCCTCGGATGAGCCACGCGTGCGCCCCGCGCGGGTCATCGTCGTGGGGGGCTTCCCCGCGCTGACCAAGGCCGCGCGCGAAGTCGACCAGCAACTGCGTGGCCGCACGGTATCGCTGCGCGAGATTCAACGCGCCGCCGCCCAGCTCGAGGGCCGTTATGCGGCAGCGGGCTATCCGCTCGCACGCGTCGTCGTCCCGCCGCAGCGGCTTGCCGACGATGGCCCGCTGACGCTGCGTGTGGTCGACGGGTTCATCGAGGACATCGTGGTCGACGGCGTCGATGCGGCGATGCGCGCGCCGGTGCGCAAGCGACTGCAGCCGCTGGTCGGCGTGCGTTCGTTGACGCTGGCCGCGCTCGAACGCGCCGTGCTGCTGGCCGGCGAGTTGCCGGGGTTGCGGCTGCGCAGTGCGCTGGTCCGCGGCCGCCAGGAGGGCGGTGTGCGCCTGGTGGTCGATGGGACCCATGACCCGGCCGCGGCGCAACTGCGCGTGGACAACGCACTGCCCAAATCGTTCGGCCGCCGGGAGGCGAACGGCACGCTGTCGCTGAACTCCCCGTTCGGCACCGGCGAGCAGTGGTACGCGGCGACGGCGCAGGCACCGCGTCAAGACGATTCGCGCCCCGCGGCGCTGGCAAGCTACGGCGTGGGCGTCATGATGCCGACGCCGTCGATCGGGACGACCGTCAACCTCGAATACGCCTGGGCCGACACGGCACCGCACACGGACGCCGGCACGCTGGCGACCACCGCCACCTACCGCCGATGGTCGGTGCGCACGACCTACGCGCTGGTGCGCCGCCACGACCGGCGCATCGACGTCCAGGCCGGTGTCGACGGCATCGAGCAGCGGCTGATCGCGAGCGACTTCGCGGTGGACCTGAACCGCGATCACTACGGGGCGCTGCGGCTGGGCTGGGCGGGCGCGTTCCTGCTGTCGCGAGCGACGTCGCTGCAGGCGCGGCTGTTCGCCGATGCGGGCCTGGGCGGCCGCGGCGATGCGGACGTCGCGAGCTCCGGCGTGCCGCTGTCGCGCGCGGGCGCGAGTTCGCACTTCGACAAGGCCGGGTTCGAATCGAACCTGCTCAGCACCTCGGCGAACTGGCAATTCGACATGCGGATGCGTGGCCAGAGCGCTGCACGCCCGTTGCTGACGCCGGAAGGCCTCAGCCTCGCCAGCCCCGACACCCTCTCGGCCTTCGATGCCGGCACGCTGAACGTCGACACCGGCCTGGTGGCACGCGCACAGTTGGGCCGGCGGCTCGCCATGCCGGGCACAGCCGAGTACGCGCCCGGATGTCTGGTGTACAGCTTCGTTGGCGCCGGCCACGGCCATGTCTTCGATGCAACGGCCGTGCAACGAGCGTCGCTGGACGCCGTGGCGGCCGGTGTCGGCCTGCGGCTGGCTTACACGCGCAGACCCGGACAGTCACTGGCCCTCAACGTCGAGGCCGCCACGGGACACACGAATGGCGGCACGCCCGGGCGTTCCTCGCGCATAGGCTTGAGCCTCGAGGCGCACCTCTGACCTGGCCATGAAAGCGCGCGCGCCATTCCACCCGCCACGCCGCAACGCAATCGTGCTGGCGCTGGCGGGATCGGCGCTGCAGCCCCATGGCGCGCGTGCCGATCCCTCGCCCGCGACCGTGCTGCCCGGCAACGGCACGGTCGTGTACGGCAGCGCCACGGTACGCAGCCCCACACCGGGTTCGTTGACGATCGAACAGAACTCGTCCCGCGCGATCGTCGACTGGAACAGCTTCTCGATCGGCAGCGGCCAGTCGGTCCGCTTCGCCCAGCCCGACAGCCAGTCCGCCATCCTGAACCGCGTGACCGGCAGCACCGGCAGCCGCATCGCCGGCACGCTGAGCGGCAACGGTCAGGTCTTCCTCGTCAATCCGAACGGCATCGAGATCACGAGCGGCGGCAGCGTGCGGCTCGGCGGCGGGTTCGTCGCGTCGACGCTGGATATCCGCAACGAGGACTTCGCGTCGGGGCGACTGACGTTCCGCGGCACGGCCCCCGGACCCGCCCGTGTGGTCAATGCCGGCACCGTGCAGGTCGCGCCGGGCGGCTTCGTCGCGCTGCTGGGCGCGCAGGTGTCCAACGATGGGACGATCAGCGCGCCGCTGGGCCGTGTCGCGTTGGGTGCGGGCAGTCAGGCCACGCTGGATTTGTACGGCGATGGCTTCCTGCAGATCGGCTGGTCGGGGGGCGCCGCGACGAACGACGCGAGCATCGCGGTGCCGGGCAGCGTGCAAGCGCCCGGCGGGCGCATCGAAGTGCGGGCCGCAGACGCCTCTGCAGCGTGGCGATCGGTGGTCAACGTGCCGGGCAACCTGGTCGCGACGTCGGTGTCGCGCCGCGATGGCGCGATCGTGCTCGAAGCCGGTCGCGGCGGCGAGTTGCAAGTGAGCGGCGTGCTCGATGCGTCGGGCAGCGGCAGCGCCGGACGCATCGAACTCGGCGGCGGCACCGTGACGCTGGACGGTCCTGCGGCACGCCTGGCCCTGCGTTCGGACACCGGCCAGGGCGGCAGCTTGCGCGCGACGGCCGGCAGCGTGCTGACGCTGGGCCGCGTTGCCATCGATGCCAGCGGCGGCGCGGGTGGCGGCAGCGTGCAGCTCGGCGGCGAGAGGCAAGGTGGCGGCACGCTGGGGCATGCGGCCACGACCGTGATCGGCCCCGACGCGCAGGTCCGTGCCGATGCGTTGCGCGAAGGACCGGGCGGCCGCATCGTCGTCTGGTCCGACGAGTCCACGAGTTTCCGAGGCAAGCTGAGCGCGCTCGGGGCCGGTTCGGGCGACGGCGGCAGCGCGGAGGTCTCGAGCCACGGCCTGCTGGATTTCGGCGGTCGTGTCGACCTGCGTGCCGTCGGCACCGGCCGCGTCGGCGAGCTGCTGCTCGACCCGTACAACGTCACGATCTCGAGCGGCGCCAACAGCAACCACAACGCGGCGTTCACGGCCACCGGCAACAGCTCGGTCGTCAACACGACCACGCTGCACAACGCGCTGGCGACGGCCGACGTCACCGTGTCGACCGGCACCTCCGGCACGCAGAGCGGCGACATCACGGTGGCCAGCGCGTTGAACTGGACCGGCGGCCATACGCTCACGCTGAGCGCGGCACGCGACGTCCTCGTCAACGCCAGCGTGACGACCAACGGCGGCGCGCTGGGCCTGCAGGCCGGGCGGGCCGTCAGCATCACGAACGCGACGATCAACACCGGCGGCGGCACGCTGACCGCGACCGGCACGACCGCCGACGGCACCACCGGCATCACGTTGAATGGCGCGAACCTCAATGTCGGCAGCGGCACGGGCACGCTGAGCGGTACGGCGACCAGCGGCGGCAAGGGCGTGTGGTTCACGAACACCGCCAACACGCTGAGCGCGAGCGGCGCCGGCTCGATCACGATCGGCGGCCACAGCGACAGCAGCTATGGCCTGGCGGTCAACACGAACCTGACGACATCGGGGCACGTCTCGATCAACGGCACATCGAACAGTTTCAACGGGCTGTGGTTTCTCGGAACGACGATCAGCAACTCGGGAACGCTGGCCTTCAGCGGCACGTCGACTTCCAACAGCGCGGTGTGGCTCAACGGCAGCGGCACGCTCAGCTTCGCCAACAGCGGTTCAGGCACGATCTCGCTGCAAGGCAGCAGCGCGGGGCTGCACGGCATACGCTTCAACACCGGCGCGGCGCTGACGACCTCGGGCCCGGTGCAGCTCTCGGGTACCTCGGGCAGCGGGGGCTCGGGCTTCTCGTTGAAGGGCTCCAACGCGATCACGATCAGCAGCGGCAACGTGACGATCAACGGCACGGCGTCCGGCGGACACGCCGGCGTGGACCTCGCCGCCAGCGGCATCAGCGTCATCAACAACGGAACCGGAACGCTGACGATCAACGGCGTCGGCGGCACGACGCTGGCCGCGTCCATCACGTCGCCGAACGGCAGCCTCGTGATCGACACGACCGGCGACCTGACGCTGAACAGCGGCGCGCAGATCACGGCAACCAGCCCCGTGCTGGCCGCCACCGGCGCTTTCGTCAACCACGCCGGCAGCAGTGCGGTGCAGGCGACGTCCGGCCGCTGGCTGGTCTATTCGAGCGCACCGGACATCGATACCTTCGGCGGCCTCGACAGCGCAGCCACGGCGCTGTGGGGCGCCACCTACGCGACGCTGCCGAGCGCCGGCGTCACGGTCACCGGCCCTCGTTATCTCTTCGCGACGCAGCCGACGCTGACGTTCACGTCGTCGAGCCTGCAGAAGACCTACGGCAGCGACATCACCTCGGCGCTGCCGGGCAGCTACACGGTTTCGGGTTACCAAAGCGGCGTCAGCGGGGCTTTTCTGGGCGACTCGGCGAGTACGGCCTACAGCGGCACGCCGACGCTGAGTTCGAGCGGCGCGATCGCCACGGCCACCGTGGCCGGCGGCCCGTACCCGATCGGCATCGCACCCGGAACGGTCACGGCAAGCTCGGGATACGCGCTCGCCTACAACGGCAGCGGGACCATCGCCGTGGCGCCGAAGCCGCTGACGGTGCAGGCCGGCGATGCCAGTCACGTGTACGGCGACCGGCTCACCTTCGCCGGAAGCGAGTTCAGCAGCAGCGGCCTCGTCAACGGCGATGCGGTGTCGTCCGTCACGCTCGCCAGCAGCGGTGCAGCGGGCACGGCCAGCGTGGGTCGCTACGCGATCACGCCATCGGGCGCGATCGGCTCGGGGTTGTCGAACTACAGCATCACCTATGTCGACGGCAGCCTGTCGGTCACACCGCGCCTGCTGACGATCCAGGCGAGCGATGCCAGCCACGTCTATGGCGACAGGCTCGTCTTCGCCGGCACCGAGTTCGGCAGCAGCGGCCTCGTCAACGGCGATGCCGTGTCGTTCGTCACGCTCGCCAGCAACGGCGCGGCGGGCACGGCCGGCGTTGGCCGCTACGCGATCACCCCTTCGGGCGCGACCGGCTCGGGGTTGTCGAACTACAGCATCACCTATGTCGACGGCAGCCTGTCGGTCACGCCGCGGCCACTGACGATCCAGGCTCGCGACGCCAGTCATGTCTATGGCGACCGGCTCGCCTTCGCGGGCAGCGAGTTCGGCAGCAGCGGGCTCGTCAACGGCGATGCGGTGTCGTCCGTCACGCTCGCCAGCAGCGGTGCGCCGGGCACGGCCAACGTCGGCCGTTATGCGATCACGCCTTCG
>DATCSE010000009.1:0-5356 GCA_036568605.1 Burkholderiaceae bacterium | reverse complement strand
CGCCCAGCGCCTGTCGCAGGCGCTCGCGGCGCTGCTGCTCAACGCGGCGAAATTCTCGCCCGACGCGAGCGCGATCGTCGTCGCGGTGCGCCGGCGCGACGACATGTTCGAGATCAGCGTGCGCGACACGGGCCGCGGCATCGCGCCGGAGTTCGCGCCGCGCCTGTTCGAGCTGTTCGCGCAGGCCGACGAGTCGCTGGGCCATGCCGATGGCGGGCTCGGTGCCGGGCTGGCGATCGCGAAGCAGATCGCTCAGCTGCACGGCGGCGATGTCGAGGTCGACAGTGCGGGCCACGGTCTCGGAACCACCGCGACGCTGCGGCTGCCGCTGCTGCCCGGCGCAGCCGCCGACGCGCCGGCCGACGAGCACGACCTGGCGCGTCTCGCCGGGCGTCGCGTGCTGATCATCGAGGACAACGCCGACGCCCGCGACAGCCTGCGCATGCTGGTCGAGCTCGGCGGCAACGACGTGATGACCGCCGCGAACGCGGCCGAGGGGTTGCACGTGGTCGAGGGCTTCACGCCGGATCTGGTCGTGTGCGACATCGGCCTGCCCGATGTCGACGGCTACCAGCTGGTTCAGCGCCTGCGCGACAAGCTCGCCGACCAGGCGACGCGGTTCATCGCGCTCACCGGCTATGGCCGCGTCGAAGACCGCGAGCGCGCGCTCGAATCGGGGTTCGATTCGTTCTACGTCAAGCCGCTGTAGCGGGCCGCGTCAGCCTCGCGTCTTCCGCGCCGCCGGCGCCGCGTCGCCGAACAGCTCGAACACCACGCCGCGCAGCCAGCGGTTCGCCGGCGCACGGTGGTACTTCGCGTGCCAGAACACGTTGATCGCGACGTCGGGCAGCTTCGCCGGGTGCGGCACCGTGGCCAGGCCGAACGGCTCGACCAGCCGCTCCGCGAGCCGCTCGGGCACGGTCGCGATCAGGTCCGAGCCGCGCAGGATGTGGCCGACGCTGACGTAGTGCGGCACCGTCAGGCGCACCGTGCGTTCGACGCCGCTGCGCAGCAGCAGCTCGTCGACCTTGCCGTGCCCGGTGCCGGCCGAGATCACGACCAGGTGCTCGGCCGCCGAGAATTCGGCGAGCGAGATCCTGCGCTTGTCGAGGCGGTGCCCGCGCCGCATCAGGCAGACATAACTCTGCGTGAACAGCCGGCGCTGGAAGAAACCGGCCTTGAGCTGCGGCAGCAGGCCGATCGCGAGGTCGACCTTGCCGGACTCGAGCTCGTCGCGCAGGTTGACGGCGGTGTTGCGCACGGTGCTCAGCGTCACGCCTGGCGCCTCGTGGCGCAGCCGCTCGATCAGGGCCGGCAGGAAGTAGATCTCGCCGATGTCGGTCATGCCTATCGTCAGCGCGCCCTTCGCGCTGGCCGGATCGAACGAGGTGCGCTGGTTCACGCCGCTGTGGATCATCGCGAGCGCGTAGCTCACCGACTCGGCGAGCTGGTCGGCGAACGGCGTCGGCTCCATGCCCTTGGGCGTGCGCAGGAACAGCTCGTCGCCGAACAGCTTGCGCAGCTTGGCCAGCGAGTTGCTGACCCCGGGCTGCGAGATGCCCAGGTTCTCGGCGACCTTCGAGACGCGCCGCTCGACGAGCAGCTGGTTGAAGACGACCAGCAGGTTCAGGTCGAGCTCGTGCAGTTCCATCCGCGCTCCTGATTCAGGGCCATCACGATCAGTGATACAGCCTATATTCTGAATCCTCTTGGCTGATCCCCTGGCGCTGCCGATCATCGCGGCATGGACGTGCTGATCCAGCCACTGCAGAAGACGATCGCGGTCGAGCCCGGGGCGAACCTGCTCGAGGCGCTGCGCCACGCGCAGGTGCCGATGTCGTACAGCTGCATGGCCGGGCGCTGCGGCACCTGCCGCTGCCGCGTGCTCGACGGCGAGGTGCTGGACGGCGGGCGTGCCGAGCAGAACCCGCTGAACGGCCAGGAGTCGTACGTGCTCGCGTGCCAGACCTACCTGACCGAGCCCTGCACGATCGAGATCCCGGAGCCCGACGAGGTCGTCGTGCACCCGGCGCGCATCGTCAAGGCGACGGTGCAGGCGATCGAGACGCTGACGCACGACATCAAGCGGCTGGTGCTGAAGCCGGCCAAGCCCATCGAGTTCTCGCCGGGCCAGTACGCGCAGCTGCAGTTCACGCCCGAGCACGTGCGGCCGTATTCGATGGCCGGCCTCGCGGGCGACGGCACGCTCGAGTTCCATGTGCGCGTCGTGCCGGGCGGGCGCGTCTCGAACTACATCGCAAACGAACTGAAGGCGGGCGATGCGGTGCGCGTCAGCGGGCCGCTGGGCACCGCGTACCTGCGCCGCCGCCACGACGGGCCGATGCTGTGCGTCGCCGGCGGCACTGGGCTCGCGCCCATCCTGTCCATCCTGCGCGGCGCGATCGCCGACGGGATGCGCAATGCGATTCACGTCTACTTCGGCGTGCGCTCGCCGCGCGACATCTACGGCGTGGCCTGGCTCGCCGAGCTGGCGCGGCGGCATCCGCTGCTCAAGGTGCACACCGTCGTCACGTCGGGCGGCGATCCGCGCGAGCAGCGCTGCGGGCTGGTCACCGAGGCGATCGAGCAGGACCTGACCGACCTGGCCGACTGGCGCGCCTACCTGTGCGGCTCGCCGCCGATGGTCGAAGCCGCGACCGTGCTGGCGCGCCAGAAGGGCATCGCGCCGGCGCGCATCTACGCCGACGCGTTCTACACGCAGCCGACCTGACGGCCGGTTGAAGAAGAAGGAGACACGCCTTGCACGCCGCCGAACCTCCACCGGATGCGCTGCGCGAACGCGCGGCCGCACGTTCCGCCTACTACGACCGCATCGCGACGAAGAGCATGACGCCGCTGTGGGAAGTGCTGCATGCGCTGGTGCCGCCGCAGCCGCGCTCGCCGGTGCACGCAGCGCTGTGGCGCTATGCCGAGCTGCGCGAGCAGGTGCTGGAGGCGGGCAGGCTGATCACCGCCGAGGAGGCCGAGCGCCGCGTGCTGATCCTCGAGAACCCGGGGCTGCGCGGGCAGTCGTGCATCACGCAGTCGCTGTACGCGGGGCTGCAGCTGATCCTGCCCGGCGAGGTCGCGCCGGCGCATCGCCACACGCAGAGTGCGCTGCGCCTGGTGCTCGACGGGGAGGGCGCCTACACGGCGGTCGACGGCGAGCGCACGACGATGCGCCGTGGCGACTTCATCATCACGCCGGCCTGGACCTGGCACGACCACGGCAACCTCGGCGACCAGCCGGTGATCTGGCTCGACGGGCTGGACATCCCGATCGTGCGCTTCCTCGATGCCGGCTTCTCGGAGAAGAGCGAGCACACGTCGCAGCAGCCGCTGCGCCGCGAAGGCGACGCGCTGGCGCGCTACGGCGCGAACATGGTGCCGGTCGACTACGAAGCGAAGCCGGCCGATCCGACCCGCGTGTTCGTCTACCCGTTCGAGCGCACGCGCGCGTCGCTGCGGGCGATCGCGCACGGCACGCCGGATGCGCACCACGGCTTCAAGCTGCGCTACGTGAACCCGGCGACCGGCGCATCGCCGATGCCGACGATCGCGGCGTTCGCGCAGGCGTTGCCGGCCGGCTTCGAGACGAAGCCGCTGCGCGCGACCGACGGCACCGTGCACGTCTGCCTCGCAGGCGGCGGCGAGGCGCGGGTCGGCGAGCAGACCTGGCGCTTCGACGAGAACGACGTCTTCGTCGTGCCGTCGTGGCACACGCTGCAGCTGCGCGCCGACCGCGATGCGCTGCTGTTCAGCTTCTCCGACCGGCCGGTGCAGCAGGCACTGGGCCTGTGGCGCGAGCAGCGGCTGTGATTTCCTGATCCGCGATAGAGACCCATGAACTACGCCATCGAAGCCCCTGTCATCCCCACGCTCGCGGTCGCCGGCCGCGACGAGCGCTTTCCGGTCCACCGCGTGTACTGCGTCGGCCGCAACTACGCCGCGCATGCCCGCGAGATGGGCAAGGACCCGGACCGCGAACCGCCGTTCTTCTTCATGAAGCCGGCCAATGCGGTGGTCGATGCGTCGCAGCCGGTCGCGATCCCGTATCCGCCGAAGACCAAGAACTACCACCACGAGATCGAGCTGATCGTCGCGATCGGCCGGGGCGGCCGCAACATCGCCGCGGCCCGTGCGCTCGATCACGTGTACGGCTACGCCGTCGGCCTGGACATGACGCGCCGCGACCTGCAGCTGGAGGCGCGCGACAAGGGCCGGCCGTGGGAGTTCGGCAAGTCGTTCGCGCTGTCGGCGCCGATCGGCATCGTGCACCGGGCGGCCGACGTCGGGCATCCGGCATCGGCTGCGATCTCGCTGACCGTCAACGGCCAACCGCGTCAGTCGTCCGACATCGCGAAGCTGATCTGGTCGGTCGCCGAATGCATCGCGGTGCTGTCGGAGTACGAGACGCTGGAGCCCGGCGACCTGATCATGACCGGCACGCCGGAGGGTGTGAACGCGGTCGTCGCCGGAGACCTGATGCGCGGCGCGATCGCCGGCCTCGGGGAGATCGAGGTCCAAATCACCGGCTGATCGATCGCGCCCACATTACAGACCAGCAGAACAGCCAGGAGACACGCATGAGCGACACGGCGACCGTCTTTCCGACCGAGGTGCGCTGGGAGAACGACGGCACCTCGCGCATCCCGTTCCTGACCTACACCAGCGACGCGCTCTACAAGCGCGAGCTCGAGCGCTTCTTCTACCAGGCCCACTGGTGTTATGTCGGCCTCGAGGCCGAGATCCCGAACGCCGGCGACTTCAAGCGCACGGTCGTCGGCGAGCGCTCGGTGATCATGGTGCGCGATGCCGAGGGCGGCATCAACGTCGTCGAGAACGTCTGCGCGCACCGCGGCATGCAGTTCTGCCGCGAGCGCCACGGCAACCGGCAGGACTTCGTCTGCCCGTATCACCAGTGGAGCTACACGCTGAAGGGCGACCTGCAGGGCGTGCCGTTCCGGCGCGGCGTCAAGCAGGACGGGCAGGTGCACGGCGGCATGCCGGCCGACTTCAAGACCGGCGAGCACGGGCTGACGAAGCTGAAGGTCGCGACGCGCGGCGGCGTGGTGTTCGCATCGTTCGACCCTGACGTCGAATCGTTCGAGGACTATCTCGGGCCCACGATCCTCGGCTACTTCGACCGCCTGTTCAACGGCCGTCAGCTGAAGATCCTCGGCTACAACCGCCAGCGCATCCCGGGCAACTGGAAGCTGATGCAGGAGAACATCAAGGACCCGTACCACCCGGGCCTGCTGCACACCTGGTTCGTCACGTTCGGGCTCTGGCGTGCCGACAACAAGTCGCAACTGCGGATGGACGAGCGGCACCGTCACGCGGCGATGATCTCCAC
>DATCSE010000008.1:0-24259 GCA_036568605.1 Burkholderiaceae bacterium | reverse complement strand
CGCCGGCAGCGCGCTACGCGACGGCACGCTGACGAGAGAACTCGGACGAGACGTGCACGGGCCGCGCTACCACGACGTCGGCAGCGCGATCACGACGAGAATGACGGTGGCGGTGAATGCCAGGGAGGCGAGGAGGCTGCGGTAGGCGAAGGTCATGTTGGCGTTCCTCGAAGCTGCGAAGGACTCGTCGGCATGCACGCCTCTAAGATCGGCGCTGCGGCGTCGATGCTCAATCGGCACAACCCGCAAGACGCGGTCGGGATTCATTGAATCGAGCGTCAGGTTTCCCTGACACTGCGCCGCGCACAGAATTTGCATCGCCCGCACGACCCATCCGAGAACGGAGACCGCCTTGAACCTCGCCACCCTTGCCGCCCCCGCGCGCCGCGCCCTGCTGAGCCTGCTTGCAAGCGGGTGCGTCGTCGCCGCATCGCCGGCAACGGCCCAGGAAACCGCCGTCAAGTTCCAGCTCGACTGGCGCTTCGAAGGCCCGGCCGCGATGTTCCTGGTACCCGAGGCCAAGGGCTACTACAAGGCCGAGAAACTCGCGGTGACGGTCGACGCGGGCAACGGCTCGGGCGGCACGGTGACTCGCGTTGCTTCCGGCGCCTACGACATGGGCTTCGCCGACCTGGCCGCGCTGATGGAGTTCCAGGCCAACAACCCGACCGCGCCGAACAAGCCGGTCGCGGTGATGATGGTCTACAACAACACGCCGGCCGCGGTGATGGCGCTGAAGAAGTCCGGCATCAAGGCCCCGGCCGACCTGAAGGGCAGGAAGCTCGGCGCACCGGTGTTCGACGCCGGACGCAAGGCCTGGCCGATCTTCGCGAAAGCCAACGGGCTGGACGCCGGGAACTGGACCGCGATGGACCCGACGCTGCGCGAGACCATGCTGGTGCGCGGCGACATCGATGCGATCACCGGCTTCTCGTTCACCTCGCTGCTGAACCTCGAAGCGCGCGGCGTCAAGGCCGACGACGTCGTCGTGCTGCCGTACCCGAGTTACGGCGTCAAGCTGTACGGCAACGCGATCATCGTGTCCGACACCTTCCTCAAGAAGAACCCCGAGGCGGTGAAGGCCTTCCTGCGCGCCTTCACGAAGGGCGTGAAGGACGTGATCGCCGACCCCAAGGCCGCGATCGCGACGCTGAAGGCCAAGGACGGGCTGGTCGACGCCGCACTCGAGGAGAAGCGCCTGAAGCTCGCGCTGGACGCGACCGTGCTGACCGCGGACGCGAAGGCCGAAGGCTTCGGCAACGCGCTGGGGCCGCGCCTGAGCCTGATGGCCAGCCAGGTGTCGGACGCCTACGGCACCAAGCAGCGCATCGACCCGGCGACGATTTGGAACGGCACGCTGCTGCCGCCGGCGGCTGAGCGGGACATCTTCAAGGTCGCGAAGAAGTGAGGGGCGCGCGAACCGCCGCCCCATGAACTTCGTCGAGTTCCAACACGTCTGGCTCGCCTACAACGACGAGCTGCTCGCCAAGCAGCAGTTCGCGGTCGAGGACATCTCGCTCGCGGTCGAGCCGGGCGAATTCGTCGCCATCGTCGGCCCCTCGGGCTGCGGCAAGTCGACCTTCATGAAGCTCGCGACCGGACTGCGCCGCCCGTCCAAGGGCACCGTGCTGGTCGACGGGCGCGAGGTCGCCGGGCCGCTGAAGATCACCGGCATGGCGTTCCAGTCGTCGTCGCTGCTGCCGTGGCGCACGACGCTGGCCAACGTGCTGCTGCCGCTGGAGATCGTCGAGCCGCACCGCTCGAGGTTCCGGGCGCAGCGGGCGTCGTACGAGGCCCAAGGCCGGCAGCTGCTGCGCAGCGTCGGCCTCGGCGGCTACGAGGACAAGTTCCCGTGGCAGCTCTCCGGCGGCATGCAGCAGCGCGCGTCGATCTGCCGCGCGCTGATCCACGAGCCCAAGATGCTGCTGCTCGACGAGCCGTTCGGCGCGCTCGATGCGTTCACACGCGAGGAGCTGTGGTGCATCCTGCGCGACCTGCACGCGGCGCAGCGCTTCAACGTGATCCTCGTGACGCACGACCTGCGCGAGGCCGTGTTCCTCGCCGACACCGTCTACGTGATGAGCCGCGGCCCCGGGCGCATCCTCGCGAAGAAGACGATCGCGCTGCCGCGCCCGCGCGGGCTCGAGCTCACTTACTCCAAGGAGTTCACCGACATCGTGCTGGAGCTGCGCGAGCACGTCGGTGCGATCCGCAAGCCGTCGACGACCAGCGGCGGCGCCGTGGAGCTCGCCTCGTGAGCGCGGTCCGCCGCGAACGGGTCGCGCCCTGGGCGTTGCTCGTGCTCGTGCTTCTCGCCTGGGAACTGCTGTGCCGCGGCCTCTCGGTCTCCGAGTTCGTGTTCCCGGCGCCCAGCGCGATCGCCGCCAAGCTCGTCGAGCACGGCCCGTTGATCGCCGCGCACGCCTGGCGTACGTTCTGGGTCACGATGCTGGGCTTTGCGATCGCGATCGTCGTCGGCACGCTGCTGGGCTTCCTGGTCGGCAGCTCGCGGCTGGCCTACGCCGCGATGTACCCGCTGATGACCGGCTTCAACGCGCTGCCCAAGGCGGCGTTCGTGCCCATCCTGGTCGTCTGGTTCGGCATCGGCGTCGGCCCCGCGGTGCTCACGGCGTTCCTGATCTCGTTCTTCCCGATCACGGTCAACATCGCGACCGGCCTGGCCACGCTCGAGCCCGAGCTCGAAGACGTTCTGCGTGTGCTCGGCGCACGGCGCTGGGACGTGCTCGTGAAGGTGGGCCTGCCGCGCTCGATGCCGTACTTCTACGCGTCGCTGAAGGTCGCGATCACGCTCGCGTTCGTCGGCACGACGGTGTCGGAGATGACGGCTGCCAACGAAGGCATCGGCTATCTGCTGATCTCCGCGGGCTCTTCGATGCAGATGGGGCTCGCGTTCGCCGGGCTCGTGGTCGTCGGCGCGATGGCGATGGCGATGTACGAGTTCTTCGCCTGGGTCGAGCAGCGCACGACCGCATGGGCGCACCGGGGGACGCGCGGTGGCTGACGAACGCCGCGAGCCGACGGCGGCGCAGGTGCTCGCGATGCTGCAGCACGCGCAGGCGCTGGCGCAGCGCGCCGTCGCCGACGGCCATCACCCGTTCGGCGCGCTGCTGGTCGCCCCCGACCACGAGACCGTGCTGATGACGCAGGGCAACGTCGACAGCGTCAACCATGCCGAGGCGGTGCTCGCGCGCGAGGCCGCGCGCCGCTACACGCCCGGCGAGCTGTGGGGCTGCACGCTGGTGACCACGGTCGAGCCGTGTGCGATGTGCGCGGGCACGCAGTACTGGGCGAACATCGGCCGCGTTGTCTACGGGCTGGAGGAGCGCGCGCTGCTCGCGATCACCGGCCGCCATGCCGAGAACCCTACGCTGGACCTGCCGTGCCGCGAGGTGTTCGCGCGCGGCCAGAAGGACGTGCGCACGATAGGCCCGGTGCCCGAGATGGCCGAGACGATCGCGGCGCTGCACCGCAGCTTCTGGCGCTCGCGCTGACGGACGCGCTCTCCGCCGTCCGCGCGCTCAAACGTTTGCGCCCGGTCCGGACTCGAATCTGACCGTAAATCTCCTCGCTGTTCGGCCTCAAGGCCGGCCGCGAACGGACGAAGATGCGCGCAGAACCTTCACCGGTTCCTTGAATCGTGCCGTTGCAGCTGGGGCGGCGCGTGGTCCGTCAAGTGGTCCCATCAGGGAGATCGACAACATGCACGCCTCAGCAGTACTCCGATTCGGATTGGCCGCCGCATTGGCTGCCGCCACCTGCCTCTGCGCCGCGCCGGCGCGGGGACAACAACAACAGGGACAGGAGCCGAGCGACGCGCAGCGCGCCGCCTACCGGCGACCCGACACCATCCCGTTCCCCAGCGACAACCCGTACACGCCCGAGAAGGCGGCGCTCGGCAAGATGCTGTTCTTCGACACGCGCCTGTCGCGCGACAAGAACCTGAGCTGCGCGAGCTGCCACAACCCGTCGTTCGGCTGGCAGGTGCCGTTCGCGAAGGCGATCGGCGCCGGCGGCAAGCCGCTGGGCCGGCACGCGCCGACCGCGCTGAACCAGGCGTGGAGCAAGAACCTGTTCTGGGACGGCCGCGCGCCGACCCTGGAGGCCCAGGCCAAGGGCCCGATCGAAGCGCCCGCGGAAATGGACCTGCCGCTGTCCGTCGCCGTGGCCCGGCTGAAGGAGGTCAGCGGCTACACCAGCGCGTTCGCCAAGGCGTTCCCGCAGGAAGGCCTGACGCAGGAGACGATCGCCAAGGCCATCGCGACGTTCGAGCGCACCATCGTCAGCGGCGAGACGCCCTTCGATCGCTGGATCGCCGGCGACGCCAAGGCCTTGCCGGACAGCGCGAAGCGCGGCTTCGCGTTGTTCAACGGCAAGGGCCAGTGCGCTGCCTGCCACACCGGCTGGAACTTCACCGACGACAAGTTCCACGACATCGGCCTGACGACGACCGACCCGGGCCGCAAGGAGGTTTCCAAGCGCACGGCCGACGAGTTCGCGTTCAAGACCTCGAGCCTGCGCGAGATCGCGGCACGCGCGCCGTACATGCACGACGGCAGCCTGCCGACGCTCGAGGCGGTCGTCGCGCACTACGTCGGCGGCGGCCAGGGACGGCCGTCGCGCTCGCCTCTGCTCAAGCCGGTGGCGCTGAGCGCGCAGGAGATGCAGGACCTGGTGGCCTTCATGCAGAGCCTGTCGAGTCCGCAGTCGGCCCAGCTGATGCCGAACCTGCCGTCGCGCTGAAACCCCGGGAGAACAACATGAATCTCGTCAAGCAAAGCCTCTACCTGTGCATCGCCGTGCTGCTCGTGCTGATCGGGCTGCAGGGCGCCCAATCGCTGTGGCAGGTCTCGCAGCTCAACGGCGCGACCGATGCCATCGTCGCGAGCGGCCGGCTCTCCGGCGAAGCGCGCAACATGTGGTCGCGTTTCCTGGATGCCGAGCGGGCGTTCAAGCTGGCGACGTCCTTCATCGACGCCGCCGCGGCCGACGAGCTGCGCAAGGGCTTCGCGGACCACGCGGCAGCGCTGCGGCAGGACGTCGCCGCGATGCAGACCGGCGCCGCCGACAGTGCGCTGAAGGACAAGGTCGCGGCCGTCTCGACGCACATCGAGCAGTGGCTGACGCTGGCCGGCCGGCATGTCGGCTCCGAGAGCGTCACCGAGCTGCCGTCGTACCACCGGCTGGACGCGGCACGCAGCGCGATCGACACCGAGATCGGCGCGCTGGTCGCACGCAGCGGCGAAGCCGCGACCGGCAGCGTCGCCGCCAGCCGCTCGCTGACCCGCAACGCCTACGCCTGGACCAGCGTGGAGCTGGCGCTGGCCGTCGCACTGGGCGTGGCGCTGGGCTGGTTCGCGCTGCGCAGCCTGCACCGGCAGCTCGGCGCCGATGCGAGCGAGGTGGCCCGCATCGCCAACTCGGTGGCCGACGGCGATCTGACCGTCGCGATCCGCACCGACGGCATTCCCTCCGGCAGCGTGATGGCGGCGACCGCGCGCATGCAGCGTGCGCTGCGCGAGACCGTCAGCCGCGTGCGCGACATCAGCAGCCACCTGGCCAGCGGCGCGCACGAGATCAGCACCGGCAACGGCGACCTGAGCCGGCGCACCGAGCTGCAAGCCGCCGAGCTCGAGAAGACCGCATCGACGATGGAGCAACTGGGCGCGACCGTGCGCCACAACGCCGACAACGCCGCGCAGGCCAGCAAGCTCGCCGACGACGCGAGCACGGTCGCGACGCGCGGCGGCGAGGTGGTCGACCGCGCCGTGGAGACGATGCGCAGCATCAACGACAGTTCGCGCAAGGTCGTCGACATCATCGGCGTGATCGACGGCATCGCGTTCCAGACCAACATCCTCGCGCTGAACGCGGCCGTCGAAGCGGCGCGTGCCGGCGAGCAAGGGCGCGGGTTCGCGGTCGTCGCGGCCGAGGTGCGCACGCTGGCGCAGCGTTCCGCCTCGGCGGCCCGGGAGATCAAGGCGTTGATTCACGGCAGCGTCGAGCGTGTCGAGGCCGGCAGCGCGCTGGTCGATCAGGCCGGGCAGACCATGCGCGGCATCGTCGAGGCCATCGCACGCGTGACCGCGACGATGGCCGAGATCCGCACCGCCAGCGCCGAGCAGAGCGATGGCGTTGCGCAAGTCGGGCAGACGGTCTCCCAGCTCGACGAGGCCACCCAGCGCAATGCGGCACTGGCCGAACAGAGTGCCGCCGCCGCCGCGAGCTTGAAGGCGCACAGCCAGCAGCTGGTCGACGCGATGTCGTTCTTCAAGGTCGGCGACGGCGCCGCGCAGCACCCGGGCGCGATCGCGCTCGCCGCGTAGCCGGCCGTTGGCGGCGCCTCACGAAAGGATCGCAAATGTCCTGGCTCGAACCGAAGAAACGCGAGCTGCACCTGGCCCCGGCGCGCTCGGCGGCGGCAAGCGCACCCGCCGCACGGCACTGCGGGCACGGACTCGAACCGCGCGGGGCGCACGCGGCACCGGACCGTCCGGGGTTCCCGGCCCGAGAGCTGCGCGGACCCCTCGGCGTCCTGCGCATACGGTGCCGCGATGCGCAGCCGGTCGGCACCCCGCCTTGACGCTGCCGCCTCAGCCGCCCGTTCGCAGCATCCCGGTCGCCGGGTGGCAGTTGTGGTACTCGAAGAACTGCTCGTCGGCGGCCGCGACCGTGACCTCGTGGTACAGCCGCAGCTTCGCCGCCGGACCCAAGGTGCCCAGGTACTTCATCGCGGCACCGAAGATCGCGACATGCGTCGGGTGCGACTCGGCCCAGCGCTCGAGCGCATCCAGACTTCGCCACCAGCCCATGCCGAAGCTCTTCTCGGTGTCGCGGCCGGCACGGTCCACCACGGTCATGTAGCGGTTCGCGTAGCAGCCGATCGCGAGGCCGTCGTCGCGCAGGAAATCCATCCCGGCGCGCAGCACCGGTTCGACGTCGGTCAGGTACATGCGGCGCTCGTCGGCCTCGGTCGCGCTCCAGTCCTGGCCCGAGCGGATCAGGCACAGGTTGTCGTGGGGCAGCACGCGCCGGTGCAGCCCGTCGACGACGACGCGGGGTGCGCCGCGCGGGGCCATCGCATCGGTCTGCGACAGCGCGAGGCGGTCGCGCGCGCCGCCCCAGTACGCGTGCTCCTGCACGTCCCCGCTCAGCCCGTCGGCGACGATCGCGATGCCCTCGGGCCGATCGGACGAGAACAGCGTCTCGAAGCGCCCGGCCGCCGGCCGCAGCACCTCGGTGTAGGTGCCGACGCCGCCGTGGGCGTGAGTCGGGCCGGCCCACGCGGCGCCGAAGTCGGCGAACCAGGCGTCGTAGCGCTGCGGGTCGTCCCAGTAGCCGATCGAGACGACGTTGGCACAGCCCGCTTCGTCGACATGGCGGGCACGGTCCCAGTGGCCCGGCGCATCGCGGCCCTCGAACGCCCCGGCGACCGCATCGAGCGCCCGGCCCGCGGCGGCCGGCATAGGCTCGCCGTCGCGGTACTGGACGCCGAAGTACGCCATCACGACCCGCGCGACGCCGGGCTTGAAACGCGCGACCCTCGCCGGGTACGGCGGCACGTAGTCGTCCGGCACGCGGCGCGGCCGGGTGCGCGGGCATTGCAGGTGCTTCGGAATGGCGGATTCCATCGCGAGGCCCCGCTCAGTCTTCGTGAGGCGCCGGCACGCGCGGCTCCGCCGCGGCGGCCGCCTGGTCCGCGCCGGCGGCCGGCGGGGCTTGCGACACCACGCGGTCGCCCGGCGTCTTGTTGAGCCACAGCCGCGTCACGTCAGGCCGCGCATAGTGCCCCGCCGGATCGGCCGCCGACTTCGCGAGCGAGATCATCCCGAGGTCGATGTCGGCGTAGACGATGCCCTCCTCGCCTTCGGGAATCGTCTCGCCCAGCGGCGAGCCGTCGGGTGCATAGATGCGCGTGAAGCCGCCGCCGGGCAGCAGCAGTTGTCGCTTGGTCTCGTCGGTGCACAGCAGCTCGCTCATCTCCTTCGAGACAGTCGCGGACGGCGCAAGCACGAAGCACTGCCCTTCGGCCGCATAGAGCTGGCTGGCCGCGTTGTTGAGCTCGGGCCCGAGCGCATAGGCCGCGCCGCGGTAAAGCGAGAAGCTGGGCCAGCTCGCGATGTGGATCTGCTCGTTCTGCGAGTACATCGCGTACTTCGACAGCGGCTGCAGATGCTCCCAGCAGCACAGCATGCCGACATTGCCGATCCCGGTCTCCATCACCGCGAGGTCGGAGCCGTCGCCCTCGCCGAACACGGTGCGCTCGACATGCGTGGGCTTGAGCTTGCGCCGCGTCTTGACGACGTTGCCCTGGTCGTCGAACAGCGCCTGGCCCATGTACAGGCTGCCGCCGCTCTTCTCGCTGTAGCCGATCGCGGCCCAGATGCGGAACTCGCGTGCCGCCTGCGCAAGCTGCTCGAACTCCGGCGAGCCGACGACCAGCGAGTTGTCGTGGTAGCGCTGCACGAACCGCATGCCGGCCGCCGGCGAGTCCAGCCAGATCCACCAGGGGTACCCGGGGATCCAGGTCTCGGGGAATGCGATCAGCTTGGCGCCGTTCTTCGCGGCCTGCTGCATCAGCGCGATGGTCTTCGCGATCGTCGCGTCGAGGTCGAGGAACGCGGGCGCCGCCTGGATGGCGGCGACGCGCAGTCGGGGGTGGGTCTTGGCGGGCATGACGGGGCTCCTCGTGGATCGCGTGGGGGTGTGTCGGCTCAGCTACGCCTGCATCTTCCGGCGGCGGTGTCCGGGCGTCTTGACTCCATGTCGCGCCGCTCTTGATCCCAGGTCGCGGAGGCGGCGCAGCCACGCGGCACACAGGTACCGGCGCGCGCCGAAATGGATCACACTGGCGGCACCCCGCACCCGCCGCCGCGGCGCGCCCATGAGCGAACTCCTGACCACCGACTCCGTCGCCCCCGAGCAGCGGCTCGCGTACTGGATCGACATGATCTGCAGGACCTACGTGCGGCTGGACTGCGACGCGCTGGTGCAGGACAACTTCGGCGGCGAGATCCGCAGCCACCACCTGCCGGGGCTGGGCCTGTCGGTGATCCGCTCGCGCGCCCAGCACGTGATGCGCACGCCGAGCGAGATCGCGCGCTCGGGAGACGACTACTTCATCGTCAGCATCCAGACGCGCGGCCGCGGGCTGATCTCGCAGGATGGCCGGCAGGCGCTGCTCGCGCCCGGCGACTTCGCGATCTACGACAGCACCCGCCCCTACGTGCTGGACTTCGATGCGGACTTCGAGGAGATCGTGCTGAAGCTGCGCGGCGACCACTTGCGCAGCGCCGTGCGCGACACCGAGAAGCTGACCGCCACCGCGGTCTCGGGCCGCGCGGGCGCGGGGCACCTGATGATCAACATGATCCGCACGCTCAGCGACGAGGTCGAGACGCTGCAGCCGGCGTCCGCGGCGGCGGTGGCCTCCAGCGTCGTCAACATCCTGGTCGCCGGGCTGCAGTCGCTGCCGGCGTGCAGCGGTGCCGAGCCGTCGTCGCTGACGGCCTACCACGTCGCCCGCTTCAAGCGGCTGGTCGACGAGCGGCTGCGCGATCCGGCGCTGTCGGTCGCGGCGATCGCGGCCGAGCTGGGCATGTCGGCCGGCCACCTGCATCGCCTGTTCAGGTCGGAGCCGCTGCCGCCGGCGCAGTACGTCTGGAACCGCCGGCTCGAGGCCTGCGGGCGCGAGCTGATCGATCCGCGCCGCGGCAACGCGTCGGTCGCCGAGATCGCGTTCGGCTGGGGCTTCAACGATGCCGCGCATTTCAGCCGCGCGTTCCGCGGCCGCTTCGGCTGCTCGCCGCGCGAATGGCGGCAGCGCGGCGGACTGCAGCAGAATCCGGGGCGATGAAAACCGCCGAAGACCGTTTGCCCGCACGCCCGATCGATGTGAGCCCCCAAGGCCGGCTCCCGCGCAGGCCGGCATGAGCTGGCGCGGGCGGCTGGCACTGGCCTACCGGCGCAGCGACGATCCAGACCACGACAGAACCCTGGTGCACGACCGGCACGACGGACCGCTGCGCGTGCTGAAGAGCCTGTACCCGGAAGCGCCGCAGGTCTGCCACAGCGTGCTGGTGCACCCGCCGGGCGGCATCGTCGGCGGCGATGTGCTCGAGATCGACGTCGCGCTCGCAGCGCACACCCACGCGTTGATCACGACGCCCGGCGCGACCCGCTTCTACCGCAGCCTGGGCGCGCCGGCGCTGCAGGACGTGAGCGCCCGCGTCGCCGACGGCGCGCGGCTCGAATGGCTGCCGCTCGAGACGCTGGCCTACAGCGGCTGCCTGGCCGAGACGCGGATGCGCTTCGAGCTCGCGCCCGCGGCCGAGATGATCGGCTGGGACGTGCTCGCGCTGGGCCTGCCCGCCGCCGACCAGGCATTCGAGCGCGGCTGCTACACGCAGGCGATCGACGTGCCCGGCTGCTGGCTGGAGCGCGGCCGCATCGCGGCCGACGACGTGCGGCTGCTCGACTCGCCGCTGGGTTGGGATGGGCAGCGCGTGCTCGCGACGCTGTGGTTCGCGGCCGGCTCGGCGCTGTCGCGCGAGCGCCGCGAGGCGCTGCTCGAGACCGCCCGCGCAGCAACGGCCGAGAACGGCGACGGCGGCTTGCAGGCGCGCAGCGGCGCCACCGCGCCGAACGAGCGCATCGTCGTGCTGCGGGTGCTGGCAGCACGCGTCGAACCGGCGCTGCAACTGCTCATGCAGACCTGGGCGCGTTGGCGCGAAGCGGCCTGGGGCCTGCCGGCCTGCACGCCGCGGGTATGGCGGACCTAGTGCCCTGTCCCACTGATAACTGGCATTTCGATTCGACCAGATGGTGATGATCGTGCGGCTTCGCCAAGGGGCTGATACCGGGCGGTATCAGCCCCTTGGCTGAGCGTCAGTACCTGGACGGCGGGTCGGGCACGTAGCCGGCCACATCGCGCGAACCTGGGAACGGTTGCGGCCGCGCGATCGGCGCACGGCCGATGATGCCGGCGGCGAGCAGGTTCTCGTAGCGGTCGTACTGCACGCTGACGATCTCGTCCGGCGAGGGGCTCGCGCGCTCGAACTGCGTGGTCGTGACCCACGAGTCCTCGCGCTGGCCGTGGCCGGTGCCGAGGCGGTCGGCGCGGGCGGTCGACTTGGCTTGCTCCGACTTGCCCTCCCGTTCAGCAGCGAGCGGCGTCGACAGCGGCGCGGGCGTGGAGGGCGGCGCCCCGCGCGAGGCCTCGGCGCCGTTCGCGGCAGCGGCATCGCGCCACACCGGACGCACCGCGCGCTCGCGGAACACCGCGACGCCGATCACGCCGACATCCAGCGGCCGCCCGGTGCGTGCCGCATACGAGTCGGGCAGCGACGTGAACTCGAACGCCGCGACCTGCGTGTCGCTCTTGCGCCAGCCGGTGACCTCGTAGCGCTGCCCCGGATCGAACACGTAGCCGCTCTGGCCCCACGCCGCCGTCTGGCCGTTCAGCACATTGACGCCGTCGACCGCGGTCACGGCGAGGATGCGCGCGCCGGTGCGGTTCGTGATGCGGATCGCGTACCGCGCACCGGGCCGGCCCGCGACATACCAGCGGCCGGCGTGGCGATACGTCTCCAGCACCTGCCCCGTCTCGCGATCGACGATCTCGACATCGACCATGCTCTGCCCGACAGCCACCGCCGGCGGCATCGCGCAGCCGCCCAGCACGAACGCCGCGCCGGCGGCAAGCCACGAGCGGCGCCGCCACGCGGCAGACGATGACGGATGAGACGGCGACGATGCGGTGGTCGGGGGCATGGCAGGCTCCATCGGATGGTGATGACGGCTTTGCACGCGCGAGACGGCGAATCGGGGTGAAACGGATCGCACAAATCGCACAATCGGGCCATGGGCACCGGCATTCGATGAACGCCTCGACGTCGCTGATCTACGACCGCCTCTTCCCCGCGATGTGGCTGTGCTGGGCCGCGTACTGGTGGGCCGCCTCGCGCGGCGCGAAGCCCACCGAGCGCCGCGAGCCGCTGGGCTCGCGGCTGCTGCACATCGTGCCGCTGCTGCTGGCGGTGTGGCTGCTGTGGGCGCCGCGCGTGCCCGGCGCGGTTCTGAACGAGCGGCTGTACCCGTGGGCGGCCTGGGTGTTCTGGGGCGCCACGCTGCTCACCGTGGCGGGGCTGCTGTTCACGGTCTGGGCCCGCGTGCACCTGGGACGCAACTGGAGCGGCACCGTGACGATCAAGCAAGGCCACGAGCTGGTGACCGACGGTCCGTATGCGCGCGTGCGCCACCCGATCTACACCGGGCTGCTCGCGGCCTTCATCGGCTCGGCGCTGGCGCGCGGCGAATGGCGCGGCGTGCTGGCGGTCGCGATCGTCTGGGCAGCGCTGTGGCGCAAGCTCAGGCTCGAGGAGCGCTGGATGGCCGAGCGCTTTGGCGAGCCGTACCTTGCCTACTGCCGGCGCGTGCCGGCGCTCGTGCCGAGGGCCAAGCCCTTTCAGCATGACGTTTGACGAACCAGGAGGAACCCTGCCGATGAGCGACTTCGCGACGATGCGTCTGCCGGGCGAGCCCACCACGACGGCGCCCGACGGCTCGGACGTGCGCGTGCTGCTGGGCCTGCAGGCCGGCGGCATGGCGCATTTCCGGCTAGGCCCCGGCGCGGTGGCCAAGGCGGTGGCCCATCGCACGGTCGAGGAGGTCTGGTACATCGTCGCCGGGCGCGGCGAGATGTGGCGCCGCCAGGGCGGGCGCGAAGAGACCGTCGCGCTCGAGCCGGGCGTGTGCCTGACGATCCCGCTGGGCACGCACTTCCAGTTCCGCGCCGCAGCGAGCGAAGGCATCGAAGCGGTCGCGATCACGATGCCGCCGTGGCCCGGCGACGGCGAGGCCTACGAGGTCGCAGGGCCGTGGCCACCATGCGCCGAATCGGCCTGATCTCGGACACGCACGGCCTGCTGCGGCCGGAGGCGCTGGCGTTCCTGCGCGGTTGCGATGCGATCGTGCACGGCGGCGACATCTGCGATGCCGGCGTGCTGGACGAGCTCGCGCGCATCGCGCCGGTCACCGCGGTGCGCGGCAACAACGACCGCGGCGCCTGGGCCGATGCGCTGCGCGACAGCGAGTTCGTGCAATTCGGCGCGGCATGGGTCTACGCGATCCACGACCTCGCGCAGCTGGACCTGGACCCGCACGGGGCCGGCGTGCACGTGGTCGTCTCCGGCCATTCGCACAAGCCCGCGATCGTCGAGCGCGACGGGGTGCTCTACGTCAACCCGGGCAGCGCCGGGCCACGCCGCTTCAAGCTGCCGATCGCGATCGGCGAGCTGCGCATCGACGGACGCTCGATCGAGGCGCGGGTCGTGGCGCTCGGTGCCGAAGCCGATGCCGCGACGACGGAAGTCCTCGCATCGACACGGCTCGATATCAAACCGGTCAAGATCTGACACCGCCAGAACAGCACGATGCGGCTCCGGCGTGCCGGTCACGCTGTAATCACCCGAGGGCCGGCGGCGACTCCAGGAAATCGCCGGTCGCATGCGCCAGCGCACGCACGCCCAGCACGAGGCCGCTCTCGTCGATGAAGAACAGCGGCGAGTGGTTCGGCGCGACGCTGTGCGGGTCCTGTCCCGGCGGCGTCACGCCGACGAAGAAGAACAGGCCCGGCACGACCTGCTGGTAGAACGAGAAGTCCTCCGAGCCGGTGACCTTGGGGACCAGCTGCACATTCGCTGTCCCGGCCACGCGCGCCAGCGTCGGCAGCATCGCCTCGGTGAGCTGCGCATCGTTGACGGTCACCGGGTAGTCCTTGCGGATGCAGACCTCGCAGCTCGCGCGCGCGGCCTTCGCGATCGCCTCGGCGGTGTCCTTCACGCGCACGTGGATGTCGTCGCGCATCGCTTCGTCGAACGTGCGTATCGTGCCGCGCATCTCGACCGAGTCGGGGATGATGTTCTCGCGGTTGCCGCCCTTGATCGTGCCCAGGGTCACGACCGCGGGCCCTTCGGAGATGTCGACCTGGCGGCTGACGATGGTCTGCAGGCCCAGCACGACCTGCGCCGCGGTGACGATGGGGTCGACGCCGAACCACGGCATCGCGCCATGCGTCTGCCGGCCGGTGACGTCGATGCGGAAGCGGTCGGCGCTGGCCATCGTCGGCCCGCTGCGATAGCCGATCGTGCCGGTCGCGAGCCGCGAGGTCACGTGCAGGCCGAAGATCGCATCGGGCACGGGATTCTGCAGCGCGCCCTGCTCGATCATCAGCTTCGCGCCGCCCTCCTCGCCCTCCGGCGGCAGTTCCTCGGCCGGCTGGAAGATGAACTTCACCGAGCCGCGCAGGCGGTCGCGCAGACCGGCCAGAACGCTGGCCACCGACATCAGGATCGCGACGTGCGCATCGTGCCCGCAGGCGTGCATCACGCCGACCTCCTCGCCGTTCCACTGCGTGCGCACCGTCGACGCGAACGGCAGGGCGACGCGTTCCTCGACCGGCAAGCCGTCCATGTCGGCCCGCAGCGCGACGACCGGGCCGGGCAGCGCGCCCTTCAGCAGCCCGACAACACCGGTGTGCGCGACGCCGGTGCGCACCTCGTCCAGACCCAGCTCGGTCAGGTGCTTCGCGACGATCCCGCTGGTGCGGAACTCGCGGTTGCCGAGTTCGGGATGCTGATGCAGGTCGCGCCGCCACGCGATCAATGCCGGCTCGATCTGCTCGACCGCGGCGTCGATCGCCGCGGCGAGGCTGCTGGGGGCGATCGTCGTCATGGTCATGTCAGTCCTTCATCGCCCCGAGGCGATACCCGCGACACACGAACCCAATGCAACCAAGCGGACGCCGCGGATCCGGCTCCGCCGGTCCGCTGGGGTCGCCCCCTTGAGGGGGAGCGGCGAAGCCGCTACGGGGGTGGGTCATTCCATCAGTCCTTCGCGAAGCTGTACGGGCCGCCGCGCTCGAGCGCACGCTTGAACGCCGGGCGCGCATGGATGCGTCCCAAATACGCCATCAGCTTGGGCCGGCTCGCATCCAGCCCGGCGCGCTGCGCGGCGGCCTCGACCGGGAAGCTCATCTGGATGTCGGCGACGCTGAACTCGTTGCCGGCGAACCAGGTGCTCTTGTTCAGCTCGGCTTCCATGAAGTCGAGCTGGCGCTTCAGGTTCGGATCGACCGCGTTCGCGAGCAGCTTGGCCGCGATGCCGCGTGCGATCGGCTTCGCGAAGAACGGCATGGGCGCGTTCGGGATCATGCGGCCGAAGATCAGCTTGAGCAGCAGCGGTGGCATCGCCGAGCCTTCGGCGAAATGCAGCCAATACTTGGCGCGCCAGTACTCGGGCGTGCCGGCCGCCGGCATCAGGCGGCCCTGCCCGTGCTTCTCTATCAGGTACTCGAGGATCGTGCCCGACTCGGCCACCGTCGCCTCGCCGTCGCTGATCACCGGCGACTTGCCCAACGGATGCACCTTCTGCAGCTCGGGCGGCGCCAGCATGGTCTTGGGATCGCGCTGGTACTTCACGATCTCGTACGGCAGGCCCAGCTCTTCGAGCAGCCACAAAACGCGCTGCGAGCGCGAGTCGTTCAGGTGGTGGACGGTGATCATCGTGCGTGCGGTCGCGCGCGGCAGTTCGGATCCGGCCATTGTGCCCGTCGCGGCGTAACGAGGCGCGACACGCCGGGCCCTTATCCGACAACGGCTTCGGTGCGTCGCCCACGCGTTGTGCGCGGTCGGCCGACACGCCGTGGATTGGCACGCTCCTACATTGCTCTCATCCAAGACCTGAAGTGAGAGCTCGCATGAAACCCCTCTTGAAACTCCTGCTCGCCTGCGTGCCGGTTGCCTTGATCGGCGCATGCGGCGGCGGCGATACCGAAGATCGCCTGGACGTGGCCGACCCGGTCGTCCGCTTCGTGCACGCGTCGCCCTTGGCACCCAACTTGACGCTGGCCCGCGCCAACGTGGCGCTGCCCGAGGCGACCAACGTGCCGTACAAGTACGCGTCGGACTACGTCGACATCGACATGGGCCAGGCCGACTGGCAGGTCAAGACGGCCGATACGGCGGCGACCACGATCGGCACGGTCACGATCGATCCCGAACGCGGCACCAAGTACACCGTCGTCGCGCTGCCGGGCGTGACCAGCGGAAGCAGCGCCTACCTGATCGTCGACCCCTACAACAAGTCGCTGGTCAGCGACAACACGCGGCTGCGCCTGATGAATGCGGCGCCGCTCACGGTCGACCTGTACATGAATGCGCCCGGCACCGACATCTCGGCCGCGAGCGTGACGCCGTTCATCGCCGGCACCGCCTACAAGACTTCGGGGCCCGCATCGGGCAGCGACTCGGCCGAACTCGAGGGGGGCACCTATCAGGTCACCGTGACGGCGAGCGGCACGAAGACCGTGCTGTTCCGGGGTACGGTGAAGTTCGACGCCAACAAGGACGTGTTGCTCGTGACCGTGCCCAGTGCGACGGCCGGCATCAAGGTGCTGATGAAGATCGAAGGCACGGCCGGCGCGACTGACGTGCCTGCCGTCTGAGTCCGTTCAGATCGAGACCAGCGCGCGCACCCCATCCGCTGCCATCTGCGAGCCCTGTCCGCGGCGGATGATCTCGCCGCGCTCCATCACGAGGTACTGGTCGGCCAGCTCGGCAGCGAAGTCGTAGTACTGCTCGACCAGCACGATGGCCATTGTGCCCCGGCTCGCGAGCAGGCGCAGCACGTGGCCGATGTCCTTGATGATGCTGGGCTGGATGCCTTCGGTCGGCTCGTCGAGGATCAGCAGCTTCGGGCCGGCTGCAAGTGCACGGGCGATCGCGAGCTGCTGTTGCTGGCCGCCGGAGAGGTCGCCGCCGCGCCGGTTCAGCATCTGCTTCAACACCGGGAACAGCTCGAACAGCTCGGCCGGAATCGCCGTCTTGCCGCTCTTGTACGCGAGGCCCATGCGCAGGTTCTCCTGCACGGTCAGGCGCGCGAAGATTTCGCGGCCCTGCGGCACGTAACCGATGCCCTGGCGCACGCGCTCGTACGGCGTGTCGCGCGTGATGTCGCGGCCGTCGAGCTGGATCGTGCCGGTCTTGACCGGGACCACGCCCATCAGGCTTTTCAAGAGCGTCGTCTTGCCGACGCCGTTGCGGCCGAGGATCACCGTGACCTCGCCGAGCCGGGCTTCGAAGCCGACGTTGCGCAGGATGTGCGAGCCGCCGTAGTACTGGTGGATGCCGTCGACTTTCAGCATGGCGTCGTCGTTCTCCGCTCAGCGCCCAAGATAAACCTCGATCACCTTGTCGTTCGCCTGCACGTCCGACAGCAGCCCTTCGGCCAGCACGCTGCCCTCGTGCAGCACGGTCACCTTCTTGCCGTTCTTGCCGCCCTCGGTCAGCTCGCCGACGAACTTCATGTCATGCTCGACGACCACCAGCGAGTGGTTGCCCTCGAGCGAGAGGAACAGCTCGGCGGTGCGCTCGGTCTCCTCGTCGGTCATGCCGGCGACCGGCTCGTCCAGCAGCAGCAGCTTCGGGTCCTGCATCAGCAGCATGCCGATCTCCAGCCACTGCTTCTGGCCGTGCGACAACAAGCCGGCGGTGCGCTGCGCGCTGTCCTTCAGATGGATCAGCGTCAGCATCGCGCCGATGCGGTCGAGCTGCTCCCCGTTCAGCCGGAAGAACAGCGACGAGCGCACGCCGCGGTCCGCCTTCAGCGCGAGCTCGAGGTTCTCGAACACGGTCAGGTGCTCGAACACCGTGGGCTTCTGGAACTTGCGGCCGATGCCGACCGACGCGATCTCGTTCTCGCGCAGGCGCAGCAGGTCGATGGTGGAGCCGAAGAAGGCCTTGCCGACGTCGGGCCGGGTCTTGCCGGTGATCACGTCCATCATCGTCGTCTTGCCGGCGCCGTTCGGGCCGATGATGCAGCGCAGCTCTCCGGCTTCGATCGCCAGGCTCAGCGCGTTCAGCGCCTTGAAGCCGTCGAAGCTGACGGTGATGTCGTCGAGGTACAGGATGGGGCCGTGCTTGACGTCGAGCTCGCCTTCGCGCACGACGCTGCCGTAGCTCGCCTCGCGCCCGCCCGACGCGGTGGCGAGCGCCGCCACGCGGCGATCGTGATCGGCCATCGCCTGGGCGCCGGCCTTCATCAGGTCGGGGGTCATGGTGCCT
This sequence comes from Burkholderiaceae bacterium, assembly GCA_036568605.1. Lineage (GTDB taxonomy): Bacteria > Pseudomonadota > Gammaproteobacteria > Burkholderiales > Burkholderiaceae_C > DATCSE01. The sequence continues at coordinate 6,119 of DATCSE010000008.1, read as the reverse complement.
TCCTCGGGAGGGCGCGCTTTGCGGGGCGATTTTTGGACGCAAAGACGCAAAGGAGCGCAAAGGACGCAAAGGTATTCAAGTGGATTTCTCTTTGCGCCTCTGCGCTCCTTGGCGACTTTGCGTCCAAGAAACCTTCCAAGCAGCGACCCACTCTCATGACCGCTCCTCCTGTCGGCGCCGGAACAACCCGACGATGCCATGCGGCAGGAACAGCGTCACCGCGATGAACAGCGCGCCGAGGAAGTACAGCCAGAACTCGGGGAACACCTGCGTGAACCAGCTCTTCGCGCCGTTGACGAAAAACGCGCCGACGATCGGGCCGATCAGCGTCGCGCGGCCACCGACGGCGGTCCAGATCGCGATCTCGATCGACGCGGCCGGCGTCATCTCGCTCGGGTTGATGATGCCCACCTGCGGTACGTACAGCGCGCCGGCGATGCCGCACATCACGGCCGAGAGCGTCCAGATCGCGAGCTTGTAGCGCAGCGGGTCGTAGCCGGTGAACATCACGCGGCTCTCGGCGTCGCGTATCGCCTGCAGCACGCGCCCGAACTTGCTGCCGACGATCGCACGCGCCATCAAGTAGAAGCCGATCAGTGCGAGCCCCGTCAGCACGAACAGCACCATCCGCATCTGCGGCGTCGCGATCGCGATGCCGAGGATGCGCTTGAAGTCGGTGAAGCCGTTGTTGCCGCCGAAGCCGGTCTCGTTGCGGAAGAACAGGAGCATCGCCGCGAAGGTCATCGCCTGCGTGATGATCGAGAAGTACACGCCCTTGATGCGCGAGCGGAACGCGAAGAAGCCGAACACGAACGCGAGCAGCCCCGGCGCGAGCACGACCAGCAGCAGCTGCGCGACGAACGAGTCGGACAGCGCCCAATGCCACGGGTATTCCTTCCAGTTCAGGAACACCATGAAGTCGGGCATGTCCATGTGGTACTGGCCGTCGCGGCCGATCTGGCGCATCAGGTACATGCCCATCGCATAGCCGCCCAGCGCGAAGAACACGCCGTGGCCCAGCGAGAGGATGCCGGTGTAGCCCCAGATCAGGTCCATCGCGAGCGCGCAGATCGCGTAGCACATGATCTTGGCGATCAGTTGCACGGCGAAGTCGCTGAGGTGGAAGGCGCTGCCTTGCGGGACCACGAGGTTGAGGATGGGCGCGAGGACCACGACGGCGATCAACGCTGCGAGCACGCCGGCCCTCACCCCAGCCCTCTCCCAGGGCCCACGAGGGGGCCCTTCGTGGCCCTTGGAGAGGGAGGAAGACCGGAGCTCCCTCGCCCCCGCCACGGGGGAGAGGGTTGGGGTGAGGGGGCTGTCGGGCAGAGCACTCATGCTTCCGCACTCCGCCCCTTCATCGCAAACAGCCCTGACGGCCGCTTCTGGATGAACACCACGATGAAGACCAGCACCATGATCTTCGCGAGCACCGCGCCGGCCATGCCTTCGAGGAACTTGTTCAACACGCCCAGCCCCAGCCCGGCGACCACCGTGCCGGCCAGCTGGCCGACGCCGCCCAGCACGACGACCAGGAACGAGTCGACGATGTAGCTCTGCCCGAGGTCAGGCCCCACGTTGCCGATCTGGCTCAGCGCGCAGCCGGCCAGCCCGGCGATGCCGGCACCCAGCGAGAACGCGAGCGTGTCGACCCGCGCCGTGTCGACACCGACGCACGCGGCCATGCGCCGGTTCTGCGTCACGCCGCGCACGAACAGGCCCAGCCGCGTGCGCGCGATCAGCAGCGCGACGCCACCCAGCACCAGCCCCGCGAACACGATGATCGCGATGCGGTTGAACGGCAGCGTGAGGTTGCTCATCACGGCAACGCCGCCCGACAGCCAGCCCGGGTTCTCGACCGGCACGTTCTGCGCGCCGAACAGGCTGCGCACCGCCTGCATCAGGATCAGGCTGATGCCCCAGGTCGCGAGCAGCGTCTCCAGCGGACGGCCGTACAGGAAGCGGATCACGCTGCGCTCCATCAGCGCGCCGACCAAAGCGGCGACCGCGAACGACGCCGGCATCGCGACGACGATGTACCAGTCGAACGCACCCGGCGCATACGCGCGGAAGAGGTTCTGCACGACATAGGTCGCATACGCGCCGATCATCATCAGCTCGCCGTGCGCCATGTTGATCACGCCCATCAGGCCATAGGTGATCGCGAGACCCAGCGCGACGAGCAACAGCACCGAGCCCAGGCTGATGCCGGTGAAGACGACGCCCAGCCGTTCGCCCCACGCGAGCCGGCCGCGCACCGCGTCCAGCGAGCGCTGCAGCGCGGCGCGCACCTGCGGGTCGGTCTCGGCGCCGGGCGCGAGGCGCTCCTGCAGCAGGCTCGCGACGCTGGCCTGGCTGCTGCCGGCCAGCTCGTCCGCGGCGGCCAGGCGCTTCGCGGTGTCGCTGGCCGAGATCAGGATGGTCGCCCTCATGCGCTGCAGACGATCCTTCAGTGCCGCGTCGGTCTCGGCGGCCAGCGCCTTGTCGACCAGCGCGAGCTGGGAGTCGTCGAGCGCGGCCTTGCCGAGCTCGTCGATCGCGGCGCGACGCACCGCGAGGTCGGGCGACAGCACCTTGAGGCCGGCCAGCGCCGCTTCGAGCGCGCCGCGCATCCGGTTGTTGTTGGTGACGTCCTCGGCGCCGTCGGGCAGCGTCGCGTCGGCGCCGGTGATCGCGTCGGTGGCCTTGCCGTCGTGGACGATGTAGACCTTGTCGCCGGCGACCTTCACTTCGTCGTCGAGCATGGCTTGCACAAAGCGCGCGAGCGCAGCGTCGCCCTTCGCGGCCGCGGCGTTCAGCGCCGCGATGCGGCCATCGTTGTCGCCGACGGCGATGGCTTTCGCGTCCGCGCCGCTCAACGCGTGAGCGAGGCCGGAGGCGAGCAGCAGTGCAGCAATGAAGAGCCGTCGAAGCATGCTTGGGGTATTACTCCCTCTCCCTCAGGGAGAGGGTGGGGGTGAGGCCAACGAGCAGCACCATCTAGCGAAGAGCGTGCCCACTCGTTGCCCTCACCCTAGCCCTCTCCCAGAGGGAGAGGGGACTTCTTTGGAACTCGCTTACTTCGCCGCGATCACCGGCTCGTCCTTCTTCCCCTTGTTCTCGGGAATGAACGGGCTCCACGGCTGAGCCTTGACCGGGCCCGGCGTCTTCCACACGACGTTGAACTGCCCGTCGGCCTTCACCTCGCCGATGAACACCGGCTTGTGCAGGTGGTGGTTCTTCGGGTCCATCGTCGACGTGAAGCCGCCCGGCGCCTTGAAGGTCTGGCCGGCCATCGCCGCGATCACCTTGTCGGTGTCGGTGGACTTGGCCTTCTCGACCGCTTGCGCCCACATGTGGATGCCGATGTAGGTGGCCTCCATCGGGTCATTGGTCAGCGGCTTGTCCTTGTGGCCGGCGATGCCCTTGGCCTTCGCGTACGCGCTCCACTCCTTGATGAACGCGTCGTTGGTCGGGTTCTTGATCGACATGAAGTAGTTCCATGCCGCCAGGTGGCCGACCAGCGGCTTGGTGTCGACGCCGCGCAGCTCTTCCTCGCCGACCGAGAACGCGACCACCGGCACGTCGGTCGCCTTCAGGCCCTGGTTGCCCAGCTCCTTGTAGAACGGCACGTTCGAGTCGCCGTTGATCGTCGAGACCACCGCGGTCTTCTTGCCCTCGGCGGCGAACTTCTTGATCTTGCCGATGATGGTCTGGTAGTCGGCGTGGCCGAACGGGGTGTACTCCTCCATGATGTCGGCATCGGTGATGCCCTTGGAGTGCAGGAAGGCGCGCAGGATCTTGTTGGTGGTGCGCGGGTACACATAGTCGGTGCCCAGCAGCACGAAGCGCTTGGCGGAGCCGCCGTCCTTGCTCATCAGGTACTCGACCGCGGGGATCGCCTGCTGGTTCGGCGCCGCGCCGGTGTAGAAGACGTTCTTGCTGAGCTCTTCGCCCTCGTACTGCACCGGGTAGAACAGCAGGCCGTTGTTCTCCTCGAACACCGGCAGCACCGACTTGCGGCTCACGCTGGTCCAGCAGCCGAACACGGCGGCGACCTTGTCCTGCGTCAGCAGCTGCTTGGCCTTCTCGGCGAACAGCGGCCAGTTCGACGCCGGGTCGACGACCACCGCCTCGAGCTTCTTGCCCATCACGCCGCCCTTGGCGTTGATCTCGTCGATCGTCATCAGCACCGTGTCCTTCAACACGGTCTCGGAGATCGCCATCGTGCCCGACAGCGAGTGCAGCACGCCGACCTTGATCGTGTCGGCAGCCTGCGCCGAGGCGGTGAAGCCGAGCCCGGCGACGCCCAGCGAAGCGGCGAGCGCGAGGGCGGAGAGTTTCTGGCCGGCGCGGCGGCGTTGGATGTTCATGGTGGTCGTGCTCCTGATGGTGGGCCTGGGTTGAAGTCGCAAGCGGCACGCCCTCTGGGCGATGCGTCCACGCAGATTAGGGGGCGCCCCGCTGCCGCGAAATACGCCCGATGGCGTACATTGCGGCCCGGGTGCAGGAGAGCCGCGGAGGTCCATCGATGCAACAACAACCGTTCCGTGTGTGGGTCGACGATCCGGCCGCTTTCTCCACGCGGCGCATCGAGCGGCTGCATCACAACTTCCACGAGCATCCGCTGATGCAGATGCCCGAACTTGCGAAGCTGGCTCGCGAGCTCGCGCCGACCCGCCAGACCCGCTTCATCAAGCCCGGGACGACGCAGCGTTCCGAGTTCTCGCACGACGGCAGCAGCCCCGACGGCCGGACCATCGACGAGGTGTTCGCGCGGATCGAAGAGCCGGGCTCGTGGGTCGCGCTGTACAACGTCGAGACCGTGCCGCGCTACGCGGAATTCCTCGCCCAGGTGATCGGCACGGTGCAGCCGTACATCGAGCGCGACCAGGGCCGCGCGTTCATGATGACGGGCTTCATCTTCATCTCCGCGCCGCCCTCCGTCACGCCGTTCCACATCGACCGCGAGAACAACTTCTGGCTGCAGATCCACGGCCGCAAGGTGATGAACGTGTGGCACCACACCGACCGCGAGGTGGTCGCCGGCAAGGACGTCGAGGACTTCATCATCTTCCGCGCGCTCGAGCGCGTGCGGCTCGCGCCCGGGCACGAGGCGCGCAGCGAGGAGTTCGATGTCCGTGCGGGCGACGGCGTGTACTTTCCCGCCACGTCGCCGCACATGACGCGCACGGATGCCAGCTGGACCCAGCCGGACGAACGCGTCTCGGTCTCGATCGGCGTGACCTTCTACACCGACCTGACCCGCAAGCACGCGCACGTGCACCAGGTCAACGAGGTGCTCCGCCGTCTCGGCGCCAACCCGGCGACGCCAGGCGAATCCGACTTCGTCGACACGTTGAAGGCGCCGCTCGGCCGGCTCATCGGCAACGCGCGCTACCGCAAGCGCAAGAGCGAGCCGCCGCCGGGGTTCTGAGCACCGCGGCGCGCGGCGCGGGCGGGTTTCGAACCCGTCCGCTACAGTGGCCGCCATGGATGGTCTCTCGACGCTGCCGGCATTGCGCGGCGGCTTCATCGCGTTGCTCGCGGCCGTGTTGTTCGGCATCAGCACGCCGCTGGTGCAGCGCCATGGTGCCGGGCTCGGCAGCTTCTCGACCGCGGCCCTGCTGTACGCCGGCGCGGCGCTGGTCGGCGCGCTGCTGCGCCAGTCGGTCGAGCGCGAAGCGCGCGTCCAGCGCCGCGACGCGCCGCGGCTCGCGCTGATGGCGCTGTTCGGCGCCGGCATCGGCCCGGTCGCGCTCGCCTGGGGCCTGCAGCACACCAGCGGCACCAGCGCCTCGCTGATGCTGACGCTGGAGGCCGTGTTCACCGCGGCGCTGGCGCGGCTCTGGTACCACGAGACGCTGGACCGCCGCGTGCTGCTCGCGATGACGCTGCTGACGCTGGGCGGCATGGCCCTGGCGCTCGATCGCGCCGAAGCCGGCACCGGCCAGGTGCTGGGACTGGCCGCGGTGACGCTCGCGACCGTCGCCTGGGGCGTGGACAACACCTTGTCGCGCGCGCTGGCCGGGCGCGACCCGAGCCAGGTCGTGATGTTCAAGGGCGCGCTCGGCGCCGCGGCGACCGCGACACTCGCACTCGTGTTCGACGAGCCGGCTCCGGGATGGCAGCCGGCGCTG
>DATCSE010000007.1:0-2920 GCA_036568605.1 Burkholderiaceae bacterium | reverse complement strand
CTCCTGCTCCGGGGCCGGCAGCGCTTCGTGGCTGCAGGCGATGGCGGCGCGGGCCAGATCGACATAGCGGGCACCATGGATCCGCCGCTCCGTGATCCGGGCGAAAGCGTCGCTGCAGGCCCGGTTGCACGCGATCAGTCGGTCGGAAGCGTCGAACAGCGCCAGGCGTCGGCCACCCCATCGAACATGCCGCGCAGCGCATCGTGCTGGGCCTGGACTTGCGCGATCGCGGTCCGGGCGATCTGCAGCGCGCTCGCATGACGGCGCGACGACCGGGCCGAGCGCACGGCCAGCGTCAGCAGCACGAGGGTGGCGAAGCAGGCCGCCGCGGTGAGCGTGATCAGCCACGGCGGCGCGCCGACGACGGCGCTTTCCCAATTGACGATGCCTTGCATGCCCGGTCTCCGGTGCGGAGCCCACACCGGGCCGCCGCTATTCGGAGACTATCGGCCGTGCGAGCTTCGCCTTTAGCTGAGCTTGCGTCCCGAGCAACTCGCGCCCGCGCGCCTGCGCATCGGGCGACAGCGTGCTGCCGGATTCGAACAGCAGCTTCAGTTCCTCCTCGACGGCCTGGAGCCGCAGCCGGTCGAGCACCAGGGCCAGCTCGGCGGCGATGTCGGTCTCGGCGCCGGGCTCGTGGAACGCGGCGATCCGGGCCAGCACCGCGGGACCGGCCCCGTTCGACGTGGTTTCCGCGATCTCGGAGGCCTCCCGGCGCAGCTCGTCCAGCATGGCGGCAGGGGCCAGCGGCCCGTGCTCGTGCAGGCTGCGCTCGATGCAGCCGAAGAACAGGTCGTACGGCGCGGCCTGGGCGGCGAGCTGATCGTGCGACTCGCCATCCAGCTTCACCCACAGGTCGCTGCGCTGGATCAGCAGCCAGACCGCGCGGTCGAGCAGCGTTGCCGCACCTTGGCTGACGAGGCGCCAGCGCCGAGGTGCAGGGCGCGCCGGGTCTCGTGCGGGGCGGGGCGGCGGCGTGCCTTCCCACAACGCGGTGAGCTCGCCGGCATCGAGCAGCGCGAGCTGCGCGAACTGCGCGAGCATTTGGCGCTTCAGCGCGCCGCCGGGCATCGCCGTCCACAATGGCTTCGCGGTGGCGAGCATGCGGGCGCGGCCCTCGGCCGTGTCCAGGTCGTTGCCCTCGCTCACCAGCTCGGCGAGCTGGCGCGACAGCGGCACCGCCTGCGCGATGCACTGCTCGAATGCCTCCGCGCCCAGCTCGCGCACATACGAATCCGGGTCATGCTCGCTCGGCAGGAACAGGAAGCGGATCGTGCGCGTGTCGGTCGCGTGCGGCAGGCTGGCTTCGAGCGCGCGCGCGGCTGCGCGGCGACCGGCGGCATCGCCGTCGAAGCTGAAGACCACGGAATCGGTGAAGCGGAACAGCTTCTGCACGTGATCGGGCGTGCAGGCCGTTCCGAGCGTCGCGACCGCGTTGCCGAAGCCGGATTGCGCGAGCGCGACCACGTCCATGTAGCCCTCGACGACCAGCACGTGGCCGCGCTCGCGGATCGCGCTGCGCGCCTCGAACAGCCCGTACAGCTCGCGGCCCTTGCTGAACACCGGCGTCTCGGGCGAGTTCAGGTACTTCGGTTCGCCGCGGTCGAGCACGCGGCCGCCGAAGCCGATCACGTCGCCCTGCACCGAGCGAATCGGGAACATGATGCGGTCGCGGAAGCGGTCGTAGCGCTTTCGCTGCGACTCGTCGTCGCCTTCATCGCCCTGTGCAATGACCAGGCCGCTTTCTTCCAGCAATGGATCGTCGTAGCTGGCGAACACGCTGGCCAGACCGCGCCAGCCGTCGCTCGCATAGCCCAGGCCGAAGCGCGCCGCGATCTCGCCGGTCAGGCCGCGGCCCTTCAAATAGTCGATCGCGCGCGGGCTCTGCCGCAGTTGCTTGCGGTACGCCTCGGCGGCTTTCGCGAGCACGTCGCTGAGCGTCGCGCGGCGCTGCTTCTGCGCCTCGGCCTGCTCGCGCTGCTGCGGCGTGCGGTCGTCGTCGGGCACGGTCATGCCGACTTGCTGAGCCAGCTCCTTGACCGCGTCGATGAAGCTCATCCCGCTGTGCTCGACCAGGAAGCGGATCGCGTCGCCATGCGCCCCGCAGCCGAAGCAGTGATAGAACTGCTTGCTCGGGCTCACCGTGAAGCTCGGCGACTTCTCGGCATGGAACGGACACAGCCCGCTCCAGTTCGCGCCGCCGCGCTTGAGCTGCACGTGCCGGCCCACCAGGTCGACCACGTCGACACGCGACAGCAGGTCCTGAAGGAAGGCGGGCGGGATCACCGGGCGAGTCTAGCGTGACGAACTGCGCGCTCGTCGGAGGCGGGAATGCACCAGCGTGACCGACGCCTGGCACGGCGCTGGCTAGACTCGTGCGACGCCACGGCCGGTCATGAACCTGTCACATGGCGGATGCGGGGAAGCGCGGCGATATCCGCAGGCGTCCCGACAGGAAAATCGTTCGAGGGAACATGTTGTCGATGCTTCCTGGCTACCGCAGCGCGGCGCTCGTGATCGCGGCCGGCGGTGCTGCAACCCTACCTGTGTTCGCGCAAACCGCGGTCGCACCGCCTCCGTCGGCGTCGGCCGCCGCGGCCGGCGACGCGACGCCCAGTGAACGCGCCAAGCGTGACGCCGAGAAGGTGTTTCACTGGATCCTGATCCAGGGGGATCGCACCCGGAAGACGAATGCGGCCGCGGCCCCGGTGAAGGACCCCAAGGACGAAAGGCCTGCCGCCGCGCCGAAGGTCATCGCCACGCGCAGCGGCACAGTGCCGGCGCGTGCCGCGGCTGCCGATCCGGTGCCCGAAGTCGTGCTGCATCCGAAGTCCGACACGGTGACGACAGCGTCCGCGCCGGTCGCGCCGACGGGGGCGACTGCGCCCGTGAAGCTCGCCGAGCCGGCCGCGGCCCAGCC
>DATCSE010000006.1:0-6000 GCA_036568605.1 Burkholderiaceae bacterium | reverse complement strand
ACTGATCATGGCGCAATCCATTTCGGCACGGCCGGCAACCGATGCCGCCGGCGACACCTTCCTGCCGTGGCCCGCATCGACGCTGGCCGAATTGGCGGCTGGCTTTCCGCAAGCGTATGTCAGCGGGCTCGCCGGTTGGATGGCGCTGCAGAACGAGTTGTGGTCGTACGGCAGCGCGGTTCAGGCCGAGTGGACGAAAGCGCTGGCGCAGCAGACCGCCGATCTGCCGTCGCTGTTGCCGCCGTGGATGGTTTGGTACAACGGCGCCGAGCAGCTGGCCTGAAGCTCCCGCGGTTCACGCGGCCGCTCGCAGTTGCCGGGCGGCCTCCACCATGTTGCGCAGCGCCGCTTCGGTCTCCGGCCAGTTGCGCGTTTTCAGCCCGCAATCCGGGTTGACCCAGAGGTTGCGCGCCGGGATCACGGCCGCAGCCTTGGCCATCAGGCGCACGATCTCGTCGCGCGACGGTACGCGCGGCGAGTGGATGTCGTAGACGCCGGGTCCGATCTCGTTCGGGTATTCGAAGCTGCCGAAGCCGGCCAGCAGTTCCATGTCGGAGCGACTGGTCTCGATCGTGATCACGTCGGCGTCCATGGACGCGATCTCGGGCAGGATGTCGTTGAACTCCGAGTAGCACATGTGGGTGTGGATCTGCGTCGCATCGGCTGCGCCGCCGGCCGAGATGCGGAACGCGCGCGCCGCCCAGCGCAGGTAGTCACCCCATTGCGCACGCCGCAGCGGCAGGCCCTCGCGGATCGCCGGCTCGTCGATCTGGATGATGCCGATCCTTGCGCGCTCGAGGTCGGCGACCTCGTCGCGTATCGCCAGCGCGATCTGCAGCGCGGTGGCGGCGCGCGGCTGGTCATCACGCACGAACGACCACTGCAGGATCGTGATCGGGCCGGTCAGCATGCCTTTCATCGGCCGGCGGGTCAGGCTCTGCGCATAGCTCGTCCACTCGACCGTCATCGGCCGCGGGCGCGAGACGTCGCCGAACAGGATGGGCGGCTTCACGCAGCGCGAGCCGTACGACTGCACCCAGCCGTTCGCTGTGAACGCGAAGCCGGCGAGCTGCTCGCCGAAGTACTCGACCATGTCGTTGCGCTCGGCCTCGCCGTGCACCAGCACGTCCAGGCCCAGCTCCTCCTGCTTGCGCACCGCGTGCGCGATCTCGCGGCGCATCGCGTCGCGGTACGCGCCGGCATCGAGCTCGCCGCGCCGGTACGCGGCGCGCGCGGCACGGATCTCGGCGGTCTGCGGGAACGAGCCTATCGTCGTGGTCGGATAGTCCGGCAGCCGGAAGCGCTCTCGCTGCAGCGCCTGGCGCACCGCGAAGCGCGAGGCGCGCCGGTCGGCGTGCTCGTCCAGGGCCGCGAGGCGCTGCGCGACGGCGGGGTTGCGCACCCGCGGGCTGCTCGCGCGCGCCGCAACGGCGGCACTCGCGACGAAGAGCTCGCGCTGCACGACCCGCTCGCCTTCGATCAGCGCGCGCTTGAGCAGCTGCAGCTCGACCAGCTTGTCGACCGCGCCGGCCAGCCAGCTGCGCAGCTCTCGGTCCAGCCCGGCGTCGTCGGCCAGGCTCAGCGGAACGTGCAGCAGCGAACACGAGGGGGCGATCCACAGGCGGCCGTGGCGTTGCGCGAGGGCGGGGCGCAGCCGCGCGAGCGCGCGGTCTAGGTCGGTGCGCCAGACGTTGCGCCCGTCGACGATGCCGATCGAGAGCTCGCGGTCGGCCGGCAGCTTCGCGAGCACCGCTTCGAGCTCGTCCGGGGCGCGCACCGCGTCGACATGCAGGCCCGCGACCGGCAGCGCGCACGCCAGATCGAGGTGGCGCTCGAGCGGCGAGAAATAGGTTGCCAAGAGGATCGACACGTCGGCCGCTTCCAACGCCCGGTAGGCGCGCGCGAACGCCGCGATCCAGCGCGGCGGCAGGTCGAGGCCGAGGATGGGCTCGTCGAGCTGCACCCACTGCACGCCGGCCGCGCCGAGGCGGGTCAGCAGCTCCGCGTAGACCGGCAAGAGGGCATCCAGCAGATCGAGCTTGTCGAAGTCCGCGGCTTTTTCCTTGCCCAGCCATAAAAAGCTCAACGGGCCCAGCAGCACCGGCTTGACGCGGTGCCCCAGCGCCTGTGCCTGCGCGACCTCCTCGAGCAGCCGGCGCGATGCGAGCCGGAAGCGGGTGTCGCGGTCGAACTCCGGGACCAGATAGTGGTAGTTCGTGTCGAACCACTTCGTCATCTCCAGCGCCGGCTTCGCGCCGGTATCCGCCGCGTGGCCGCAGCCACAGCCGGCACCGTGTTCGGTGTCGGCCGACACACCGCGTGCCATCGCGAAGTAGCGCGAGAGTTCCGATTGGTCTGCGGTGAAGCCGAACCGCGCCGGCTCGCAGCCCAGCATCTGGATGTGGTTCGCGACATGGTCGTAGAACGCGAAATCGCCGACGCTGACGTAGTCGAGCCCGGCGTCGCGCTGCCGCGCCCAATGGCGCTCGCGCAGCTCGCGCCCGGTGCTCTCCAGCGCAGCTTCGTCGATCTCGCCCCGCCAATGGCGCTCGAGCGCGAATTTCAGTTCGCGTTGCGCGCCCATGCGCGGGAAGCCGAGGATGTGGGTTCGGATCATGACAAGCCGGTGCAAAAAGAAGACTTGTGATGATCGGCGGCGTGCCACTATGATTCAAACGAAACTTTCTTTTGATGATTCTGAATTTCGTTCATGCAGTCGCCGCTGGAGCTCCGCCACCTCAAGACCTTGGCCGCGTTGCGCGAGACCGGCAGTCTCTCGCGTGCCGCCCAGTTGCTGAACCTGACGCAGTCGGCGCTGTCGCATCAGCTCAAGAGCCTGGAGGAGCACTTCGGCGCGGTGCTGTTCGAGCGCAAGTCCAACCCGGTGAGCTTCGGCGCCGCGGGCCGGCGGCTGCTGAAGCTGGCCGATGACGCGCTGCCGCTGGTCGACGAGGCCGAGCGCGACGTGCGCCGCCTGGTCGCCGGCGCGGCCGGCACGTTGCGCATCGCGGTCGAGTGCCACACCTGCTTCGACTGGCTGATGCCGGCGATGGATGCGTTTCGTGCGCAATGGCCCGAGGTGGAGCTGGACATCGTCTCGGGCTTCCAGGCCGATCCGATCGGCCTGCTGCATCAGGACCGCGCCGAACTGGCGATCGTCTCCGATGTCGAAAGCGGCGAGGCCGGCGTCGCGATCCATCCGCTGTTCAGCTTCGAGATCGTCGCGCTGCTGCCCCACGACGATCCGCTGACGCGCAAGGCGTGGCTCGAAGCCCGCGACTTCGCGGACCGCGCGCTGATCACCTACCCGGTGCCCGACGAGATGCTGGACCTCGTGCGCCGTGTGCTGCAACCGGCCGGCATCGCGCCGCCGCGCCGCACCACCGAGCTGACCGTCGCGATGCTGCAGCTGGTCGCGAGCGGCCGGGGGCTGGCGGCGCTGCCGCTGTGGGCCGTGAAGAGCTACCTGGACCGCGGTTATGTCGCGTCGCAACGCATAGGCGAGCACGGCCTGACCGGGCGGCTCTATGCCGCGACCGCGCAGCGGCTGGCCGACAAGCCCTATGTCGTCGAGTTCGTGCGCACGATGCGCGAGACCTCGCTGCGCAGCCTGCCCGGCGTGACGCTGCTGTAGCGCATGGACGCGCCGCAGCAGCCACAGCCGCCTCGCCGTGCGCGCCGCCGCAGCGGCGCCGTGACGCTGCACGACGTCGCGAAGCTCGCGGGGGTCGCGCCGATCACCGCGTCGCGCGCGGTCAACACGCCCGAGCAGGTGTCGGAGGACGTGCGCAAGCGCGTGGCCGACGCGATCGCGCAGACCGGCTACGTGCCCAACCTGCTCGCCGGCGGCCTCGCGTCGACCCGCAGCCGGCTGGTCGCGGCGGTCGTGCCGACGATCTCGGGGCCGGTCTTCCTGCCGACGGTCCAGGCGCTGACCGAGTCGCTGGCCGAGCGTGGGTATCAGCTGATGCTCGGGCAGAGCGGCTATGTCGCCAACCGTGAGGATGCGCTGCTCGAAGCGATCATCGGCCGCCGCCCCGATGGCATCGTGCTGACCGGCATCGTGCACACCGAGCAGGGGCGCCGGCGCCTGCTCGCCTCGGGCATCCCGGTCGTCGAGACCTGGGACCTGACCGGCACTCCGATCGACATGCTGGTCGGTTTCTCGCATGCCGAGGTCGGGCGCGCCGTCGCCGCGTTCCTGCAAGGCCGAGGCCGGCAACGGCTCGCCGTCGTCGCGGGTGACGACGAGCGCGCCGCGCGGCGCACGCGGGCGTTTCTCGCCGAGGCCCACGCGCGCGGGCTGGGCGACGTGCAGGTGATGGTCGTGCCGGCCCCGACGACACTGCACAGTGGCCGGGCCGCGCTGGCCGAACTGCGGCGGTGGGGCGGCGGTGTCGATGGCATCTTCTGCTCGTCGGATCTGCTCGCGCTGGGCGTGACGACCGAGGCGCGCGTGCAGGGGATCGCGGTGCCGGACGCGCTGGCCGTGGTGGGTTTCGGGGACCTGGAGTTCGCGGCCGATGCCAGCCCGTCGCTGAGCACCGTGCGCATCGACTCGGCGGCCATCGGGCGCCATGCGGCGCACTTCATCGTCGAGCGTGCCGAGGGCCGTACGGTCGAGTCGGGCGTGGTCGACATCGGCTTTTCGATCGTCGAGCGCGAAAGCGCCTGAGAGGCCTTGTTCGCTGTCCGGACGCCGGGTTGCCAGAACCAAAAGGTAGCGCTACCATTCAACATTCTGGTAGCGCTACCAATGTTGGAGACATCGATGAGGAAGTTCCTGTCCCTGCTGGCGACCGGGCTCGCCGCCGGCCTGCTGACCGCCGGCCCGGCGCTCGCCGACAGCTGGCCGAGCAAACCGGTCACGCTGGTCGTTCCGTTCCCACCCGGCGGTTCGACGGACACCATCGCCCGCACCCTCGGCACGAAGCTGCAGGAGCGCTTCTCGCAGACCTTCATCGTCGACAACCGGGCCGGCGCCACCGGCACGATAGGCGCCGCGCAGGTCAAGCGCTCCGCGCCGGATGGCTACACGTTCCTGGTGACCTCGCTGGGGCCGCTGGTGATCGCGCCGCACCTGATCAAGAGCGTGCAGTACGACGCGGCCAAGGATTTCGATCCGATCACGGTCGCGGTGCAGGCGCCGAACGTGCTCGTCGTGCCGGCGAACTCGAAGCTCAAGAGCGTGGCCGACGTGGTCGCGCACCTGAAGGCCGAGCCCGGGAAGATGACCTTCGCGTCGTCGGGCAACGGCTCGTCGGACCACTTGACCGCCGAGCTGTTCTGGCTGCAGACGGGCACCAGCGGCACGCATGTGCCGTACAAGGGCGGGGCGCCGGCGATCTCCGATCTGCTCGGCGGCCAGGTCGAGGCGTCGTTCCAGAACGTCAATGCGGTGCTGCAGCACATCAACGCCGGCAAGCTGATCGCGCTCGCGGTGACCGGCGACAAGCGCTCGCCGGTCCTGCCCAACGTGCCCACGCTGATCGAATCGGGCATCAAGGGCGTCGACGTCTACTCGTGGCAGGCGATCGTGGCCCCCAAGGGGCTGCCGGCCGACGTGCGTTCGAAGATGCATGCGGCGGTGGTCGCCGCATTGAACGATGCCCAGGTCAAGCAGCAGTTCACGTCCATCGGGATCGAGATCGTCGCGAACACGCCCGAGCAGTTCGCGCAGTTCCAGCAGCGCGAGAGCGCGCGCTGGAAGCAGCTGATCGAGACCCGCAAGATCACGGCCGACTGATGCAGGAGCCCGTCACCATGACCACCTCGTCCACGACGCCGCGCATCACCGCCATGCGCGTGATCCCGGTCGCCGGCCGCGACAGCATGCTGCTGAACCTGAGCGGCGCGCACGGCCCTTTCTTCACGCGCAACCTGCTGATCCTGACCGACAGCGCCGGCCGCACCGGCGTCGGCGAAGTGCCGGGCGGCGAGAAGATCCGGCAGACGCTGGAAGACGCACGCGAGCTCGTCGTCGGCCAGCCCATCGGCGGG
>DATCSE010000005.1:0-5682 GCA_036568605.1 Burkholderiaceae bacterium | reverse complement strand
GCGTGTTGCCGGCCGGCACGACGTGCGACTTGGCCAGAACCGGCAGCCGGTCGAGCGCGCGGAACGCCGCATCGCGCTGCGGCTGGCTCCAGAACAGCAGGTCGCGGTTGGTCGGCAGCGTGGCCAGGAAGGCGCGCGTCTCCTTGTCGAGGCTGAACCAGCCGGCCGCACCGGCGACCCCGAGCACCACCAGCAGCCCGAGCGCGATCTTGCGTGTCTTCTTCATCGCAGCAATCTGGAACGTGAGTGACGACAGGATGGAATTGAACACGATCCGTTGCGTGCTTCGGGGTCACGCTGGTGTCGATTCCGCGACCTGTCGTTCGTCGTGGGATGAGGACGCCTGCCGATTGCCGGTTTGCGCCGCTCTTCGTCCACATCCTGAAAGGAAACCCGATGTCCTATGTCGATGGATTTGTCCTGGCCGTCCCGACGGCCAACAAGGAGGCGTATCGCCAGCTCGCGACGAATGCCGCGCAGATGTTCAAGGAGCACGGCGCGCTGGGTGTCGTGGAGTGCTGGGGCGACGACGTGCCCGAGGGCAAGCTCACGTCGTTCACGATGGCCGTGCAGCGCAAGGACGACGAGACGGTCGTGTTCTCATGGATCACCTGGCCGTCGCGCCAGGTGCGCGACACCGGCATGAAGGCGGTGATGGCCGATCCACGCATGCCCCAGACCCTGCCGTTCGACGGCAAACGGATGATCTTCGGCGGCTTCGAAATACTGGTCGAGGCCTGAAGAACCACGGACAACTGCTCCCTGAAGATTGGAGAAAGCACATGCAAAAGATCACCCCATTTCTCTGGTACTCGAACCAGGCCGAGGAAGCGGCGAAGTTCTACACGTCCATCTTTCCCGACTCGCGCGTCAACCGCGTCACGGCCATGCCCAGCGAATCGCCGAGCGGCCCGCCGGGCTCGGTGAAGGTCGTCGACTTCACGCTGTTCGGGCAGGCATTCGCCGCGATGAGCGCCGGGCCGATGGACCCGTTCAACCATGCGGTCTCGTTCGTCGTCAACTGCGCCGACCAGGCCGAGATCGACCGCTACTGGAACGCGCTGCTCGAAGGCGGCGGCCAGGCCGAGGCGTGCGGCTGGCTGAAGGACCGCTACGGCGTGTCGTGGCAGATCGTCCCGACGGTGATGTTCGAGATGATGGCCGACCGCGATGTGGCCAAGGCCAAGCGGGCGACCGATGCGATGCTGAAGATGGTCAAGTTCGACATCGCGGCGCTGAAGGCGGCGTATTCGGGATCGGCGGGCTGAGCCGCGCGCTCAGCGCAGCGCGGCGCCGGGCAGCGCGCGGAATTTCTTGCGCAGTGTCGCGAACTGCCCGTCCAGCGTCACGAACATGAGCGCGACCGGCCACTCCAGGCGCGCGAGGCGCTCGAGCGTCGCGCGCTGCTTGCCGCGGCGCCGGCCCCACCAGCTCAGCTGCACGCCCATCACGAGCTGCACGACGCTGGGGTCCGACGGGATCACGCGGCGCGCGATGTAGACCTCGCGCAGCAGGTCCAGCGCGCGGTCGGCCAGCGTTGCCTGAAGGGCCGCGACGGTGGCGGCGTCCAGGCCGTGGGAGGCCAGTGCGTGCTGGGGGTCCAGCGTCTCGATCTCGCGGGCACGCCGGGTTTCGAGCTCGTCGCGGCGGCGCCAGCGCTCGGCATAGGCTTCGGCCGCTTCGGTTTCGCGGCGCTCGCTGAGGAACGCGTGAGCGCGTTCGCAGGCCGGCTTCGTGGCCTCGGGATCGAGCGCGGCCGCACGATCGAGCAGCGCGAGCCCGTCGCGCTCGCCCTTGTCCAGGCGGGCGCTGCCTTCGAGGAAGAGGCCGAGCGGCTGGTCGGCATGCGCGGCGTTGAACGCCGCCAGCGCGTCGCGGACATCGGTCTCGGGCTCGAGCCGCAGGGTCAGGCGCAGCGCCTCCAGCTGTTCGGCCACCGTCGGCTCGGGCAGTGCGCGCAACGCGACCAGGCGCTGCCGCTGCTCCTGCGCTTGCGCATGGCGCTCGGCCCACGGCTGTGCGACCTGCTCGGCCCAGCGCGCCTGGAACTCGCTGCGCAGCTGCTGCACCAGCGGCCCCAGCCACGCCTGCGCGGCCGATTCGCCGTGCAGCGGCGGCGGCTCGCGCAGCGCGTCATCGCCGGCCTGCGAGAGTGCGCTCAAGCGTGCCCGCAGCGTCGGATGGCTGTCGGTGAAATGGCCTTCGCGGTCCAGCGCGTCGACCAGCCAGCGGCGCGCATCGGCTTCGGGCAGTGCCTCGCCGGCCTGCGCGGCCCAGCGCAGCATCAGGTCCTGCGGCGGCGCGGCCTCGTGGTCGATGCGGTCGTAGGCCTGCTGCATGAAGCGCCGGTGCTGCGGCGTGATCAGGTTGACCCGCTTCAGCGCATGCACCGCATTCGCGGTGCCGACCAGTTCGGCCGACGCGGCGTCCGCCTGGTATTCGTCGGCCCGCGCCAGCACGAACGTGTAGGCGTTGAAGTACGGCGCGTACCAGCGCACCAGCGGCGCGACGAGCCGGCCGAGCCAGCCCTGGATGTGGTCGGTGTAGGCCTGCACCGTGCCCCAGGTGTGGCGCAGCCGGTAGATGAAGGCCGAGAAGTGCCCGTGCGAGCCGGCGAGGTGGCCGTACTCGTGCGCGACCACGGCCAGCGCCTCGTCGGCGGGCATGGCTTCGAGCAGCGGCAGGCCCAGCAGCAGGTAGTTGCGCGGCCAGCCGACCAGCCCGAACGCCGGGCGTTGAACGACCCCGGCGTTGACGTCGTCGACGATCAGAACATGGTGGAAGCGCGGCCCTTTCATGCGCTGGCGCATCCGGTCGATCGCGGCGAACAGCGCGGGCGCTTGGTCGCGGTGGATCTCGCGGCCCTGCGGCGCGGGCAGGCGCACGAACAAGGCCTGCACCGCCGACTTCACCAGGTACCACAGCGGGACCACGAGCAGGAACAGCAGCTTGCCGAACTTCAGCACCAGCAGCAGCGCCATCCCACCGCTCAACGCGATCGCCGCGACCCCGCCGACCAGCACGACCAGCCCGAAGCCGATCGCGCCCAGCAGCAGCGCGAGGATGCCGAAGCCGAGCAGCGCCAGCGCCGCGACCTTCATCCGATAGAGACCCGGTGCCGCCGCGCTCTCGCTCTCGAGGCGATGGACCAGTTTCTTGAAACGATCGATGTCCAAGGGCTCCCTCCCGTCCATCGCCGCGCGTCCCGTCGCCGCGCAGTCGTTGTGCGCGGATCATAGGGGCGGTGCGAGCGCCGGGTTCGGTGCGGGCCTCGCCTATTTCACGCCGCGCGAGACCACGTCGAACTTCAACCCGCTCGCGCCTTCGCCGCGTCCGGTGGTCTTGCTGCGGCCTATCCACAGCAGCGCACGGCCTTTCGAATCGCGGGCGTAGTTGAACGCGCGTTTCAGCTCGATCCCGTCGCGCGGCACTTCCTCTTCCTCGATGCGCAGGAAGTCCTGCTGCACCGGTTGCGTCGGGTCCAGGCGCAGCAGGTTGCCGCGCGGATGGAACATGAAGCCCTGCAGCCGGTTGTCGGCCGGGCCCTGCTCGGCGTTCGTCTCGACGAAGCCGTTGTTGCGCAGCCGTTCGATGAAGGCCGCGTACGCGGCGTTGCGCGGATCGAGCATGCGGTCCTCGGTGACCTGGTAGTAGTGCGTGACGACCCCGCGCTGCAGCTGGATGGCCCAGTTCGCCGGCGTCGCGCCGGCCTTGCGCACCGGCAGGAACGGCACCCAGTTCGCGGCGACCGGCGTCTGCAGCGTGTAGTGCAGCAGCGGGCCCGATCCGGCCGGCGCGGCGGCCGGGTCGACCGGCGGCCGCAGCACCTGGGTGGTCGACAGCCGCGTGCTCTCGAACTTGCGGTCGATCGGCTCGCCCGACGTGCCCTGCACGCGCTTCTCGATGCCCCAGACCAGGTTCGCCATCTCGTCGCGCATCATCATCACGTGCTCGAGCGGCGGGCCTTCGAGCGTGTCCAGCGCCGGGCTCAGGTACAGCGCGCTGGGCATGCGGGCGACCGGTGCGCCGGCCGATGTGTCGAGCTCGTAGAAGCGGGCGTCCAGCGCCGGCGGAATCGCCAGCGTGACGCCGAAGTTGTCGCGCACCGTGAACCCGGTGATCCGGTACAGCGCGTTGCTCGGCAGGCTGAGCGGCAGCACGAACCAGTCGTTGCCGAAGACCAGCGCGTATTCGAGCACCGCGAGGCGTGCGAGGTCGCTCTTCGCGGCGCCCATCATCCCGAAGTTGACGCGGCCGTCCTCGAACTCCCAGTAGCGGTCGGCCGGCATGCCGGGGTAGCGCGCGGTGGTCGGCAGCGGTGGGCGCTTGGGCGTCATCTCGACGCTCTGGTCCGGGTTTGGCGGGTCGTTCGGCGCACCGGCCAGCGTGTAGCTGTACCAGTCGAGCCGGCCGTCGGCGTATTCGTCGGCGCGCAGTCGCAGCGGCATGCCCGCGCCTTGCGCGCCGAGCGCAAAGCCGTACTCGAGGCGCTGCGGTTGCCAGTACGGGCTTGCGCCCGGCTGCAGGCCGGCGAGCGCGAGATCGGCCAGCCAGGCCGACCAGCGCTCGAGCACGTCGCAGCACGCCGAGACCTGCGCCGCGGCGATGCCGATCGTGCCGGCCGCGAACGCTTCGAGCGCGGCACGATCGGGCTGCGCCTTCAGGTCCGCGGCCAGCGCCAGCGCATCGATCGCGCGCGCATCCAGCAGCGTGTGCCAGACGAAGCCGGCGTTGTCGGCCGGCGGATCGTCCGGTGCCGCGATCGCGGCCGGGTAGCGCGCGAGCAGCAGCGCCTGCGTGCTCGCGAGCTTCGCGGCGCGCAGGCTGCGCATCAGCTGCTGGCCGGCCTGCGCATTCAGCTTCGGGTGCACCGGCAGCACCTGCTCGTGCTCGACCATCGCCTCGATCGGTGCCGCGCCGGCCGGCAGCGGCACCGCGGCGACACCGGCCGCGGCATCGGGATGCAGCAGACGGCTCACCGGCAACCCGGTGACCTTCAGCGCCGCGCTGATCGGGCTGCCGGCGTCCTCACCCTGGAACTCGTTGAACTGCCATTGGCGCGCGAGCATCCACAGCGGATCGGCGATGCGCGCCTGCAGGCTCTCGGTCACGTCGTCGCTGGTCGGCAGCGGCTCCAGGCGCGACCAGGTGGTGTGCGAGGGGTCGGGCCGGGCGACCGCCGCGGTCGCGGCGACGATGCGGGCGGCCGACGCGGAGATCTTCATCGTCATCGCGGCTCCTTCCTCACTCGGTCATCAGGACCTTGCCGGCCGCCATCTGCACGACGCCGCCGGTCGACACGCCGCTCGCGCTGCGCAGCGCCGCGAGGTTCTTCGCGACCAGCCCGCTGAAGTCGACCGACGGCACGTCCTGCTTGAAGTTGTTCGACAGGAAGATGCCCGGCAGCAGCAGCGCCAGGCCTTGCAGGTCCTGCGGCCGCACCGCGCGCAGCCGCGCCAGCGCCATCGCCTCGTCGACCACCTCGAGCAGCGCGTCCAGCGTCCAGTTCGGCATCGCCGGATCGGCCGGCACCGCGAGCAGCATGGCCTGCGGCGGGCGCGCGCCGGGTGCATCGAAGTGAAAGCCGACGCCGGTGGTCTCGATGTCGTCCGGGATGGTTTCCATCCACTCGTCGACGAACAGGCCGGCGATCGCGGTGTCGGCGGCCGGCCCGGCCTCGAG
>DATCSE010000004.1:0-26010 GCA_036568605.1 Burkholderiaceae bacterium | reverse complement strand
GTACGCGCCAGCGCCTCGACCATCGGGTAGAAGCTCTGGATCGCCGCGATCGGGTCGAAATCGACCGAGCCGGTCTCGGCGATCACGAGCTCGCTGCCCGGCGTGCCGGCCGGTGCCGCGAGCAGCACGCGGGCACCGCGGCCGCGCATCTCGTCGGCCAGCGCGAGCAGCCCCGGCAGTGCCGGCCCGCGCGGCGCGAACACCAGCAGCGGATAACCTTCGCCGACCAGCGCCATCGGGCCGTGCTTCACTTCCGCGCCGGAGAACGCCTCGGCCTGGATCGCGCAGGTCTCCTTGAACTTCAGCGCGGCCTCCTGCGCGATCGCGAGGCCGGTGCCGCGCCCGATCACGAACAGCCGGTCGGCATCGGCCAGCACCGGCAGCGCGGCCGACCAGTCCTGCCGCGCCGCGCGCTCGAGTGCGCCGGGCAGCGCGGCGATTGCGGCCTGCAGCGCGACGTCGTCCTGCCAGGCGGCGACCAGCCGCGCGCCGGCGACCAGCTGCGCGATGAAGCTCTTCGTCGCGGCGACGCTCGCCTCGGTGCCGGCATGCAGCGGGAACACCCATTGCGACGCCTGCGCCAGTGGCGACGCCGCATCGTTGACGAAAGCCGCGGTGCGCGCGCCGCCGGTGCCGAAGAAGCGCGTCGGCGCCACCAGGTCCGGGCTCTGCCCCGATTGCGAGAACGCCAGCGACACCAGCCCGTCGCAGACGATCTGCGACTGGTACAGCGTGATCAGCGACATCGGCAGCGAGGTCACGAGGCGCCCCAGCCGCGCCATGATCAGGTAGGCCATGAAATGCGCGGCATGGTCCGAGCTGCCGCGGGCGACGGTCAGCAAGGCACTCGGCAGATGCGTGCGCAGCTGCGCGCCGAAGCGGCGGTATGCGGCATCGTCCTGCGCGAGCTGGCGCGCGATGGCGGCCGGCGCCTCCAGCGCCTCGTCGCGCATCTTCGAATTCGTCGACATGCTCATACCTCGGTTCCCTCGACGATGACGCCGGTGATCTTCAAGTCGCGATCGAGCACGACCGCATCTCCCCACGCGCCCCGCTGCAGACGGCCGCGGTCCGCGACGCCCAGGTGATCGGCCGCGTAGGTCGCGGTGCGGCGCGACGCGTCGGCGAGATCGAGACCGAGCTTGTCGACCAGGTTGCGCAGGCCTTCGTCCATCGTCAGCGTCGAGCCGGCCAGCGTGCCGTCGGCCAGGCGCACGCCGCCCAGGCATTTGGTCACCGTCTGGCGGCCCAAGCGGTACTCGCCGTCCGGCATGCCGGCCGCGGCGGTCGAATCGGTCACGCAATACAAGTGCGGGATCGCCCGCAGCGCGACCTTGATCGCGCCGGGGTGCACATGCAGCAGGTCCGGGATCAGCTCCGAATGCTGCGCATGCGCGAGCGCCGCACCGACCACGCCCGGCTCGCGATGGTGCATGCCGCTCATCGCGTTGAACAGGTGCGTGAAGCCGCGCGCGCCGCGCGCCATCGCCTCCACGCTCTGCTCGTAGCTCGCCAGCGTGTGGCCGATCTGCACGCAGTAACCGGCCGCGACCAGCGACTCGATCACTTCCATGTTGCCGTCGACCTCCGGCGCGAGCGTGATCAGGCGGATCGGCGCCTTCGCGTCGAGACGGCGGATCTCGTCGCCGCTGAGCGGCCGCGCATAGTCGGGCTGCGCGCCGAGCTTGCCGGAGTTGATGTACGGACCCTCGAGGTGCACGCCGAGGATGCGCGCGGCACGCTTCGCGCGCGGCGCGGCGAACACCGGCGCCAGCGCATCGAACGCGGCTTCGAGATCGCTCATCGGCGCGGTCATCGTCGTCGCGAGCAGCGTCGTCGTGCCGTGGCGCACGTGCAGCTCGGCGATGCGCGAGGCGGCAGCGCCGCCTTCCATCACGTCATGGCCGCCGCCGCCGTGCACGTGCAGGTCGATGAAGCCGGGCAGGATCAGCGCGCTGCGGGTGTCGCGCGCTGCCTGCAGCGGCACCGGGGTGCCTTCGATCGTGTCGATGCGCCCCCCGGCATCGAAGACGATCGTGCCGTCGACGAATCCGTTGGGAGTGAGGATGCGGCCTTGCAGCCGTGAGGATGTGGTCATGAGTCGCGCCTCATTTCGGCGACGAAGTCGTAGTAGTCGCTGCGGCAGTACGAATGGGTCAGCTCGACCGCCTGGCCCGATTCGAGATAGCCGATGCGCGTGATGTAGAGGACCGCCTGGCCGACCGGCACGCCGAGCTGCTCGGCCAGCCGCGCCGGCGCATTCAACGCCCGGATGTGCTGCAGCGCGCGCACCGGCGCACGCTGCGTGCCGTTCAGGTATTCGTACAACGAGCCGTTCACCGCCTCGGGCCGCGGCAGCACCGCTTCGGGCAGCACGCTGACCTCGTAGGCCATCACGACGTCGTCGGCCAGGCGCAGGCGCTCCAGACGCGCCACCCTCGCCCCGGGCGACAGGCCCAGGCTCAGCTGCTCGTCGGCCATCGCGGCGGTCAGGCTGCGTTTGATCCAGCGCGACGACGGCGTGTAGCCGCGCTGCTGCAGTTCCTCGGAGAAGCTGGTCAAACGCGACAACGGCTGCTCCAGGCGCGGCGCGATGTAGTTGCCCGAGCCGCGCCGGCGCACGATCAGCCCCTGCTCGACGAGCTGGTCGATCGCCTTGCGCGCGGTCACGCGAGACAGGTTCAGCGACTCGGACAGCACGCGCTCGGACGGCAGCGCCTCGTCGGCCTGGTAGCGCCCGTCGCGGATCGCCTGGCCCAGCTTGCGCGCGAGCTGCAGGTACAGCGGCGAGTTGTCGCGCGGGTCCGGACGGAAGTCCAGCCAGGGCTTGTGCTGGCTCTTCTTCACGGCGACGCCCGCAGAGCCCGGCGGATCAGATTCAGCGCGCCCACGTCGGCCCCGGCTGCGACCGCGACCTGCCTCGCGCGCAACGCCGCGGGCAGGCGCGGCGCGAGCCGCTCGCCGATGCTGCCGGAGATCGCGAGCGGCACGCGGCCATCAGGGTCTAGCGCCTGCGCCATCGTGTCGATCGCGCCGGCCGCGGCGTCCAGCAACGCGTTGGCAGCCGCATCGCCGCGTGCCGCGGCTTCGAAGATCAGCGGCGCGAGCTGCGCATATTCGAACTGGTTGGCCTGCGCGCACCACGCAAGCAGCGCATCGCGATCGCGACCGCAGCGCGACCACACGGCCTGCGCCAGCGCGGTCACCGCGGCGCGGCCATCGACCGCGTGCTGCGCATGCTGCATCGCGCGAAAGCCCAGCCAGGCGCCACTGCCCTCGTCGCCGATCGGGAAACCCCAGCCGCCGACGCTCGCGCGACGCCCGTCGGCGTGCCAGACTTCGCCGACGCTGCCGGTGCCGGAGGCGACGATCGCGCCGGGCTGGCCCGCATGGGCGCCGAGCAGCATCGTGAACGCGTCGGTCTCGAGCTCGAGCCGCGCGACGCCGGGATCGGCCTTGATGAACGCATCGGCCCACGGACGGTGATTGACGCCGGCGAGCCCGGCACCGAGCGCGCAGGCACCCCACGGCACCTCGCCCGGCATGCCCGCGTCGGTGAAAGCCTGCACCACGGCGCGGCCGATCTGATCCCACGCCGACGCGATGCCGCGCGCGAGCCCCGATGGCCCGGCCGTGCCGCGGCCGACCACGACCGCATCGTCGTCGCGCCGAGCCAGCAGAACCCGCGTGCCGGTGCCGCCTCCGTCCACGCCCAACAGAAATTCGATATTGCGAGCGGCCATAGGACCAGTTTAGTACCAGTGATACCAAATGGTCAATCGGTATTCGATCCCGCCCTCGATGCGCGCAGGGTTGATCGGGCCGGACGCACGGCCCCTGCAGCGCCTATTCGGTGAACCGGAACTCGATCTCCTGTCGGAACGGCACGTCGTTCGCGCAGACGTACTCGCGCACCGCCGATTCGACGCTGGCCCGCAGCGCCGCGCGCACCTTGGCATCGTTGCCGCCGCGCAGCTGCAGCCTCGTGATCTCGAAACTGGCGAGCGCCCCGCCGCGCATCACGGCCCGGTATTCGACGCTTGCGCCGCTGACGCCGGTGCTCTCCGGCACCAGCGGCGCATGCGGGTTGACCAGCTTCGAGCAGGCGAGGCCGGCCAACACGGCGAGCGGCCGCGGCGGCTCGGGGGCCGGCGCCGGCGCGGCGGATGCCGGCGCTGCGGGTGCCGGGGCCGGCGGGGTCGCCGCCACGGTGATCGCCGGCTCAGGCGGCGTCTCGATCTGGATCTCCGGCGGCGGGATGAACGGCGGCGGCGGGGCTTCCAGCATGACCGGCGGGCGTGCGACGGAAATCTCCGGCGGCGGCGGTTGGCGGACCGTCTCGATCACCTTGGTCTCGACCGGCGGGTGGCCGATCTCCATCGTCTTTTTCGACAGGCCGCTGAACAACGCCCAGATCACCAGCACGTGCAGCAGCACGACGCCCGCGAGCGCGGTCAGGTGGCGCCGCGGGTCCAAGTGCCGGCCGGCAAAGCTCAGGATCCCGCTGCGCCGCAGCCATTGAACCACTCTGATACCAATATCAGACCGCCGTTTGCGCCGCGGGCCCGTGCGGCGGGGCAGCTCGACGATCCGGCGGGGGAGTTCGGTCCGCGGCGCGCCCATCGCGTTGCCCCGAGGTCGCGGCTACCAGCGGATCGGCGGGGTTCCGGGCCGCCGCTGCGCGAGTGCCGCGTTCGCGCGGCTGAAGGGCCGGCAGCCGATGAAGGGCTGCGGCGGACGCCGCGCCGACAGCGGCGACGGATGGTTCGCGGTCAGCACCACGTGCCGGCCCGCCGCCTCGATCAGCGCGCGCTTGCGCTGCGCCGCCGCGCCCCACAGCAGGAAGACCACCGGCTCGGGTTCGGCGGCGACACGCGCGAGCAGCGCGTCGGTCAGCACTTCCCAGCCGCGGTTCGCATGGCTGTGCGGCTGGCCGTCCTCGACGGTCAGCACCGTGTTCAGCAGCAGCACGCCTTGCATCGCCCAGGGGGTCAGGTCATCGCAGCAGATCGACGGCGCGCCGGTGTCGGCACGCGCCTCGGTCAGCATGTTGCGCAAACTCGGCGGCGGCTTGAAACCGGGCGCAACCGAGAACGCGAGGCCCTGCGCCTGACCGGCCCCGTGGTACGGATCCTGGCCAAGGATCGCGACGCGCACGTCGCGCGGCGCAGTCAGCTCGAGCGCGCGGAACACCTGGCGTGGATAGACGACCGCGCCGGCGGCGACCCGGGCATCGACGAAGGCGATCAGCGCCCGGCCGACCTCGCTGTCGGCAAACGAAGCGGTGATGTCGCGCCAGGCCGGCGGCACGCGGGCAAAGACGTCGGCGAGCGGTTCGCGCAGGCGGTTGTCCGCTGCGGCACTCGGGGGTTGTTCGAGCGTCGCGGTCTCCGTCATTGCGCTGCTGCCGACCCGCCGCGGAACAGCTCGGCGAGCGCCGCGCCGGGGTCGGCCGCGCGCATGAACGCCTCGCCGACCAGGAACGCATGGACGTTCGCCTCGCGCATGCGCGAGACGTCGCCCCCCGCGAGGATGCCGCTCTCGGTGACCAGCAGACGCTCGCTCGGCACGTGCTTCAGCAGCCCCAGCGTCGTCTCCAGCGTGACCTCGAACGTGCGCAGGTTGCGGTTGTTGATGCCCAGCAGCGGCGTCTTCAACCGCAAGGCGCGGTCCAGCTCGGCGCCGTCGTGCACCTCGACCAGCACCGCCATGCCGAGCTCGTGCGCCTGGGCCTCGAGCTCGGCCATCAGGCCGTCGTCCAGGCAGGCCGCGATCAGCAGGATGCAGTCGGCGCCGATCGCGCGCGCTTCGTAGACCTGGTACGGGTCGACGATGAAATCCTTGCGCAGCACCGGCAGCACACAGGCCGCGCGCGCCTGCCCGAGGTAGGCATGGCTTCCCTGGAAGAACTGCCGGTCGGTCAGCACGCTCAGGCAGGCCGCGCCGTGCTCGGCATAACTCGCGGCGATCTCGGCCGGCACGAAGCGCTCGCGGATCACACCCTTGCTCGGGCTGGCCTTCTTGATCTCGGCGATCACGCCGGCCTCGCCCTTCGCGATGCGTGCGCGCAGCGAGCCGACGAAATCGCGCAGGCCGCCGAGCTGCTCGGCATCGCGGCGCAGCGAGTGCAGGTCGCGCTGGCGCTTCGCCGCGGCGATCTCGTCGCGTTTGACCGCGACGATCTTGTCGAGGATATCGCTCATGACAGCCCCTCGTCCGACGAGTACGTCGGCCGATCCCCAGGGGCCACTTGGGGCCCCTTCGTGGCCCTTGGGATGCGGGCCGGCGCTTCGACCGGGCTCAGGACAGGCTTGGGAGCGGCCCGGCGCTCGGCCCGCCAGGAACGGGCTACCGCACAATTGCTCATGCCGCCAGCTCCTTCGTCCGCGCGACGAACTGATGCAGCTTGGCGAGCGCCTTGCCCGACGCGACGGTCTCGCGCGCGAGCGCGATGCCTTCGGCCATCGTCGGCGCAACGTTCGCCGCATACAGCGCGACGCCGGCGTTCAGCACGACGATGTCGCGCGCCGGACCCGGCTCGTTGTCGAGCACCGATTGCAGCAGCGCGCGCGACTGCTCCGGCGTCTCGACCTTCAGCGCGCGGTTGCTCGCCATCGTCAGACCGAAGTCCTCGGGGTGGATCTCGTACTCGGAGATCGCGCCGTCCTTGTACTCGCCGACCATCGTCGCGGCGCCCAGCGAGACCTCGTCCATCCCGTCGCGGCCGTAGACGACCACCGCATGCTCGGCGCCCAGCCGCTGCAGCGCGCGCACCTGGATGCCGACGAGGTCCGGGTGGAACACGCCCATCAGGATGTTCGGCGCGTCGGCCGGGTTCGTCAGCGGGCCCAGGATGTTGAAGATCGTGCGCACGCCCAGCTCCTTGCGCACCGGCGCGACGTTCTTCATCGCCGGGTGGTGGTTGGGCGCGAACATGAAGCCGATGCCGGTGTCGGCGATGCAGCGGGCGATCGCCTGCGGGGTCAGGTTCAGCGGCACGCCCAGCGTCTCCAGCACATCGGCGCTGCCCGACTTGCTGCTGACGCCGCGGTTGCCGTGCTTGCTGACGCGCGCGCCGGCCGCCGCGGCGACGAACATCGAGCAGGTCGAGATGTTGAAGGTGTGCGAGCTGTCGCCGCCGGTGCCGACGATGTCGATCAGGTGCGTGCGGTCGGCGACTTCGACCTTGGTCGAGAACTCGCGCATCACCTGCGCCGCCGCGGTGATCTCGCCGATGGTTTCCTTCTTGACGCGCAGGCCGACCAGCAGCGCGGCCATCATCACCGGCGACATCTCGCCGCTCATGATGCGCCGCACCAGCGACAGCATCTCGTCGTGGAAGATCTCGCGGTGCTCGATCGTGCGGGTCAGCGCGTCCTGGTTCGTGATCGTCATGGCGTGGGCCCTCTCCGTCGTTGTCCTTCTGCGGGAATCGAACCGCGCTACGCGGCCATGAACTCGGCGACCGCGGCGATCGCCCGGTCGACGCCGGCCGCGTCCACGTCCAGGTGCGTCACGAAGCGCAGGCCGATCAGCCCGGTGGCCAGCACCCCGCGCGATTCCAGGTGGGCGAGCAGCGCCGCGGTGCGGTTGCCCTCGACGTTCGCGAACACGATGTTGGTGTCGGGCGCGACGACCGAGATGCCGGGGATGCGCGCGAGCCCGTCGGCGAGCCGGCGTGCGTTCGCATGGTCGTCAGCCAGGCGCTCGACGTGATGGTCCAGCGCGTGGTTCGCGGCCGCGGCCAGCAGCCCGACCTGGCGCATGCCGCCGCCCAGTATCTTGCGGATGCGCCGTGCGCGCTCGATCAGCGCCTTCGGGCCGCACAGCGCCGAGCCGACCGGCGCGCCCAGGCCTTTGCTGAAGCAGACCGAGACGCTGTCGAAGCCGCGCGCGATCTCGCCGATGGCCGTGCGCGACGCGACCGCCGCGTTGAACAGCCGCGCGCCATCCAGATGCGCGGCGAGGCCGTGGCGGTGCGCGAGCGCAGTCGCGTCGTCCAGATACGCCTGGGGCAGCACCTTGCCGTTCCAGGTGTTCTCCAGGCACAGCAGTTTCGTGCGCGCGAAGTGCTCGTCGTCGGGCTTGATCGCCGCTTCGATGTCGGCCAGCCGCAGCGTGCCGTCGTCCTGCTGCGGCAGCGGCTGCGGCTGGATGCTGCCCAGCACCGCGCCGCCGCCGGCCTCGTAGCGGTAGGTGTGCGCCATCTGGCCGACCAGCGCCTCGTCGCCGCGCTGGCAATGCGCGAGCAGCGCGCACAGGTTGCCCTGCGTGCCGCTCGCGACGAACAGCGCCGCCTCCTTGCCGAGCAGCGCCGCGACGCGCTCCTGCAGCGCGTTGACAGTGGGGTCGTCGCCGAACACGTCGTCGCCGACGGTCGCGCGCGCGATCGCCTCGCGCATCGCCGGCGTCGGCCGGGTCACGGTGTCGCTGCGCAGGTCCACGACGCCGTTGCTGTTTTTGCTGCTGCTCATGCGGCCAACTCCAGGAAGTTCTTCAGCATCGCGTGGCCGTGCTCGGTCAGGATCGATTCCGGATGGAATTGCACGCCTTCGAGCGGCGTCTTCGTGCCGGCCAGCTCGCGGTGCCGCACGCCCATGATCTCGCCGTCCTGCGAGGTCGACGTGACATCGAGCACCGCAGGCAGCGAGTCGTTCTCGATCACCAGCGAGTGGTAGCGGATCACCGTGAAGCGTTTCGGCAGCGCATGGTAGACGCCGCGCTCATCGGTCGTGATCACATCGGTCTTGCCGTGCATCTGCGTCTTCGCGCGGATGATGCGGCCGCCCAGCGCCGCGCCTATCGCCTGATGGCCCAGGCACACGCCCAGGATCGGCAGCTTGCCGGTGAACGCGCGGATCGCGTCCACGCAGACGCCGGCCTCGGCCGGCGAGCACGGCCCCGGCGACAGCACCAGCCGGTCGGGCCGCAGCGCGCCGATCTCGTCGACCGTGATCTCGTCATTGCGGAACACCCGCACGTCCTCGCCCAGCTCGCCGAAGTACTGCACGAGGTTGTAGGTGAACGAGTCGTAGTTGTCGATCATCAGGAGCATCTCAGAAGCCCTCCTCGACGAGTTCGGCCGCGCGCAGCAGCGCACGTGCCTTCGCTTCGGTCTCGCGCCATTCCATCTCGGGGATCGAATCGGCGACGACGCCGGCCGCGGCCTGCACGTACAGCGTCTGGTTCTGGACGATGCCGGTGCGGATCGCGATCGCGACATCCATGTCGCCGGCAAAGCTGAGATACCCGCAGGCGCCGCCGTAGATGCCGCGCTTGACCGGCTCGAGCTCGTCGATGATCTCCATCGCGCGAATCTTCGGCGCGCCGGTCAGCGTGCCGGCGGGGAAGGTCGCGCGCAGCACGTCCAGGCTGGTCATGCCGTCCTTCAGCAGGCCCTCGACGTTGCTGACGATGTGCATCACGTGCGAGTAGCGCTCGATCACGAACGCGTCGGTCACCTTGACGCTGCCGGTCTTCGCGATGCGGCCGATGTCGTTGCGCGCCAGGTCGATCAGCATCACGTGCTCGGCGCGCTCCTTCGGGTCGCTGGACAGCTCCTGCTCGAGCGCCTTGTCGAGTTCGGGCGTCGCGCCGCGCGGCCGCGTGCCGGCGAGCGGCCGTATCGTGACCTTGTCGCCGTCGGGCGTGTGCTCCTGGCGCACCAGGATCTCGGGGCTCGCGCCGACGATCTGGAAGTCGCCCATGTCGTAGAAGTACATGTACGGCGACGGGTTCAGCGAGCGCAACGCACGGTACAGGCTCAGCGGCGACTCGGTGTAGCGCTTCGACAGACGCTGGCCCACCTGCACCTGCATCATGTCGCCGGCCGCGATGTATTCCTTGGCGCGCAGCACCGCGGCGAGGTAGTCGGCCTTCGCGAAGCCGCGCTCGACGCCGTGCGCCGCGCCGCGCTTGACCGCCGGCGCGGTCACGCTGTACTTCAGCTTGTCAGCCAGCTCGTTGAGGCGGCGCTTGCCGCGGTGGAACGCTTCCGGCTCGGCCGGGTTCGCATAGACGATCAGGTACAGGCGGCCCGACAGGTTGTCGATGACCGCGAGCTCCTCGCACTGCAGCAGCAGGATGTCGGGCGTGTCCAGGCCGCCGTCCTTCTGCGTCTTCGCGAGCTTGGGCTCGATGCAGCGCACCGCGTCGTAGCCGAAATAACCGGCGAGCCCGCCGCAGAAGCGCGGCAGCCCGGGGCGCAGCGCGACCTTGAAGCGCCGCTGGTATTCGGCGATGAAGTCCAGCGGGTTGCCCTCGTGCGTCTCGACGACCGCGCCGTCGGTGACGACCTCGGTACGAAACCCGGTGGCGCGCAGCAGCGTGCGCGCCGGCAATCCGATGAACGAGTAGCGGCCGAAGCGCTCGCCGCCGACGATCGATTCGAGCAGGAAGCTGTTCTTGCCGTTGCCCGCCGTGTAGGCCAGCTTCAGGTACAGCGACAGCGGCGTCTCGAGGTCGGCAAACGCCTCGGCGATCAGCGGAATGCGGTTGTAGCCCTCGCCGGCCAGGCTCTTGAATTCGAGTTCGGTGATCATGTTCATGGCCCTCCACAGGCCGGCGCGCGGCTCGCAGCCGGCACGCGGGGATTCGACGGAACGGACTCGGCGGGCAGCGCCGCCGATCGCGCAATCCGCGACAAAAGTCGCGGGATCTCAGGCGTGAGCAGGCTGGGCCCGCCAGGGCCAGGCTCCTCGGGCCAGCGGCCCGGCGGTGAGATTGCGCGAAATGAACATGCGCGGAGTCTAGCAGCACTCATCTGCGCTCCGGTCTGCGCCGAAAATGTGAATCGGTGTCAACTTGACACAAACGAATACATGAAACCTCAGGAGACCCCGACTGTGATCCGCCGCGCGCTGCTCGTCACCCTCGCCGCCAGTGTGGCCGCATCGCTGGCCCTGCCGCTGTCCGCGGCCGCCCAGAGCACCGCGACAGGACCCGCCGCCATCACCGAAGTGGGCGGCGTCAAATTCGACAACAGCCTCCTGCTCGGCGGCGCGCGGCTGCAGCTCAACGGCGCCGGCGTGCGCTACAAGGCCGTCTTCAAGGTCTACGCCGCCGGCCTGTACCTGTCGGCCAAGGCGACGACCCCCGAAGCCGTGCTCGCGGCGCCCGGCCCACGTCTGATCAAGATCGTGATGCTGCGCGAGATCGATGCGAACGAGCTCGGCAAGCTGTTCACGAAGGGCATGGAGCAGAACGCGCCGCGCGAGGAGTTCTCGAAGTCCATCAGCGGCATCATGCAGATGAGCGAGATCTTCTCGAGCCGCAAGAACCTGAAGGCCGGCGAGTGGTTCGGCGTCGAATGGATGCCGGGCACCGGCACCGTGATCGTCGTCAACGGGCAGCCCACCGGCCAGCCGATCAAGGAGCCCGAGTTCTACTCGGCGCTGATGCGGATCTGGCTCGGCCAGGCGCCCGCCGATGCCGGTCTGAAGGAGGCGCTGCTCGGCAAGGCCGCAACCGTGGCGGGCGGCAACGCCGGCTACAACAACTGAGGCGACGACGCCGCAGCGTCCGGCCACGCGTTCAGATCGATCCGGTCGAGTCGCTCGACCACACCGTCGGCATCGACCGCAGCGACCGGCTCGCCGTGGTTGTAGCCGTAGCTGACCAGCACGACCGGGCAGCCGGCCGCACGCGCCGCCTGCGCGTCGTTGCTCGAGTCGCCGATCATCAACGTCTGCGAAGGCGCGCGGCCCAACGCCTCGCAGGTCTTCAGCAGCGGCAGCGGGTCCGGCTTCTTGCGCTCGAATGCATCGCCGTCGAAGACGACCGCGAAATACGCCTCCAGTCCCTTGACCTGCAGCAGCGGGCGCACGAACGGGCGGGGCTTGTTGGTCAGGCACGCGAGCACGAGGCCCAGCTCGCGCAAGCGCTGCAAACCTTCGACCACGCCCGGATAGATGGGCGCATGCTGCCCGTTGATCGCGAGGTAGTGGCGCTGGTACAGCGCAAAGGCCGAGTCGTACGCATCCGCCGGCGCGCCGACCTGCGCGAGCGTGCGGCGGATCAGGTGTTCCGAGCCCTTGCCTATCGTGTGCTCGAGAAATCGCCGGTCCACCTGGGCGTAGCCCAGCTCGCGCAACATCGCGTTGACCGCGACGACGAAGTCGCCCAGCGTGTCGATCAGCGTGCCGTCGAGGTCGACGATCGCGGCGCGGATCGGGCTCGAGTGGATTCGAAGGGAGTTCACGACTGCGCAATACGACTCAAAAAATTGGCGGGCCCGGACGGATTCTTGCAGGAATGGCCACTCCAATCGGAGACTGCGTCACGATCGTTTACCGAGCGTACGTTTGCTGCCGTTATCTCGTCACGCAGCGAGACGATAACAAGTCGAGCCGGCTGAATTCCCCAACATCTCCCCCACGCGTTTGTGAACCTGGACGTCAACACCTTGCTGGCCGTGATGCTGGCGAACGTCTTCGCCATGGCCATCGCGGTCCCGGCGGTGATGGGGTGGCGCGTCAGTCCGTCAGCACGCCATGTGCTGGGCTCGGCGGTCGCGCAGGCGCTCGCGTGGGCCAGCTTCCTGCTCGCGAAGCCGGTGAACGACCGGCTGTTCTCGACGGTCTGGGTCGCATTGCTGGGAACGAGCTTCGTGCTGATGTGGCACGCGCTGCGTGGCTGGCTCGGCCCGCGCCCCGGGCGCAAGGTCCTGCTGGCCGCGGCGGTGCTGACGCCGCTGGGCTACGGCCTCAGCTTCGACAGCTACCCGGTGCGCGTCGGCTGGTCGAACTTCGGGCTTGCGCTGCTGATGGGGCTCGTGTGCCTGGCCTGCATCTGGCCCGCGCCGCACACGAGCCGGCGCTGGCGCGGCCTGATCGTCGTCTGCCTGGGCTCGCTCGCGGCGGTGACGCTGACCCGCGGCATCCTCGGCGCGTTCTTCACCGAGCTCTATCCGACGCTGCGCTCGCCGCATCCGGTCAACGTGTTCGGTGCGGTCCTGAACCACATCGCGCTGACGTTGACGACCATCGGCCTGCTGGTCGGCTGGCACGAAGAGGCCGAGCACGAGCTGCGCCGGCAGGCCGACACCGACGGCCTGACCGGCTTGCTGAACCGGCGCGCCTGGCGCGTCCTGGCTGCCGACGCGATCGCGAAGGCGCGGCGCGATGGCCAGACCGCGGCCGTGCTGATGCTGGACATCGATCACTTCAAGGCGATCAACGACCGCTGGGGCCACGAGGCCGGCGACCGCGCGCTGCAGACGGTCGCGAAGGTGCTGCGCGAATGCGCGCGCCGCAACGATCTGCTGTGCCGCTACGGCGGCGAGGAGTTCTGCCTGCTGCTGGTCGGCGTCGACGATGCATCGGTGCGCGATGTCGACGATCGCCTGCGCTCGGCGCTGCACCGGCAAGCCACGACCGAAACCGGCACCACGCTGGGCTTCAGCAGCGGCCTGGCCGTGCTGCGCGACGACGACGCGGACATCCAGTCGCTGCTGCGCCGCGCCGACCTCGCGTTGTACGAAGCCAAGGCCGCCGGCCGCGGCCGCCTGATCCGCTTCGACGAGCAACGTGCCGCGCCGGCGCCGCAGCCGCAGTCCCAGCCGCGCGAGACCTCGTCCCGATCGGCCTGACGCGCTTTTCTTCAGGCTCCGGCCCGCACGAGCTGCGCGCGCAACGCGGCGATCTCGTCGAGCAGTTCCAGCGCCAACGCGACACCCGCGGTGTTGACCTCGAGATCGCGGGTCAGCCGCACCGCGACCCTTGCGCGGCGCAGTGCCGCACCGCGAAAGCGCATCGGCTCGCCGGGCTCCGCGCTCGGATGCAGCACGCCTTCGCTGACCCAGACGCGCACGTCGTCTTCGTGCACGCTGCAGGCCTGACACAGCTCGACCA
Source organism: Burkholderiaceae bacterium (assembly GCA_036568605.1). Classification (GTDB taxonomy): domain Bacteria; phylum Pseudomonadota; class Gammaproteobacteria; order Burkholderiales; family Burkholderiaceae_C; genus DATCSE01. The sequence continues at coordinate 12,160 of DATCSE010000004.1, read as the reverse complement.
GCGTCATCTCGGTATCGTCGTCGACGATGCTGCCGTGGATCAGGGTCGTGACGACTTCCTTCATCGCCGTGCCTCCTTCGCGTTCACCGCTTCAGCATGGCACGCGGATCGAAACCCGCCGCTGCGGCCGCCAAAGCCTCGTATGCCGCCTTCACGTTCGGTGCAGTCGCGCTGGGCAGCGCGATCGCCAGCACCGCGTACAGGTCGCCCGCGTCCTTGCCCGGCCCGCCGCCCGGAATGCCGCGGCCCTTCAGCCGCAGCTTGCGGCCGCTTTGCGAGCCGGCCGGTATCGTCAGCTGCACGACGCCGTCGGGCGTCGGCGCATCGACGACCGCGCCCAGCGCCGCCTCCCACGGCGCGACCGGCAGGTCGACGTAGACGTCGCGCCCGTCGACGCGGTAGTGGCGATGCGCCTCGAACTCGATCTCGAGGAACAGGTCGCCGGCCGGCGCATCGCCCAGCCCCGGACCGCCCTGGCCCGCGAGGCGCAGATGCTGCCCGGCACGCACGCCTTTCGGGATGCTGACCGTGAGCGTGCGTTCGTGCGTGACGACGCGGCCATGCTGGTCCAGCGCCGGCATGCGCAGGCTCAGGCTGCGCTGCGCGCCGCGGTACGCATCCTCGAGCGCGATCACGACCTTCGCGTGATGGTCCTGGCCGCGCTCGTGCAGCGACGACGCGCGGCCCGCCGCACCGCCGGCGCCGCGGCGCATGCGGCCGAACAGCGCTTCGAAGAAATCGCTGTACTCGCCGGCGCCGAACAAGTCCTCGGCGCTGAACGTGGCACCCTCGTCGCCGCGCCCGCGGAACTCGAACCCCGCATCCCAGCCCGGCGGCGGCTCGAAGTCCTGGCGGCCGCTCGCGCGCTGGCGCTCCCACTGCAGCGCGGCCTGGTCGTACGCGGCGCGCTTCTCGGGGTCCTTGAGCACCTCGTTGGCTTCGCCGAGCTCCTTGAAGCGCGCTTCCGCGTCGGCTTCCTTGCTGACATCCGGGTGGTACTTGCGCGCGAGCTTGCGGTACGCCTGCTTGATCTCGTCCTGGCTCGCGTCACGGGCGACACCGAGGGTCGCGTAGTAGTCCTTGAATTTCATCGCGTCAGGCCGTCGTCGTCACCATCTGCGCGACAGATCAGTGCTCGTGCGCGTGTTTCAAGTCCGCGGCCGCCGCGGCGGGATCGGCGCCCTCGCACAGCGTCATGAACGGCGCGCGTATCGTCTGCAGCGTCACGTGGCCGATGCGGAAGCGGTCGCGCAGCCGGCAGGTCGCCTCTTCGAGGAACGCGTCGTCGGGATGGCCTTGCGGCATCACCAGGTGCGCGGTCAGCGCCGTGTCGGTCGTGCCGGTGGCCCAGACGTGCAGATCGTGCACGCGCTGCACGCCGGGCAGCGATTCGAGCTCACGCCGCACCGCGAGCAGGTCGATGTGCTCGGGCACGCCGTCGAACATCAGGCGCAGCGAACGCCGGAACAGCCCCCACGTGCCGACGACGATCACCAGCGCGATCGCGAGGCTCACGACCGGGTCCAGCCAGGTCCAGCCCAGCCACAGCGCCAGCGCCGCGGCGATCACGACGCCCAGGGACACCATCGCGTCGCTGGCCATGTGCAGGAACGCGCCCTGCACGTTCAGGTCGCCGTGCCGGCCCCGCATGAACAGCAGCGCGGTCCCGAGGTTGACGAAGATGCCGATGCCGGCCACCGCCATCACGGTCAACCCCTGGGTCGGCGGCGGCGCACTCAAGCGACCGACGGCCTCCCACGCGAGCGAGCCCATCGCGACCAGCAGCAGCACCGCGTTGACGAACGCGGCGACGATGGAGGCACGCTTCCAGCCGTAGGTGTAGCGCTGGTCGGGCCGCAGCTTGCCGGCCAGCGCGCCGCCCCACGCGAGCACCAGGCCGGCCACGTCGCCGAGGTTGTGCCCGGCATCGGCCAGCAGCGCCAACGAGTTGACGCGCCAGCCGTAGAACGCCTCGATCGCGACAAACGCGATGTTGACCGCGATGCCGATCGCAAAGGCGCGATCGAAGTCCTCCGGCGCATGGTCGTGGGCATGGCCGTGGCCGTGGTGGTGGTGCCCGTTCCCGTGCCCGTGCCCGTGCCCGTGGTCGTGGTCGTGGTCGTGGTCGTGGTCATGACCATGGTCATGGCCGTGATCGTGACCCGGGGTGTGCGTGTGTCCGTGCATCGACGTCATGGCGCAGTGTGACTCAACGCGGCCTCGGGCGCGCAGCCTGGGATCGCCTTCAGCGAGCGAGCTGCGCGCGCATCGCGGCGATCACCGTGCGGTAGTCGGGCTGGCCGAAGATCGCACTGCCGGCGACGAAGGTGTCGGCCCCGGCATCGGCCGCGGCGCGGATGTTGTCGACCTTGATGCCGCCGTCGACCTCCAGGCGGATCTCGTGGCCGGTCTCGCGCCGGTGCGCATCGAGCATCTCGCGGATGCGCGCGATCTTCTTCAGCGAACCCGGGATGAAGCTCTGCCCGCCGAAGCCCGGGTTCACGCTCATCACGAGCACGAGATCGATCTTCGCGAGCGTCCACTCGAGCACATCGAGCGATGCAGCCGGGTTGAACACCAGTCCCGGGCTCGCGCCCTCGGCGCGGATCAGCTCGATCGTGCGGTCCACATGCAGGCTCGCCTCGGGGTGGAAGCTGATGCGGTCGGCACCGGCCTTCGCGAAGGCCTGCGCGAGCGCATCGACCGGCTGCACCATCAGGTGCACGTCTATCGTCACCTTCTCGCCGTTGGCATCCACCGCATGCGGGCGCAGCGCCTCGCAGATCATCGGGCCGAAGGTCAGGTTGGGCACGTAATGGTTGTCCATCACGTCGAAGTGGATCCAGTCGGCGCCGGCCGCGACCACGTTCTTCACCTCGTCGCCGAGCCGGGCGAAATCGGCCGACAGGAGGCTGGGGGCAATGCGGTAGCGGGGCGTGGAAGTGGTCATCGTGAGGGCCTGCGGGGATCGCCCAATTTTAGGTGCCGCCGCGCTTCACACGCGCTGCCTAGAATGGACTGCATGTCCAGACCCGAGTTCAGCGTCAGCGTCGCGGTGCGCCACCTGCCCGAGCAGTCCGATCCCTCCACGGGGCAGCATGCGTTTGCCTACACGGTGACGATACGCAACACCGGCGACATCACCGCGCAATTGATCGCGCGGCATTGGATCATCACCGATGCGGCCGGCCACACCGAGGAGGTGCGCGGCTTGGCCGTGGTCGGCCACCAACCGCTGCTCAAGCCCGGCGAGACCTTCGAGTACACCAGCTGGACCCGGCTGGCGACCGCGCACGGCACGATGCGCGGCAGCTTCTTCTGCATGACCGAAGACGCCGAGCCGTTCGACGCGCCGATCGCCGAATTCGGGCTGACGCTCGCCTCGGCGCTGCATTGACCTGACCACAGGCACCCCGTTTTGTCCGCGTTGCCTCGCGCTCGTCCGCTCGCCCGGCGCGCGTCCGCCTGGGATCTGACCGCGCTGCTCAACGCGGCAGACCCGAAGGCGTCGCGCGCCGAACGTCAGCTCTGGCTGGTGCGGCTGCTCGAATGGCTGCGCCACGCGCCGCTGGAGCGCGGCGACGGCACCGCGGACGAGCCGCGCGCGACGCCGACGCCGGTGCTGCGCCTGAAGCACCTGCTGGGTGTGCTCGATCGCAACGCCGAGCACCGCGCGCGTGTCGCCGGGCTGCTGCACCGGCTCTGGCGCGAGATCGACAGCGCCGCGCTGCTCGCCGATTTCGGCTTCGCGCCGCGCATGCACCTGTGGGGCGAGCTGGTGCGGCGCGTGCGCACGCGCGTGCTGCCGCTGACGCCCGATACCGGCGACCTCGGCGAGCTGTTCGCGCTGCTGTTCCCGCACGACGACGATGCCCACTGGCTGCGTGCGATCGACGACGCGACGCTGGCGCGCCTGGGCCCCTACTTCGTCGCCCCCGTGGCCGAGCCCGCTGCCGATGCGGCCGACGAGCCAACGCCGTCCGACTGGCGGCTGCCGTTCCTGGACGCGATCGTGTTCCTCGGCAGCGCGGTGCGCGCGGCCGGGTTCTCGCCGGCGCTGCGCCCGCGCATGAGCCCCGAGCTGCTCGCCGAACGGCCGTTCCGCCAGCTCGCCCGCGCCGCCGAGAAGATCGAGGAGCAGGCCCACGCGCAACGCGCCGACGATGCCGCGCTGCTGCGCGAGGCGCAGTACCTGCGCGCGCTGCTCGACCGCTGCCGCGCCGCGGCCGACAGCGTGCACGAGCACCTCGAAGCGCACGGCGTCTCGGTCGACGTGGTATTCGAAGTGGATCAGCTGCGCGAGCGCACGCACCGCATCGAGCTGCTGCTGAACTGCGTGATCAGCCCGCAGCCGGCGCACGACGTGTTGACGCTGGCCGTCGACCTGGTGCAGACCGGCCAGGAACGGCGCAGCCTGCGTGCGCTGCTGTCGCGCCACTACTCGCTGCTCGCGCGCAAGGTCGCCGAGCGCAGCGCCGAGACCGGCGAGCACTACATCACCCGCGATCGCGGCGAGTACCGGCAGATGCTGCGCGCCGCGCTCGGCGGCGGCAGCGTGCTGGCCGGCACGACGCTGCTGAAGTTCTTCATCACCGGGCTCGCGCTGTCGCCGTTCTGGGGCGGCTGGTGGGCCGGCCTCAACTACGCGACCAGCTTCGTGCTGGTGCAGCTGCTGCACTTCACGGTCGCGACCAAGCAGCCGGCGATGACCGCGCCGGCGATGGCCGAGAAGCTGGGCGACGTCGCGAGCGACGAGGCGGTCGAAGGCTTCGTCGACGAGGTGACGCATCTGATCCGCTCGCAGGCCGCCGGCATCTTCGGCAACCTGTTCGCGGTCGCGCCGCTGGTGCTGGGCGTGCAGCTCGCCTCGCAGGCGCTGTTTGGCGCACCGCCGGTCGGCCACGACGCCGCGCAGCATGTGCTGCATTCGCTGACCTTGCTGGGCCCGACCGCGCTGTACGCCGCGTTCACCGGCGTGCTGCTGTTCGCGAGCGCGCTGATCGGCGGCTGGGCCGAGAACTGGTTCGTCTGGCATCGGCTCGACAGCGCGATCGCCTGGAACCCGCGCATCGTCGCGCGTCTCGGTGCGGCCCGCGCACAGCGCTGGGCCGCGTACTGGCGCACCCATGTCTCCGGCTTCGCGTCGAACATCTCGCTCGGGCTGATGCTGGGGCTGGTGCCGGCGGTCGCGTCGTTCTTCGCGCTACCGATCGAGGTGCGGCACGTGACGCTGTCGACCGGGCAGATCGCGGCGGCGCTCGGCGCCGAAGGGCCGGGGCTGCTGCACGAGGGCGCATTCTGGTGGTGCGTCGCCGCGATCCCGGTGACCGCGGCGCTGAACCTCGCGGTCAGCTTCGTGCTCGCGTTCCGCGTCGCGCTGCGCTCGCGCGGCATCCGGCTCGCCGACCGCAGCCGCATCTACCGCGCAATCCGTCGGCGGCTGCGGCGTGCGCCGCTTTCGTTCGTGCTGCCGCCGCGGGTCCGCGCCGATATGTAGCAGCTTGTGTCGCCCGCACCGCGCGGCGCAGCGGCGCGGCGCGCTTGCACAGGCGATTTGCCCGTCGTGCTTGTGTACATCCTGGTACATCGGCCCGGAACCGCGGTGCAGCATCCTCGACGTGCGAGATTTCGAGGACTCCACGCTCTGGCGCATCAGCGAATACGACCGCGTCCGCCAGACCACCGGCACCAGCGGCTTCGATCGCCTCAGCAGCGTGAGCAGCGCGACGGTGCTGCCCAGCACGTTGCTGGCCGATCTGCGCCGGCTCGATGCGGACCCGGAGAGCAACGATGTGCTGGAGGTCGTCGCCGCCTGCATGCGGCATCGCCAGGCTGCGCTGCTGGTGCTGCAGCACGACGGGCTGGTGTGGCCGGTGACGCTGTTCCCGGCGCAGATGATGTACCACGCGCCGATCTCGCTGCACGACTCGGCGCGCGAGCGCACGGTCATCGGCCTGAGCGACCTGCGCGTGCTCGAGGCCGAGCCGCCCGGCGTGCGCACGCCCGGCCCGTGGCTGCTCGCGCCGACGGTCGACCCCGCACAGGCCGGCCACTACCGCGAGCTGCAGCCGCTGCTGTGGGCACTCGCGATCGATGGCCCGCGGCCGACGCCGCTGTCCGAGATCGCCGGCACCGCGGCGTACCGCGCGATCCGCTGCCCGTCCGAAGAAGGGCTGGCGACGCCCGGCGTGTACGCCTCGGCCTGCGACAAGCTGCGGCGCGAAACGGTCGCGCTGCGCACGATCGCGGGCTGGCCCGCGATGAACGTCGAGCGTGCCGGCCGGCTGCTGAATGCGCTGTACCTCGCCGGTGCGCTCCTGGTGTCGCGCACGCACCCGGCGGCCCGCAGCGCGACGCGGACCGGCTGGCGCCTGAAGCGATAGACCCGCCGCAGCGCTTGCGCCGCGACTACGCGTCCTCGCGGCCGCCCGATCGGCGTTCGCCGCGGCGACGCCCGGCGAACATCGTCCACCAGACGATCAGCACGAGCAGCGCGGCGGCGCCCAGCGCCTCCAGCAGAATCACCCACATGACGATACGCTTCCTTGCGCGGCCGGCGATCGGCCCGTGCACGACGATGACAACAACAACCCCGCCACCGATGCACCGCGGCGCGACCGCGACGATTCTAGGAGCGCTGGTCGCCGCATTGGCCGCCTGCAGCAGCCCGCTGCCGCCGCCGGGCAGCACGCCCGGCGTCGAAGATGCCGTGCCGACCACGCCCTCGCCATCGACCAGCGCGACACCGCCGACGACGCTGCCGCCGCTGGCCGGCGATGCGATCGTGCGCGGCCGCGCCCGCTGGGTGCCGGTGCGCTGGACCGAGCTGCCCGGCTGGGACAGCGACCGCAGCGCCGAGCTCTGGCCTGCGCTGCTGCGCGGCTGTGACAAGCCGGCGCCGGGCTGGGCGAATGTCTGCGCGCAGGCGCGCAACGCGGTGACGCCGGCGTTCAGCGACGAGGCCGCGCGCACCTGGCTGCAGCAGCGCCTGCAGCCGTACCGGATCGAGTCGGCCAGCGACGGCGCGGTCGACGGCCTGATCACCGGCTACTTCGAACCGCTGGTCGAGGCGAGTCGCACGCCGCGGGGCGCGTTCCGCGTGCCGCTGTACATGCCGCCGGCCGACCTCGCGACCCGCAAGCCGTACTGGACGCGCCAGCAGATCGACACCTCGACCGTCGCGCAGGCCAGCCTGCGCGGCCGCGTGCTCGCCTACGTGGCGGACCCGCTGGACGCGCTGATCCTGCAGATCCAGGGCTCGGGCCGGCTGACCCTCGTCGAGCCGGATGGCAGCCGCAAGCTCGTGCGCGTCGCGTTCGCGGCGCACAACGACCATCCGTACAAGTCGGTCGGCCGCTGGCTGATCGAGCAAGGCGAGCTGCGCCCCGAGCAGGCCTCGTGGCCGGCGATCAAGGCCTGGGCACGCGCCAACCCGAAACGCCTGAACGAGATGCTGTGGAGCAACGCGCGCGTCGTGTTCTTCCGCGAGGAGCCGCTGCCCGATCCGCAGCTCGGCCCCAAGGGCGGCCAGGCGGTCGCGCTGACGCCGGGACGCTCGATCGCGGTCGACACGAGCAGCATTCCGTATGGCACGCCGGTCTGGCTGGACACGACCGAGCCGCTGAGCAACACCCCGCTGCGCCGCGTCGTGATGGCGCAGGACACCGGCACCGCGATCATCGGCGCGGTGCGCGCCGACTACTTCTGGGGCTGGGGCGACGAAGCCGAGGCACAGGCCGGGCGCATGAAACAACCGTTGCGCCTGTGGGCGCTGTGGCCCAAGGGGTGAGCGCAGACGCACCCCGTCTGACTGCGTCACGACGCCTCGTTGATCGGCGCGTTGGCGCTGCGCCATGACCAGCCGAGCGTCATCCCGGCTGCCCCGAACAGGATCGCCGCAGCGCCGACGATCTGCGCCCCCTGCAGCCGCTGGCCGAACGCCGCGTAGTCGACCCCGATCGCGACCAGCGGATAGATGAACGAAAGCGCGCCGGTCAGCGCGGTCGGCAGCTTCTGGATCGCGCCGTACAGCAGGATGTAGACGAGTCCGGTGTAGATCACGCCCATGGCCGCGAGCGTTGCCCACGCGGTCGCCTCGCCGGTCAGGCTCGGCAGCGCCGCGAAGTTCACCGCCGGAGCGACGATCAGGATGCCGACGCACACCTGCACAAGCGCGATCAAGTGCGGAGGCGTACCGGCCAGCTTCTTCGTGACGAACGCGGCGAGCGCATAGAAGAAGGCGGCGCCGAGCGCCATCAGGATGCCGAAGAGATAGTCGTCGGCGCCCGCACCCGATCCCTGCGCATGGTGCGAGCCCGCGCCGTGCTCGGCTTGCACGATCAGCAGCATGCCGGCGAACGCCACGATCAGCCAGGAGAGCTTGCTTGCGTTTAGCCGCTCGCCGAGAAAGAGTGCGCCCAGCCCCACGAGCATGAACGGCTGGGTGTTGTAGACCGCGGTGGCGATCGAGATCGATGCGCGCGAATACGACGCGAAGATCAGCAGCCAGTTGACGACGATCGCGACACCCCCCAGCGACGCCAGCCCGACCAGCCGCCACGACCAAAGCTCGCGGCGAAACATCCTAAGCGCCGCGCATACCGGTGCCAGCGTTGCCGCGCCGAAGACGCAGCGCCAGAAGATCAGTTCGACGATCGGCAGCGCCGAGTGCACCACGCACCAGCCTATCGTTCCGGAGATTGCCATCGCGGCGCTCATCTCGAGCACGCCACGTGTCCTGTTGTTCATGTGCATCGGCAAGTGGGTTGTCGAGGCAGCAGGATGCCTGCAACGCACCGGCCGCTCCATCGCTTTGAGAAGGCAAAAGGCCAACTTCGCCTTGCTTTCGAAGGCAGAATGCAATTTTCCCCGCGGAGGACACATGCTGCCCGACATCGACCAGCGGATACTCGAGGCGATGCTCGGCGACGCGCGCATCTCGCTGAAGGAGCTGGCCCAGCGCGTCGGCCTTTCGCCGCCCAGCGTCTCGGAACGCCTGCGCCGCCTGGAGGAACGCGGCGTGATCCGCGCCTACACGCTCGAGTTGAACCCGCAGGCGCTGGGCTATCCGCTGCAGGCCATCGTCCGCATCCGCCCGCTGCCGGGCAAACTGCAAGCCGTCGAGAAGCTGCTGGCGCAAACACCCGAGGTTTGCGAGTGCGACAAGATCACCGGCGACGACTGCTTCGTCGTGCGGATGTTCGTTCGCTCGATCGAACAGCTCGACCAACTGCTCGATCGCATCACCGACAAGGCCGAGACGAACACCGCGATCGTCAAGCGACAGGTGGTCTCGCGCCGGGCGCCGCCGGTGGCCTACGTCGTGACCCGCTGAGGGCTTGCCCGACGCGCCGGCGGCGGCGCGGCGCGATCAAGGCTTCGCGACGTGCCAGTCGCCCAGCATGCCGTCGCCGGTCATGTCCCCCGGCTTTTCATCCTTGACGAAGTAGTACAGCGGCTTGCCCCGGTACGCCCACTGGCGCTTGCCGTCGTCGCGGGTGACGATCGAATAGTCGCTGCTGGCCGTGTCGGTGCTGGCGGCGAAGAACGGCGGCCAGTTCGCGGCGCAGCCGCCGTTGCACGCGGATTTGCCGCTGCCGGTCACGTCCTTGTCGTAGGTGTACAGCGTCTTGCCGCTCGGGCCGGCGAGCGCCCCGCCGCCGGTGACCGAGATCAGGATGGGCGGCGCCGCGAATGCCGCGCTGCCGGCCAGCAGCGCCGCGGCGAACGTGACGACGAGACGCGCAGCGGCGCGAGGGGCGAATGTCATGGTTGGCTCTCCGGGACTTCGGATGAGTGCCATTGTCGTGCGACGGCGCACGGCGCCGCGCGACTTCACGCAACAGGTCGCAACCTCAGGCAGCGCGCAGCACGCCGAACGCCGACGGCCCTTCCAGGTGGGTCAGCGTGACCTGGCCTTCGTACCAGGCACGCTCGAAGTCGGCCTCGACAGCCCGCAGCGCTTCGCGGTCGGAAGCGATCGTCGCGGCGATGCCGATCGCGCGGTTGCGGCCCTGGTTCTTCGCGGTGTACAGCGCCATGTCGGCGAGGTTGATCGCCTGCTCCCACGTCAGCGACACGTCGTGCGGCCGCAGCGGGAAGCGGGCATAGCCGATCGACGCGGTCACGCGCAGCGCGCCCGCGCCGATGCCGACCGGCGTCGCGCCGATCGAGCGCAGCACGCGTTCGGCCATCTGATCGGCCTGCTCCGGCGTCGCACGCGGCGCGAGCACGAGAAACTCCTCGCCACCCCAGCGCACGACCAGGTCCTCGGCGCGCACCGCATCGGCCAGCCGGCGCGCGACCTCGACGATCACGCGGTCGCCGGCGGCGTGGCCATGCTGGTCGTTGACACGCTTGAAGTGGTCGATGTCGATCAGCAGCAGCGTGCCCTCGAAACCGTGGCGCTCGGCACCGCTCTGCGCCATCACCGCCTGGAAGTGGCGGCGGTTCGCGAGGTCGGTCAGCGGGTCGCGCTCGCTTTGCACCTGCAGCAGCTTGTGGCTCGCGCTGAGCCGGCGGTGGGTCTCGCGCACGCGCCGGTACAGCAGCGTGACCAGCACGCCGGCCAGCGCCGCGACCGCCGCGATCAGCCAGCCGATGCGCTGCATCAGCGCATGGTTGCCGAGCTCGACATTCTTCAGCGCGTTGTCGCGCGCCAGCAGCTCGATGTCGCGCTGGCGCGCCTCGGCATCGTTGCGCGCCTGCAGTTCCTTCAGCGCCGCGCTGCGGTTCGCCCTCATCAGCTCGGCGCTCAGCGCGCGTTCACGGTGGTACAGGTCGAGCGCGCCGCGCACATCGCCGGCCCGGGCCAGCGCCTCGCCGAACTCGCGCAGCGTCTCGGCCTTGCGCGCCGTCTCGCCGCTGCCCTCCCACATCTCGAGCACGCGGGCCATGTCTTGCCGGCCTTCGGCGAGGCGGCCCAGGCCGATCTTCGCGATGCCGGCGTTGTTGATCAGCACCCGCTCCATGCGCAGATCCTGGTAGCGGCGCACGATGACGATCCCCTGCTCGGCCGCGCGCAGCGCGTCGGCATAGCGGGCGAGCTTCGAGTACGCGTCGCTCAGGTTGTTCAGCAGCTGCGCTTGCAGGCGCGGCGCATTGGCACGCAGCGCGAGCCCATAGGCGCGCTCGAAGGCGTGCAGCGCCGCGGTGCGGTCGTCGCGCACGCCGGCCAGACGCGCCTCGAGGTTGGCGACGCGCGCCTGCTGCGCCAGGTCGTTGGCCTGCACCGCCAGGCGCTTGGCCTGCGCCATCAGGCGCTGCGCGGCGTCGGCATCGTCGCGCCGTTGGGCATAGATCGCGAGCGACGCTGCGTTGTACGCCGCGCGCCACGGGTCGCTGGCCGCCTCGGCGAGCTGCAGCGCGCGCTGCGCATGCTGCTCGGCGCTGAGCAAAATGCCGCGGCCGATCGCGCGCCGCTCGAGGATCTCGAGCGCACGCCAGGCAGAGCGGTGTTCGCACGACTCGGCGCGGGCATGCACCGGCAACGAGTCTTCGCAGCCCACGGCGAAGACTTCCAGCGCCGATTGCGCCAGCGCCGCGGCCACGTCGAGCTGGCCGGCCGTCTGCGCGACCTGCGCCCGCACCAGGTTCGCGGCCGCGGTCGAGCGGCCCGACGTGTCATCCTGCGCCATCGCGACGAGCTGCTCGGCGGTCTGGCCGGCCTCGGCGGCCGCGCCGGTCTGCGCCTGCACGCTGCCGATCGCAAGCAGCACCGAGCGCTGTGCGGCCAGCGGGCCGGTGCGCTCGCGCTGCTGCCACTCGCGCAGAGCCGCGAGCGACTGCGCGGGGCGCTCGAAACCGTCGCGCACCAGCAGGTCCAGCTCGGCGTCCAGTGCGGTGCTCGCCTGCGCGGCGCACGCGGCGCAGACCAACAGCAGGCTCAGCCACAGCGCGCGCATCATGCCGCGGCCTCCAGCGGCTGGCGTCCCTGGAGCAGCAGCAGTTCGACGCGACCGTCGCGCGCCGCCGCCTCGAGCCCCTGCGCGATCGTGTCCAGCTCGGTCTCGTCGCGGCTGTCGTCGCGCAGCAGGCGCACGCCGTAGGCGCGGTTGCGGCCGTGCGCCTTGGCCAGGTACATCGCGGTGTCGACCAGGTTGATCGCCCGCTCCCAGCCGACGCGCAGCCCGTGCGGGCCGATCGGGAAGGTCGCGAAGCC
>DATCSE010000003.1:0-3966 GCA_036568605.1 Burkholderiaceae bacterium | reverse complement strand
GTACGGCGAGGTCAACGGCCAGCCGTTTGCGGCGCAGGTCGAGCGGCTGATGCTCGCGTTCCGCGTCCATCACATGGGCGCGCAGGTCGAGGTGCGGGTGCTGTCGCCGCGTGCCGCGGAGCTGAACGCGCTGATGCCGTTCAAGGCGCCGCCGGACCTTTCGAAGTTCTTGCTGTCGCCGATGCCGGGCCTGCTGGTCGACATCGCAGTCGTGCCCGGCCAGCAGGTGCGTGCCGGCGAGAAGCTCGCGGTGATCGAGGCGATGAAGATGGAGAACACGCTGGTCGCCGCGAACGACGGCGTGATCGCGAAGGTCCAGGCGAGCAAGGGCGAGAGCTTGGCGGTGGACCAGGTGATTCTCGAGTTTCAGTGATGGCAGTCCTCCCGTTCGGGTGGTGCCCCAAGCTGCAGCCCTTCGACAGGCTCAGGGCGAACGGGGGTGGTGCCGCTGGCGAAGTCGGGTTCCCAATCCCCGCTCCGGCTGAGCTTGTCGAAGCCTTGGTGCCCAACAGGCTCCGGGCGAGCGGGTGCACCCTGTGGGGGTCGATATGAAAACGAGGCCATTCCAGGTTCTGGGCATCCAGCAGATCGCCATCGGCGGCCTCGACAAGACGCGCCTGCGCACGCTGTGGGTCGACAAGCTCGGCCTCGTCGTCACCGGCACCTTCCGCTCCGAGCGCGAGAACGTCGACGAGGACATCTGCACGATCGGCGACGGCCCGTTCAAGGTCGAGGTCGACCTGATGCAGCCGCTGGATCCCGAGAAGAAGCCGGCCGTGCAGGCCACGCCGCTGAACCACGTCGGCCTGTGGATCGACGACCTGCCGAGGGCCGTCGAATGGCTGAGCGCGAACGGCGTGCGCTTCGCGCCGGGCGGCATCCGCAAGGGCGCGGCGGGTCACGACATCTGCTTCGTGCACCCCAAGGGCAGCGACGAGTTTCCGGTCGGCGGCGAGGGCGTGCTGATCGAGCTGGTGCAGGCGCCGCCCGAGGTCATTGAAGCATTCAGGACGATCGCGGCGGCGGGTTGAGGACCGGCAGGCTTCGCAGCCGCTCGACCGCGAAGTCGACGAACGCGCGCACCTTGGCCGGGGCCTTGCGCCCGGCCACGTAGACCAGCTGCACCGGAACCGGCATCGATTCGAATTCCGCCAGCACGACCTTCAAGCGGCCGGCGCGCAGATCGGCATCGACCTGATAGGCCAGCGCCCGCGCCAGCCCCAGCCCGCGGACGGCGGCCTCGATGCAGACCTCGTTCGCGTTCGTGACCAGCTGGATGCGCGGCTGCGCGAATTCGCGTTCGCCGGCCTGGCCGCGATGGAACGCCCACGGCGCGTACGCGCTGCCGTCTTGCGAGAAGCCGATCGCATCGTGCTGCGCCAGCTCGGCCGGCTCGCGCGGTTCGCCGTGCCGGGCGAGGTAGTCGGGCGAGGCGACCACCATGCGCCGCATCGCGCCGACCGGCGCGGCCGTCAGCCCCGAGTCGGGCAGGCGCGCGATGCGCAACGCGACGTCGAAGCCTTCGTCGAGCAGGTGCACGACCCGATCGACGAACAAGGTGCGCACCGTCAGCTTCGGGTGCTGCGCGAGGAAGTCGAACAGCACCGGCGCGACATGCAGCCGCCCGAACATCGCCGGCGCGGTGACCGCGAGCTCGCCGCGCGGTGCGGCGTGCGCACCGCCGGCCGAGGCCTCGGCCTCGTCCAACTCGGCGAGGATGCGCCGGCAATCGTCGAGAAACCGCTGGCCGACCTCGGTGAGGCGCACGGTGCGCGTGCTGCGCTGGAACAGCTGCGCGCCCAGCCGCGCCTCCAGCGCCGCGATCGCGCGCGTGACCGCCGGTGCCGATGCGCCGAGCCGGCGTGCACCGGCCGCGAAGCCGGCCGACTCGGCGACTGCGACGAACGCGCGCAGGCTCTCCAGATGGTCCATGGGTCGTTGTTCCTCGCGCCGCAAGAATCAAATGCCGATCGCGGGGATTCTGCGCGAGCCGCGAACCGAATACTGTCGTGCCCGTTCGCCACAGACACGCATGGAGCCACGACGATGACGAAACACGAAAACAACCGCACGACGATCCGCCTGTACCACCACGCGCTGTCCGGCCACGTGCACCGCGTCGAGCTGTTCCTGACGCTGCTGGGACTGCCGTTCGAGATCGTGCCGGTCGACATCCTGGTCAAGCGCGAGCAGCGCGAGCCGGCCTTCCTCGCACGCAACCCGTTCGGCCAGGTCCCGGTGATCGACGACGGCGAGCTGACGCTGGCCGACAGCAACGCGATCCTCGTGTACCTGGCGAAGGGCTACGACGCGTCGCGGCGCTGGCTGCCCGAGGATCCGGTCGGCGCGGCCCGCGTACAGCGCTGGCTCAGCGTTGCGGCCGACGATCTGGCCAACGGGCCGGCCGATGTGCGCTTCTCGGCGCTGATCGGCAGGCCGTGCGACGAGGGTGTCGTGCAGCGATCGAAGCGCTTGTTCGGCTTGATGGACCAGGCGCTCGCGGCGCAACCGTTCATCGCTGCCGAGCACCCGACGATCGCCGATCTCGCGTTGTACGCGTACACCGCGCATGCGCCCGAAGGAGGGTTGTCGCTGGCGCCGTACCCGAACCTGCGGGCGTGGCTCGCACGGATCGAAGCGCTGCCGCGTTTCGTCGGCATGCAACGCAGCCCGTTGCCGGAGGTGGCGGCAGCATGAGCGCAGATCGACTCCTTCCTCCGATCGCGGGAGAGGGCCGGGGTGAGGGCGTGCCGACGTCGCCGCGCCGCGACGACGCCACGTTCCACGCCGGCGAGATCGCGCTGCAGCGCCGCGCCGGCGTGCACGAACGGCTGGCCGAGATCGGCGACCGCGTGATCCGCGACCTCATGCCCGAGCAGCACCGCGAGCTGTTCCGCAAGCTGCCGACCGTGATCGTCGGCAGCATCGATGCGCAACGGCGGCCGTGGGCCTCGATGCTGATCGGCGCGCCCGGGTTCATTCACGACCCCGATGCATACCGGCTGCGCATCGCGGCGCGGCCGGGATACGGCGATCTGCTCGGCGAGCATCTCGCGCCCGGCGCATCGATCGCGTTGCTGGGGCTGGAGCCGCAGACGCGGCGCCGCAATCGCATGAACGGGCGCGTGACGTCGCTGGACGAACATGGCTTCGAAGTCGGCGTCGAACAAAGCTTCGGCAACTGCCCGCAGTACATCCAGGCGCGCACGCCGACGTGGACGGACGATCCGGCTGGCTACACGCAACTGCGACCGGTCGAGCGGGGCGGTGCGCATCTGAGCGACGCGGCGAAGGCGCTGATCCGCGCGGCCGACACGTTCTTCATCGCGAGCGCGGCCGCACCGAACGATGACATCAGAACGCCGCGCAACGCCGGCGTCGATGTCTCGCACCGCGGCGGCCGACCCGGCTTCGTGCGCATCGACGACACGCCGCACGGCAGCGTGCTGACCGTGCCGGACTTTCGCGGCAACTTCTTCTTCAACACGCTGGGGAACATCGTGGCGCACCCGCATGCCGGGTTGCTGTTCGTCGACTACGACAGCGGCGGCCTGCTGCAGCTCGGCGGCCGAGCGCTCGTGATCGAAGGCGGCAACGAGGTGCGCCTGTTCGAGGGCGCGCAGCGCCTGCTGCGCATCGCGGTCGAACGCAGCGTGTGGTCGCCGGGGGCGCTGCCGCTGCGCTGGTCGGCGCCGGAGGTCGCGCCGCAGCTCGCGGCGACGGGGGTGTGGCCAACCGCTGAGGCGGCCGGTGCATGACGCGCGCCGCGGCTAAAGTCGAGTCCGACGACAACCGTTGGACTTCATGACCATCCGCGAAATCCTGAAGATGGGCGACCCGCGCCTGCTGCGCGTCGCCAAGCCGGTGCCGGCCTTCGACACGCCCGAGCTGCACGCGCTGATCGCCGACATGTTCGAGACCATGCATGCCGTGAACGGCGCCGGGTTGGCCGCGCCGCAGATCGGC
>DATCSE010000002.1:0-6672 GCA_036568605.1 Burkholderiaceae bacterium | reverse complement strand
CGGACACAGCAGCTTGTCCTCGCGCGAGCCGAACACGCCCGGCGGCACGATGCCATGCGCCGCATCGCCGCCCTTGTTGCGGAAGATCTTGCCGTAGCCCTCCTCCCAGTCGATCGCGATCGACAGCGCCTGCCGCAGCTTGCGGTTCTTGACCTGCTGCTCGGGCGTGTCGCCCTTGCCGACCACCGGGTCCAGCCAGTTGAAGCCCAGGTACCAGTTGTTGATGTCGGTGGTCTGCGGGAACTTGAAGCCGCGTTCGGTGAAGCGGCGCTTGACCTCGTCGGAGTCCTCCGCGTCGCTCGCGAACTCCACGCCCCACTCGGGCCGCTCGAGCTCGGGCACGTCGAGGTAGCCCTGCTTGAACATCTCCTTGCGCGGCACCCGTTCCTTGATGATGATGGACTCGAACCCGTCGATGAACGGCAGCGGCTTGCCGCAGTCGGCCAGCAACCCAGCCTCCTTGTCGCCCGGGTTGCCCTCGCACGGGTAGGTCTCGCCGTGGAAGTTCGGGTTGCGCTTCATCACGAGCTTGCGGTCCTGCTCGAACTCGGTGAGCATGAACGGCCCGGTGCCCACCGGCCAGCGGGTCATCGACAGTCCTGCGTCGGCCATGCCCGGCTGCGAATAGAAGGCATCGGCCTCCCAGGGGACAGGCGACGAGAAGGTCAGCGTCAGCCAGTATTTCCACTGCGGGTACTTGCCCTTGAGGCGCATGCGCAGCGTGTACTTGTCCAGCGCCGTCACGCCCGGCAGCGGCCATTGGCGAAAGTCTAGGAACGGCTTGTCCGGGCTGGCTTCCGGCAAGCCGGCGAGCAGCTTCTTGTCCTCGGCGGCCACGAGCTTGCCGTAGTCCTTGAGCCCGATGATGTAGTCGGAGAACACCGCGAAGACCGGCGCCTCGACGCGCGTCGTCGCCTGGCGCTTGAACGCATAGACGAAGTCGTCGGCGACCAGCTCGCGCGTGCCCTGCTTCTCGAAGTCCCACGGCGAGCGCTTGCGGCCGAGCTGCTCGCGCGTCAGGTGGTGGTAGAGGTAGTGCCCCTGATCGTCCTTCGCGAACGCGGGGTGCGGCGCGTACATCACGCCATGCTTGATCGGGATGTCGTAGACGCTCTGGGCGATCTGGTCGGCGCTCACGTCATCGGGCAGGCGCTGGCCGTTCTTGTCCAGGTAGTACGGTTTGACGACCGCCGCGGCGGCCTTCGGTATCACCTCGTACGGCCGCTTCAGGTAGTGATAGCCGTAGAGCGGCTCGTAAGCCGAGAAGGTGTACGGCGTCTCGGGGTTCAGGTACGAGGTGACCGGGTCCAGCGAACGCGGGGACCGCTCATCGAACGAGTTGAAGAGGATGTTCTTCGAGGCGGCGCCTGCCGGGTAGGGGCTGTTGTTGCAGGCCGCCAGCAACGCACAGGCAGCCGCACCCGCCAGCGCGAGCGCACGTGTGAGCGACCAGCATCCCCAGGCCATGCGGCCAACCCTTTCGTCAAACGAGCCGCCGTTGTCGCCGGTCGGCGTGCCATGCTGCGCTGTTGGCGGAGCCGGTTCGTGGCCGGGCAACACTGGGCGAGCGGCGGGGATTGTAAGGCTCCGTATCAGCCGTCCACGCCGGGCGCGACGCCTTCACCTCGATGGCTCACATGCGCGGCGCGTGATCGTGCCCATCATGGTCGTGGCGGCCATGCGAGTCGCCGCCGTGCCCGCCGCCCCAGCCGATCAGCACGTCGCGCCCCTGCACCAGCAGCTCGACCTTCGCGCCCACCGGCATCGTGACCTTGGGCTGCACATGGCCGAACGGCAGGCCGGTCAGGATCGGCGTCTTCGTGCTCGCGCGCACGTGTTCGATCGCCGTCTTCAGCGAGTAGCCGCGGTCGTTCGGCGACTTGCGCCAGGCGCTGAACGCGCCCAGCACGACCGCCTTCTGCGCGCCGAGCACGCCGGCCTGCGCAAGCTGCAGCAGGCTGCGCTCGACGCGGTACGGGTGCTCGTTGACGTCTTCGAGGAACAGCACGCCGCCGCGGACCTGCGGGAAATGCTTCGTGCCGAGCAGCGAGCTGACCATGCACAGGTTGCCGCCCCACAGTGTGCCGCGCACGCCCAGGCCGTCGAATCCGGCCTCGGTGCGAAAGCCCACCGCCTCGAGCCGCCCGTCCATCGCCTCGACGAAGCAGTCGCGCGTGATCTCGTCGACGCCGCCGTTCTCGTCGCTGCGGCCGAAATCGTCGGCCGCCAGCGGGCCGGCCCAGGTGATGCCGTGCGTCGAGCCGTTGAGGTGCGCGATCAACCCCAGCTGCAGCGCGGTGAAGTCGCTGTGCCCGACCCAGCGCGTGCCGCGGCCCACGCTCTTCGCGATGCGCCGCCAGTCGATCCGGTCGAGCAGCCGCGTCAGGCCGTAGCCGCCGCGCGTGGCCATCGCGATGCTCGGCGAGCGCTCGGCGATGCGGTGGATCGCGGCGAGCCGCTCGTCGTCATCGCCGCCGAAGCGCTGGTGCTTGGCCAGCGCGGTCTCGTCGATCTCGACGTCGAAACCCAGCGCCTTCAGGCGACGCGCGGCGAGCTTGACCGGAGCCGCCTTGAGCAGCACGCCCGAGGGGCTGTAAAGCGAGAAAGATGTCATCAGCAACAGATTCAACGAGGAAGCAGGATGTCGGGCGGCGCGGCGATCTCGGTCGCCTCGCCGGTCGGGATGGTGTCGCCGAATTCGCCGTTCGCCTCGGCCGCATCGCTCGGGGGCAACGCCGCCGCGGCCGCCCGGCGCTGCCGGTACTGCTCGCGCCGCTCGGCGAAGAACTCGCGCAGCAGCGCGCCGCACTCGTCGGCCAGCACGCCGCCTTCGATGGCGGTGTGGTGGTTCAGCTGGGCGCTGCCGAACAGGTCGACGACCGAGCCGGCCGCGCCGGTCTTCGGGTCGGCCGCACCGAACACGACGCGCTTGAAGCGCGCGTGCATCAGCGCCATCGCGCACATCGCACACGGCTCCAGCGTCACGTATAGCTCGCACTCGGGCAGCCGGTAGTTCGACAGCAGCTGCGCCGCGTGGCGCAGCGCGACGATCTCGGCATGCGCAGTCGGATCGTGCTCGGTGATCGGGCGGTTGTAGCCGGTCGCGATCACCTGCGCGCCTTCGGGCGTCTGGCGCACGATCACGGCACCGACCGGCACCTCGCCGACCAGCCGGGCGTTCTGCGCCTGGTCCAGCGCGAGGCGCATCAGCCCTTCGTCGATCGAGCGCTCCACGGCGCCGCGGTGGTCGGCAAGGCTCATTGCTCCGGCGATTCCTTGCGTGCAGCGGCGCCCTGCTCGAGCGCCTTCGCGATGTCGTCCTTGACCTTCTGCTGCACCTGCTGCGACTGCTCGCGCACGGTGCCGGTCGTCGTGATGCCCGTGGCGGACAGGCCTGCGGCCGCGGCGGCCGACGCACCCGGCGCGACCGACGGCGCCGCTGTCTTCAACTGCCGAACGGCGAGAAAGCCGACGATCGCCAGCGCGATCAGCAGCGAGACCATGCCGAACATCGCCTTCATCGCGGCGCTCCGTCGCGTGTTTCGCGTTCCATCAGGCGATTGTGCCGTGGCGACGCGCAAGCTTTGCGCCGCGGGTCGCGTGGAAGTCGCCGCTCGGCGCCCGGCCGCCGGCCGTCACGGCGACCCGCGCAGCGGCCATCGTGCGAGCGTTTCGTGCCGGCTGCGGCCGATCAGGCTGTGCATGAGCATGAACTCGCGCACGGTCCAGACGATGGGGTCTATCGTCAGGTCGGCGACGCTGCGTTCGTCGTACAGCAGCGTCACGTGCGGCGTGTAGCGCCCCGGCGCCGGCGGCACCAGGCCCGCTTCGGCCAGCGCACCATGCAGGCGCTCGTGCAGCGCCGTCACCGCGAGGACGCCGTCGTCGCCTTGCAGGACCAGCGGTCGGCGCCGGTCCTTGCGCGGGAAACTCCCGACCCGATCGAAGCGGATCCTGAATGGCGCCGTGTCCGCCGCGCTGCCGGCGATCTGCGACAGCCGTTCGACCGCGCCGTCCGGAATGCCCGGAAAGTCGCCGATGAAGTACAGCGTGACGTGCAGGCGCTCACGCTCGAACGGCGAACCGCGCAAGCCGAGCTCGCTGCGCAGGTCGCGCGCAAGCCGCTCGATGCGTGCTGCCGCCGGTGCATCCGGCTTGATCGCGAAGAACAGCCGGTCGCTGCGCCGCCTCGGCGCTTCGGCAACGCTCGACGGTGGCTGCTCGAATCTCGGGCCTGACATCGCGCCTGTTTCCCCAACGCGCCGCTACGCCGCCAGACGGAACGCCGACGCCATGCGCTCCTGCTCGCGTGCCGCGATGCCCAAGCGTCCCGCGATCTTCGGCCACTGGGCCACGACCGCCCGGCAGCGTTCGATCACCTCCTCCGCCCGCCGCGCCGTGACGCGAAAGTACGGTGCGACCGACCGGGCCAGTTCCAGGTCCATCGCGTTGTCCGCTTCGCTGACATTGAGCCGCAACCCCTCGGCATCCGGCACCGGGTTCATGTCGAACGCCTCGGACAGGCGCCATCCTTTGCCCGGCACCAGGAGGAAGCCGTGGTTGCGCAGATGATCGTCGTTGTTGGACACGAGCATGTTGAAGACGACGCGCGACCACAACTCGCGCAGATCGGCTTCGGTACGGGCGCCATGATCGATCAACACGCGCGCCAGTTCCAGGTAGCTGGCACCGGTCGCCGCATCATCGCCGTCGCGATGGCCGGTCAGCGTCATCGCCGATGCGAAGTGCAGGCGCCGGCCCGCCGCGGTGCGATCGAAACGCCGCACGAGAAAGCAGTGGCGCGGGTTCGCAAAGCGACGCGCCAGGCCATCGGGCACGCTGAGCCCGCAGGCACGCGCCAAGGTCTGCACCACCAGCTCCCAGCCGCCTACGTCGTGCTCGTCGTGAACGCTCGGAAACTTGGCGATCCAGAGATGCCCCTGCGGATCGACCACGCTGGCCTTCGGCCGCGCGCCGCCCAACGATCCGCCCGGCGCGATCAGCATGCGCAGCCATTCATCGCCGGCGGCTGCCGTGTTGTCTTCGTCGCGTTCGAGCGCCAGGCTGGCCGCCTCGAGCTCGCGCAACTGCACGAACGGCGGTGCCGCGACCCCATGGCGGTCGTCCAGGAAGTCGCCGGCATCGCCGAGGCGGAATCGCAGCGCGCCGACACGAAAGGCATCGTGGACGCCGAGCAGGTAGTCCGACTCGAACAACCGTGACGAGCGCGGCAGCAACCCCGCGCGCTTGTCGCGCTCGAAGCGTCGCTGCATCAGCACGCGGCCCCAACGATCCGGGCTCGCGTCGCTGAACACGCCGAAGGTCTCGTGGCCTTGCGGCGGATGCTGTCGGCCCTCGAAGAGTCCGATGCGTGGGTCGAGATTGAGATTCACCAGCGCGGGATGCGCCAGCGCCGCCGCATCGAACTCGAACTCGAACGCCTCTCGGCCGGCCCCGCGGCGGGCATGGAGCAGACCCAGACGCAGCGGCGCGGTCAAACCGTCCCAGTCGGCGTAGACCGCGATCGTGACGGCCACGGCTCAACGCCTCTTGGATTTCTTGCTGCTCGCGGGCCGCGGCGCGACCAGCTCGGCCAGCGCGGCCGAGTCGGCGAATCCGCTGGCGGCCGCCCACCCGGGTTCGCGTGAGTCGGTCTTGCGACGACGTGCAGGTTCGGGAACCGGTGCGCGACGGGCCGGGGCAGGTGTCGCAGCGGGACTCACGTTCGTTGCGGGTGTTGCCTTCGGCACTGCCGTCGGTGTCTGCGCGCGACCGTACGCCGGCAGCCGCGCATCCTGCAGCTCCCGGCCGACCGGATCAGCGGCCGCGAGCAATTCCAGGTCCTTCTCGATGCCCAGCGCCTGCATCACCGCGACGTAAGCACCGATGGTCACGCCGGGGCCGCCGCGCTCCAGGCTGCGCAAGGTCATCGGCGCCATGCCGGCGCGCTCGGCCACCTGCTTGGCGGTCAGGCGGCGGCGCAACCTCGCCACGCGCAGCCGTTCGCCGAATCGGGCCAGCATCGCAGCCGTCGCGGGCAGCAGGGGCGATGTGGTCTTGGCCATGGCATTATTTTATCGGCATGCCTCCCAAAGCACCAAAATAATGGCACCGCCATCACGTCTGACCGGAAGTATTCTGACGCATCTCGGGAGAAAACGCCAGAATATTGGCGCTCACTCCCACTCGATCGTCGCCGGCGGCTTGCTCGAGACATCATAGGTCACGCGGTTGATGCCGCGGACCTCGTTGATGATGCGGCTCGAGACCTTCTTCAGCAGCGCGTACGGCAGCTCGGCCCAGTCGGCGGTCATGAAGTCGCTGGTCTGCACGGCGCGCAGCGCGACCACGTAGTCGTAGGTGCGCCCGTCGCCCATCACGCCGACGCTCTTGACCGGCAGGAAGACCGCGAACGCCTGGCTGGTCAGGTCGTACCAGCTCTTGCCGCTGGCCGAGTCGCGCGTTCCCCGCAGCTCCTCGATGAAGATCGCATCGGCGCGGCGCAGCAGGTCAGCGTATTCCTTCTTGACCTCGCCCAGGATGCGCACGCCCAGGCCCGGCCCCGGGAACGGGTGGCGGTAGACCATGTCGTGCGGCAGCCCCAGCGCGACGCCCAGCTCGCGCACCTCGTCCTTGAACAGCTCGCGCAGCGGCTCGAGCAGCTTCAGGCCC
>DATCSE010000001.1:0-2238 GCA_036568605.1 Burkholderiaceae bacterium | reverse complement strand
AGCCCGGCCCGGTCTGGGAGTACAGCCGCGCGACCGATGTGCTGGGTCGCGTGATCGAGGTCGCGAGCGGCGAGCCGTTGGGTGAGCACCTGCGCAAGGCGCTGTTCGAGCCGCTGGGCATGCACGACACCAGGTTCGCGGTGCCGGCGGCCGAGCACCTGCGGATCGCCGAGCCGTTCCCGAACGATCCGGACAACGGCAACGCGGTGCAGCTCTTCGATCCGCGCGTGCGGGTCCCGCTGGAATCGGCCGGCAGCGGGCTGGTCTCGACCGCGGCCGACTACGCGCGCTTCCTGCAGATGCTGACGGGCGGCGGCCGGCTCGGCGACGTGCGCGTGCTGGGCCGCAGGACCGTGGAGGCGATGACGGCGGACCACCTCGGCCCGATTCCGCAGACGCCCGGCATCATGCCCGCGGGCCACGGCTTCGGGCTGGGCTTCGCCGTGATGACGGCGGTGGGCGAGCACACCGAGCCGGGCTCGATCGGCGCCTACGGCTGGAGCGGTGCGGGCGGCACCTCGTTCTTCGTCGATCCGCGGGAATCGTTGTTCGCGCTGTTGCTGACGCAGGCGCCCGGCTTGTTCGACGAGGCGCGCGAGTTGTTCCGGCAGCTCGTCTATGCCGCGATCGACGATTGATTCGCTGCGCGCGATGGCCGCCGTCGACGCGTTCATCGGCCTCGGGGCCAACCTCGGCGACCCGCGCGCCGCGCTGGAGGCCGCGTTCGATGCGCTCGCCGCGTTGCCCGAGAGCACCTTGCTGCAACGTTCGGGCGTCTATCGCACGGCGCCGATAGACTCCAGCGGTCCCGACTACCTCAATGCCGTTGCACGGCTGCGCACGCGATTGCCGGCCGCGGCGCTGCTCGCGCATCTGCAGGCGATCGAACGTGCCCACGGCCGCGAACGCCCGTATCGCAACGCGCCGCGCACGCTGGATTTGGACCTGCTGCTGTATGGCGACGAGCGCAGCGCCGACCCGCTGCTCGAGTTGCCGCATCCGCGCGCGCACGAGCGTGCGTTCGTGCTGGCGCCGCTGGCGGAGATCGCGCCGGATCTGGTCATCCCGGGGCGCGGGCGGATCGCCGAGCTGCTGGTCGGGCTGGCGGACCAGCGTATCGAAAGGATGGCCGGCGAGCCGGGGCCGATAGACTGATGCGAATGGCAAACATCTCCCTCCTCATTGAAAACCGTCCTGCTGCTGGGCGCGTCGAACGTCTTCATGGGACCTATGCGTGGTACGGGCACCTGAAGAACCTCGCGACCAAGCCGTGGTACATCGCGGCGTTCCTCAGCTGGGGCATCGCGCTGTTCGAGTATCTGCTGCAGGTGCCGGGCAACCGGATCGGCTTTGCCGGCGGGCTCTCGCTCGCGCAGCTGAAGATCATGCAGGAAGTGATCACGCTGTCGGTGTTCGTGCCGTTCGCGGTCGTGTTCATGAACCAGCCGTTCAAGCTCGATTTCGTCTGGGCCGGGCTCTGCATGGTCGGCGCGGTGTACTTCATCTTCCGGAGCTGAGCCGATGACGCCGACCGGTGCCGACGACGACCATCCCGGCGGCGGCCTGCGCCGCTTCCGCCACATCGTCGTCGAAGGGCCGATCGGCGTCGGCAAGAGCTCGCTCGCGCGCCGGCTCGCGCAGCACCTGGGCGCTGAGCTGCAGCTCGAAGCCCCGGAGGAGAACCCGTTCCTCGGCCGCTTCTACGACGACATGCCGGGCTACGCGTTCCAGACCCAGCTGTTCTTCCTGTTCCAGCGCGCGAAGCAGATGCAGGCGATCGCGCAGCCCGGCATGTTCGACCACACGCGGGTCAGCGACTTCCTGTTCGCGAAGGATGCGCTGTTCGCGCGCCTGACGCTGAGCGACGACGAGCATCGCCTGTACACGCAGATCTACGCGCCGATCGCGGCGCAGATCAGCGAGCCCGATCTCGTGATCTGGCTGCAGGCGACCCCGGCCACGCTGCTGCAGCGCATCCGCAAGCGCGCGATCCGCATGGAGCGCAAGATCGAGGCCGACTACCTGCAGCGGCTGTGCGATGCGTACGTGCAGTATTTCCATTCGTACGACGGCGCGCCGGTGTTCGCGATCGGCACCGAGCGCTTCAACCCGGTCGAGCGCGACGCCGATTTCGCGGCGCTGCTGGATCGCCTCGAGAACTTCCGCGGGCGCCGCGAATTCTTGAACATCGAGGCCGAGACGCCGTTGGCCGGGTCGCGGCGATAGGCCCTTACACTG